>JBLWKA010000006.1:35321-81474 GCA_048381555.1 Oscillochloridaceae bacterium umkhey_bin13
GCAATCCCCGGCCCCGGCTTTGAGGAGCGCACCTGGAATGTGCTGCAACTGGAAGTGGTTGGCAATACCATCACGGTGACGCTGAATGGCCAGGTCGTGATAGAGGCCGAAGATGCTGCTCCGCTCACCAGTGGCAAAGCCGGGATCTATACCCGGGCCATCGGCGGAATCTTCTTTGATGATGTTAGTGTTATCACGCCCTAACGAGGAGAGATAGACCTGTGATCCTACGTAAAACTGTGCTTATCCTGGCGAGCCTGGCGATGCTCGCGGCCTCGTTTGCGTTACCCTCAACCCAACGCATTCAGGCCCAGACCCAGGAACCTGATGTGCGCCTGTTGTTCGAAACCATTATCCCGGACTCGATTGATACCAAGTATCCCCATGTGATTGCCATCCGGGATTTGGTTATGGTAGGTGGAAGTGCCAATCGTACCAGCGCGTTTGTCTGGAGTAAGACCGCATTGGGCCGTAATTTTGGCAGTCCGTTTGCACTTGGGCCTGCAAATGGTCAACCGGACTATTCCTCAACTGCGATTGGCCGTGGCTTTAATGATCAGATCTGGGCTGCATGGATCGATCAGCCGACCAAGCGCGTTTGGGTTCGGCAGTTTGTGGATGGTACCTGGGGGCCGGGCCGGGTCATAGATAGTGGCGCCCCTTTCCCAGTTACGCCTTCGATTGGCATTAGCGGCGATGGAACAATCATGGTCGCCTGGCGTGTGCCTGACCAGCCGATCAGTTATCGCATTTCGACCGATGGTGGTAACAATTGGTCACCTCGGGCTTTTGTTTCGGGCCTCGAAGCCTATGGTTCGCAGTTCACGGTCGCTGGTGGCCCTGGATCGAACCTGGCAATTAGCTATACCGCTGGCGAGGCTGGCTTGCTCCAGATCTTTGCCGCCTTCTGGACCGGGACGGGCTTTCGTAACGAACGGGTCTCCCCTCGTGACTCGAACTATGCCGATAGCTCAATGACCTTCCTGCGCAATGGTACCGCCATTGTGGCCTATCGTGGCGTCGAAGAAACCGGTCGCAATTCAGGGGTGCTCTATCACGAACGCCAACCTGATGGCACGTGGCCCCGCTCGCAGATTGTGCCAGGTCGAGTGGTCGGTAATGTGAGCGTCAATGCCGACGAAGGCGATAACCTCCACTTTAGTTGGACAGCTCAGCCCCGTGGTGGTAATGAGTTGTATGCAACCTTTAAGCCTGCTGCGGCTGGCCCGTTTGCCCCGATCGCTTCAAGTAATCGTGGTGCACTCTTTAATTCACGTGGCTATGGCAGTATTGATGATGGGGCCTATAACCACGTTGTAGCCGAAGAGTTCACTGGCGTGGGCTTGCGCACCCGGTACGCACTCTTCCAGGGCCGAGCCTTGATCTTTGGGGGGAATCCCACCATTGAGCGCCGCCTGCAGGCCCGAACCCCTGATAATACTATTACCGTTACCTTTACTAATATCCAGGGTTCTCCCAATCAGGTTCGCTATAGCTGGAATACACCCCCCACCGATGCTACGCCTTGGGTGGCCTTCCGTTCCACTATGGCTATTCCTGTACCAACTGAGCTATTCGATAATACAACCTGTCTGCCTTCAACGATCTATACGCAACTTCGCAATTCAACAACCAATCAGATTGAGCCTGAGCCGCGTAGTGCGACGGTTGAGCTTGATGGGGTCGTTGAGGTGAACGTGCAACTGCAAAACCCCTTCACCGTTACGAGCCAGGAAGCTGAATTGGCCCGTGTGGCCGGGGCACCAGCGGGGGCACCGTTGCATACCCGCGTCCCACTGATCTATCTGAATGTCACCCCGGAATCGGATTGCAACGGCTTGACTTCGATGGGGATTGGTTCCTCGCGTGAGCAGATGGAGGCTACCTATTTGCTCGAAGAGGATGGCTATGAGGGGATTGTCGCCTTGCCCAATCTGCGTAATCTGCGCGAAGGTCCCGTACCTTTTGTGGTGCGGGTTAATGATGGGGCTGGCAATAGTCGTTTCTTCGACTATTCTGCCTTCTTTGACGAAACCCCACCCATCCTGAATCCCGAATTGGGTACTGTAACGGCGAGTGCGAGTAGTAAGGGTGACTTGCTCCAGGATCTGAGTTTCAATGAGATTCAGGTTGTTGATCAGGCTGGTACTGGGGCAGGCTTCCGTGATGCCGAAGGTCGCCAGTTCTGGGGCCTCTGGATTGCCAACTCGCTTGATCCGTTGGATGATCCTATTAATGCACCAGGTTTGAACTGGCTGGTAGTTACGCCTCCTCCGGGCATGACGAACCGAACCACGAATCGCTCAACCTTCACGATCCGTGATTGGAGTCTCGCTAGTGGTTTGAGTGAACAAGCTCTGCGAGAGGATCGCATCCGGGAAGGTGATGATTTCGAGACTTTGATCTACGTGCGCTTCCTTGATGGGGCTGGTAATCCGTCGAACGAATACCTGACCATTACTGTCGCTGGGAGTGAATTGGTGCGTCCGCGTACCGTCATGCCGCTGGTATCCCGCTAAGGGTTGCGAGTTGCATCCATACGGGTGCTTAGAGGAACCATCCTCTGGGCACCCGTTTGTTTACATCAAAGTCGTTGGGTAATCCGCCCCAGGCCTAACCGCCGCAGGCGAACGTCGCGCAAGCCCTGCAGACCCACCGAAGTACTATCGCAAAACCAAGGGCTTAGGTGTACAATAAAGGCCGATAGATGCGATGGATGTAGGTTGGAGAGATGTGCCATGATGAGACATATTCGTACCGGGTCGCTGGTTGCCGGGGTTGTAATCACCCTGGTGGTCGCAGCTGTAGCTGTGGCGTTCTGGCCCGCGCCTCGGGGCGTCGCCCAGAGCCCCGAACCCTTGCTCCAGTATCCTGATTTCCCGCCTACCCCCACAGTTGGCCCCAATCCCACCACCGCCCCGAGCTTGGCCGGCACGACGCTCTTTAGTTCGCGCTTTGATGGGCCAGCGGCACTGGACGCCTGGAAATTGGTCGACCTGGAGTTTGTGCTCAGTGATAGTCGTTCGAACTGGGGCATTACCCCTGAGGGCCGCCTCGAGCAGCAGACCACTGGCCGGGCCTTCAACCCCTCGATCCAGCGCACTGCGGCCTTGACGGGCAGTGCGGACTGGCGCGATTATCGGGTGCAGGTCAGTTTCTATGACCAGTTTAATGGCACGGCTGGCCTGATCGCTCGCTACCAGGGTGATGATCCGACGACGGCGAGCTACTATCGCTACGCGATCATCAAGGATAGCTTCGAAGCCACGCCGAAGCAGGTGCTCGAAAAGATCGAACGGGGTGTGGCGACGACGCTGGTCGCAATCCCCGGCCCCGGCTTTGAGGAGCGCACCTGGAATGTGCTGCAACTGGAAGTGGTTGGCAATACCATCACGGTGACGCTGAATGGCCAGGTCGTGATAGAGGCCGAAGATGCTGCTCCGCTCATCAGTGGCAAAGCCGGGATCTATACCCGGGCCATCGGCGGAATCTTCTTTGATGATGTTAGCGTTACCACGCCCTAAACGATCAGGGCCGTGATGCGAGGAGCCTGCTTATGCGCGCAGCTGCATTCTTTATGAGCATGCTGGTTGGTATTGCCCTGCTGCTCACCACCTTTCCCGTTCCGGTGAGCGCGCAGACAACTGCGGCACCACGTCTGATCTTTCAGACCAACATTCCAGGGTTACGCATCAATAAGTTTCCTGACATTGCTACGTACAATCGTGATGTGCATATTGTCGCAAATAACAACGAACGTGACGCGATCTACATCTTCAAACGCGATACTGATCAAAACTTTCCGCCTCCCTTACGTTTAGGCGATGCATTCGGCCAAGCTGATTATTCACCGGTAACTGTTGCGG
Source organism: Oscillochloridaceae bacterium umkhey_bin13 (assembly GCA_048381555.1). Taxonomy (GTDB): domain Bacteria; phylum Chloroflexota; class Chloroflexia; order Chloroflexales; family Chloroflexaceae; genus Viridilinea. The sequence continues at coordinate 39,188 of JBLWKA010000006.1, forward strand.
CTGGCCTCGACGGAACAGTCCATATCGCCTGGATTAATGGCCCGGAACGTCGCATCTATCATCGCCAGCGCCCCCTTGGTGGCGAGTTTGGGCCGCTGAATGTAGTGGCTAATCCTCGCATCTTTCCCGCTAACATCAATATGGAGATTGCCAGTGATGGGGTGATCTTTGTGAGTTGGCGTGAAGTCAACGAACCCATGCGGGTGACCTATTCGAGTAACAATGGTCTGAGTTGGGCGGGTCAGATTTCACTCGGACCAAGTTATGGGCTGGGCTTTCCGATGATGGCCCGCGGGCCAAATGGCACCATGGTGGCTGCTTATACCTCACCGATTGGGGATTTGCTTCAGATTTTTATTGCGATCTGGGATGGGAGTAGCTTCCGGGTTGAACAAATCTCGCCCATGAATGACAACTACGCCGATCCAACTGCAGCGTTTGATCCTGATGGCAATGTCTATGTAAACTATCGGGGTATTCAGGGGGCGCGCACTACTGGGGTCTGGCTCGCTACCCGCGTACCAGGCGGTTGGCAGCGTGACCTGCTGACGGATCGGGTCAATGTCGGCAATCTGGTTAATTTGCAGATTGACCGTGAAGCGACCATGCACCTGACCTGGGTTGCTGAGGGCGGCGGCAATCAGGTTTTTTATGCCTATCGCCCCCGTGGTGGAACCTTCTCGGTACCGTTGGCAGCACCAAATAGTACGGGTGGTGCGATCTTCAATCCGCGCATGGATATCACGCTCAGTGATGATGAGGTTTTTGTCCATGTTGTTACTGAACTATTTGTTGGTGATACCAATACCGTACGTTACCATCTGTTTGGGTCGCCTTCGGTCAGTCCACCCGCGCCTATTCCGGTGATCCGTGATGGGGCAACGTTTAGCCCAAGCCAAACCACTATTCCGGTGCGTTTCGATAACATTAGCGCCCCACCGCCACCCCAGATCCGCTATCGCTGGAATGCCCCACCTGATGATGCCAACAATGATTCGGGGGGCTGGATCGCATTTGCCAATCCGATGGATGTGGCTGTCCCTGACCGCATTTTAAGTAGTGCCAGTTGTACTCCTTCCCGGTTGTTTATTCAGGTGCGGCGCGACAGTGGTGCTACTAGCAAAGTTACCGATGATACAATCACGTTCGATGGTGAGGTTAATGCCAATATGATCTTTGGCAACCCCTTTAATGCTCGGCGTGCCAGGCTCTTTACCCCCTTTGACCTTGGTTCAGAGCTGGGGATGACTGCGAGTATGGGCGATTCGGGCCTTGGTGGGGCGAGTGATGGGCATATGGGGTATACCCGGGTGCCGGCCTACTATCTTGAAGTGAGTAATGCCAATGATTGTAGTGGTCTGCGCGAGTTTGCCGCAGGCCGGAGTACAACGAGTTTTGGTCCAGCAGTGTCTCTTGATGGCCGCTCATTTGCCAATATCTTGCCTTATCCCGGGGTGATGGTTGCTGGGCCTAATCAGATGGTGGTGCGGGTCGCTGATCAGATCAATAATCAGATGCAGGAAAACCAGACCCTGATCTACGACCCGGCTAAGCCAGTTTTAACTGCCAGTACCCCCCAATCCCTGAGTGCCCCCCTGGCTGATCCGCAGGCGACAATTGTGCGCCAATTGGTCGTCCGTGAGGTTACAGTGGTTGATAATCTCTATCCTGGTCGTGGCTTCTGGGGGGTGTGGGTCGCGAATAGCCGAACCCCAATTGCTGATCCGGTCAGCGATCCCAACCTGCGCTGGTTCCCGGCTCAGGCTCCGGGCACAAGTAGTGATGTTACGCTACCCTGGAGTCTGGCAGCTGGCCTTGAACGCAGTCAGATGACAACGGGTGATTACTATATCTATGTTCGCTTCCTTGATGGGGCTGGTAACGCGACTGATAGTTTCTTGACTACCCGTGTTACCTTGGATGCTGTCAGTTTCCCGCGGGTCAATCTGCCCCTGACGCGGCGCTAAAGGACTTGGTTGTTATGCATGCTGACCGCACGGCCCTGTCTGCCGCGCCGGCACGAATTCGTTACTTCTGGAACCGTCTACGCCTTGCGGTGGTCGGCCAGGATCGCGGCCCCTGGCTGATCCTGGCTGTCTGCCTGCTCTTGATCCCGTTGAGCCTGCCACGGGTTGCCCTGAGTGATGAAGTGCAGTACTTTGCCTATCTGCGCTCACTCTACTTTGATGGCGATCTTGATTTTCGTAACGAGTATACTTATTTTGCGGAGCAGGGCCGCCGCTTCGGTGATGAAGCGGTTGCTAATGCCTTGCTCCGTGAAGATGCCAATAATCCTAACCCCGTCACCGGCCTGTTGCGAAATGTGGCACCCGTCGGCGCAGCGATCCTCTGGGCTCCGGGCTTTGTTCTCGCCGACCTGTTCGTTGTTAGCGCCAATCTGTTTGGCGCAGCGATCCCCCGCGATGGCTACGCCCGCCCCTATCTGGTGGCGATTGGCCTGATGACGGTGCTCTATACCTTGCTTGGCCTGCAGTTGACTTATCGGCTGGCCCGGCGTTATAGCGATGATTTTGCGGCTACGGTGGCGACCCTGACGGTGTTTTTGGCCTCGCCATTGGTCTTTTATACCTATCTGGCGATGCCCTGGTCACACGCTCCGGGCTTCTTCTTGTTTGCGCTCTTTTTAAGCATCTGGATGCGTGATTGGGGGCGGGCCGCAGACCGTAGTTTGGCGACCTGGCTTGGCCTTGGGTTGGTGGGTGGCCTGATGATCATGACCCGTGAGCAGCTTGGTCTGCTCCTGATCATTCCCGCCCTAGAAGCGCTAGGCCACTATGTTGGCTTGCTCCGCCAACGAGCGTGGCCTACGCTGTTCCGCCAGTTGGGGCACCACCTGGCTTTTTTGGCTACGCTGGCTGTCAGTGTGACGCCGCAATTGCTCGCCTACCAGATCCTGAATGGTCAGCCTACCCCTTCAGCGACGGTTGCGAGTAAACTGGATTGGACTAGCCCGAACCTGCTCAATACCCTGTTTGATCCGGGGCGGGGGGCCTTCTTGTGGTCACCGGTACTGGCCCTCGGTCTGCTTGGGCTGGCCTGGCTCGCCCAGCGTAACTGGCGCCTGGCGCTGCTCCTGCTGGCTGGCTTTTTGGCCCAGAGTTATATCAATGGGGCGTTTGGTACAACCTGGCACTTGCGCGGGGCCTTCGGCTTTCGTCGCCTGATCGAGTGTACCCCGATCTTTGTGATCGGTCTCGCTGCCCTCATCACATGGCTGCGACCTCGCATTGGTCCCTGGCCGATCTTGATCGGCGCAGCCCTCCTGATCTATTGGAATGTGGGCCTGATCGCCCAGTGGACCCTGCTGCGCACCGAGTTGCGCCGTGAACTGATCTGGGAGGGTATGGTGCGCTATCAATTTGTAGAAGTGCCTACGCAACTGATCGAGCGCTTCGGAACCCTCTTGTTTGACCGCTGTCGCTTGATGACTAATCAGACCTGCTAGTAAAGCGTGGCGTGATGGTATCCGGATAACGTGAGGCGTCGGAAGGCAGTTTGTTGCCTCCCGACGCCTCTTGAGTTGCCGTTATCGTGCCTGACGCGTTGAGGGTGCGGTATCCTCATCACGCAAAGGCGTACCAATCCTTATAACTCGGCGCGAGGCACAAAGGTTGCCTCAGGCACTACGGTTGGTTCGGGCATCGGCCCAGTATCGCTCCAGCCCTGGCTCGTCAAGGTCATCGGTACTTCGCTAATTTCCATATCGTGGGTACAGCAGATCTGACAGGCTAGCCGATACTGGCCCAATAAATTGCGCTCGCTGAGTTTGGCATGCTCGGCGACGGTCATGGTGTCGGGCTCCCCACTTGCAAAACTGACCCGGCACGTGGTGCAACGGGCATTGCCCCCACAACGATGGCCGATTTCGACCCCCGCTGTTTTGATTGCCAAGACAAGTCGCGTTCCTTCGGCTACCTCAATGGTCTGACCTTCAAGCGTAAGTTTGGGCACAACTACTCCTCTGGATTACAACGCAAACGAAAGAGTCCCGTCAGTCTGCCTGGACTCATGATGAGTCAAAACGTGTCCTACCCACGTGATGTCCTGGGTACGGATCGGGATCCTCATGGCAAGCCAACGGTACGAACCTTCGGGATAGATCTACCGTACCACAGGCACTTCAGGGCGTCAATATGCTCGATGCGTTTGTGTCATGTAAAGGAACTACTACCCAACAATGCAGGGCAGCCAGAGTTGGCATGAACCTGTTTTGACATCAGCCATGGCGCAGTACAGCAAGCTGCTGCCAACCGACCGATCAGCGAAGTACTGTTCATGTGCAATTATTCAAGCAAAATCCATTCAATGAGATCTCAAATATTCAGGAATTCGAACTAGAATTATTGCTAACTTTTTGCTATAATGCAAAAATAAGTCGCATGACATGAAAAAACGGGGCGAGACAAGCCTCCCCAGGCCCGCCCTATGAACCGGAGCCGTTGCCGTCGGCGTTTGCGCCTCTGGCCCAGCACCACACCATTTTTGGGGAGATCAACGAGGCGTCAAAGAGGAGGGCGTGATGTTCACACACGGCGGCCTCACCACCCATCGCCCACGCACAATCGCAACTGAACTCGAAGCATTTCTGAGCGACATTCAGCGTGAGCACAATTTGAGCAGCAATACGATTACGTCGTATCGCTGCGACCTACGGACGGCGGCTTCGGCAATTACTCAGCCGATTGAAGCAATTACCACACCCGACATCAAAGAGTTTCTCGACAATCGTGAAGAGCAGCCCGGTACGACGAACCGACGGATCGCCAGTCTGGGGCGGTTTTTTCGGTGGGCAATTGACCAGGGTTTGCTGCTCCATAACCCGATTGAGCAAGTTGATGCCCGCTATCATGCCGAGCATCGGCCCCAACCAATTGCGAGTGAAGCCGAACGGCGTGCCCTCGATGCCGCCATCGCCAATTGTAGTCAGCCCTATCGGCTGATCTTTACGCTGCTCCGTGAGATCGGGGTGCGTACCGACGAGGTCTTGAACCTGAATCTTGGTGATGTGATCCTCGAACCGGGTCGTGAAGTATTGTTAGTGCAGGACACTAAGAGTGGCACCAAGCGGATGGTGGTTTTGACCCCTGATGCGATGCCACGGAGTCTGCGGGGCTTACGCAGTTGGGTGCGTGATCTCGAAGAAGGACTCCCTCCCGAGACACCCCTCTTCCGGTCGTCCCGAGGCAATCGGGCCTCGTACGATACCCTCCATCGGCGCTGGGTTCACGTCTGCAAACAGGCGCGTCTGGTTGATATCGTCGATGACCGCGAGGTGCCCCGGTATACTTTGCACCATTTACGCCATACGGCTGCCGCTGAGTTGATCGCTTTTTACCCCGAACAGGTTGTCCGCCGTATTCTTGGGCACCGCGATCCCCGCAGTACCCGGCGTTATGCCGAGATTGTGCGCCCAGCCGTGCAAGCCTCTAACGGGCACCAAGCCCCCGCCGCTCGCCGCGAGCAACAAGCCTCGTAAGGTTACTAGAGACCGCTAGCCTGCGGTGTCATCAACAGTCTTTGGGATAAGTGGGAGGCAGGGCCTCCCGCTTATGCGTTTGGAGGGGCGGGTTCTGGCTGAGCGAGCCAGGCCAACAAGGTTGCCATGGTCGGCTCGTAGCCAGGCCCCCGCAACATGTTGTGGTTGGTATCGGGAAGCACCACCATCTTCCCGAGTCCTGGTACCAGTGTCCGTTCGGCCTGGGCCAAGTCTTCAGGTGTGATTACGGTAAAAGCTGGGTCAGCCACCAGCAGCAGCAACGGCACCGTGACGGCCGCCAGGCGGGGCACGAGGGACCAAAAGTTCGCGGGGCGAAAAAAGCCCTCGACCTGGGCCGCCCGACATTCGGCCAGGGCAATCGCCTTCCAGTAAACGTCTTGGTCGAGCCACGTGGGATTGAGCGCCCGCGCCCGGGGGGCGGCCACCGCAGCGGGAACCCCTACACCCTCAAGGTAGAGCGGGAGGCGCACTTCGGCCCAGGCGAGATCGAGTACCAGGGCGGGATCGACCAATACCACCCGCGCCAGACGCCGCCGTGCCGGATGGGTTCCCCCTGCCAAGGCTAACGCGGTTGCGCCACCCCAGGAATGGCCCAGCAAGGTTATGGCTTGCAGATCAAGCGCATCGGTAAACCCAGCCACAAGGTTGGCAATCGTATCAATCTCGTGATCAGGGCTCAGTTCACTCAGTCTGTGGCCGGGCATATCAAGGGCCAGGATGCGCTGGCCGGTGGCCCGTAGGGCCGGAGCCACGCGCCAGAGTGTGGCGGCATTGCTGGTGATGCCATGCAACAAGACGGTTGAGGGGCCTTCACCACCCCAATCAAGATAACTCAGACGTACGCCATCAATAGTACAGAAGCCACGTTCGGCAGTTAGGGTGTACGGCATAACTTTGGATTAAGGTATAACGGATCGAATGCAGCAGTATACCACCTTCTTTTAGGGCCAATGGGTTGCCGCTGACCTTCCTTTCTGCTACACTACAGGGGCATTGAGTGATGCGCTCCTAACTCCGTCGGCTCCTCTCCACCAACTCTTATGAAGCGGCCTTGCGCCCGTGAAAGGGAGCACCGTGAAGCGATCCGCCAATCCTTGGCGCGCACCGCTGCGCGACCATAGCGCCTTCTTCAGCTATCGCTGGCTGGCATGGGTGATCGCGGCACTGGCCCTGACTCTGCCAGGCCGTCCGGTGCAGAGTCTGCCCCGTGATGCTGGGTTACTTTTGTTGATCGGGGTGATCAATGTGGTGGCAACGGCCTTAGCGCAGGGCTATGTGCGGGTTGCCATGCGCCGCCCTACCCTGCTGGCGCTGGATCTCGCAGCTGGGGCAGCAGTGCTCTGGTTGAGTGGCAGTAGTGCCTTGCCCTTTTTGCCCTATGCACTCAGTGGTTTGATCTTGCCCGCCTTGATCTATCAGTGGCGTGGTGCGCTGGTAGGGGCGGCGGCATTTATTGCGCTTGATCTGGTAGGCTTGGCCCTGATCAATCCCGAATTTGGGGGCCAGTTGGCTGGTTCGGCCTTGGTGACCCGGCTGCTAATCCCTGCGGCCTTTGCCGCTATCTGGGTTATGCTCAGGGCTTTGTTGCACCGTGATGATGACCTTCCTACCGATCAACACCTCGCTACCCAACAAAATCTGCGCTCAGCGCGGCTGGTGATTGACCCGCCTGACCTTGCTCAAGCCCCCCGGATGGCTCGCTCGCCGCGTCCCGAGTTGCCTGAACCACGGTCTGTGCCTACTGCTCCGCCTGGATCGCTGGTGCTGGCCCGTACTGCTCCCCCGGCACCGAGTGATCGCAAGCAGCGGCTGATGTTTGATCTGAGCTTTGACCAGAATATCAGCCTGGAAGATGCTCTTGAACAGCTTGGTACGACCCTAGGCCAACAGGCAGATTTTACGGTCGAAGTAGCCGCACGAGGTACGCCTCATCCCCTCAGTCGTAGCTACCAGACGGTGTTGTTGCGAACCGCCTACGAGGCGTTGCTCAATGTGCAGCAGCACGCCCGCGCCCAGGCCGTGCTGATCACCCTGAACTATGAACTTGACCAGGTAACGCTGCTGGTGCAGGATGATGGGATCGGGCTGCTAGATGGCACCTACGAGCGGCCGGGCTTGCACGCCTTACGGGCCTTGCGCTATCGCTTGGTCGAGCTTGATGGTCAATTGTTGGTGATCGAGCCCGAAAGTGGCGGGCTGAGGGTGCAAGCGATGCTGCCCCGTGAAGTATAATGCCCTGAAGGCCGCGTCTGGCTTTTCGATCAACTTGCCTCCTGGTGTACACTCATGTCCCAAGAACGGGTGGCCCCGACTGCCACACCCGCAGATCCACCACGACGTACGACCAATCCGACTCTGGCGGCCTTAGCCCCATGGTTGTTTGTCCTGTTGTGGAGTACCGGCTTTATTGGTGCGCGGCTTGGTCTGCCTTATATCGAACCGTTTACCTTCTTGGGGATTCGGTTTGTGATTGCGGCCACGCTCCTGGCGGCGCTTGCGCTGTTGCTCCGTAGCCCTTGGCCGCAAAATTGGGCCGCCTTGGGCCAGATTGCCATTACCGGCCTGCTTTTGCACGCTGGCTACCTGGGTGGGGTCTTTTTTGCGATTGACCGAGGCATGCCGGCCGGGCTCAGTGCGCTGATTGTGAGCTTGCAACCCATTTTGACCGCCTTGATCGCCCAGAGTTTGCTCGGTGAACGGGTGAGCCAGCGCCAATGGTTGGGATTGATACTTGGTTTGGTCGGGGTCACCATGGTGGTCGCCGAGAAATTGTTGGCTCCAACCAGCGATTTGCCTGCCGTCACCGGGGCGAGTTTCGTGGCGGTGCTGTTGGCCTTGCTTGCAACCACCGCTGGCACGATCTACCAGAAGCGCGCTGGTGGCAGCATGCCCCTCTTAAGTGGCACCGCGCTCCAATATGTTGCCGCTGGCATGGTGATGCTGCCGCTCGCCCTGATCTTCGAGACCCGCACGATCAGTTGGGTTCCTGAACTGATCTTCGCCATGACCTGGCTGGTGCTGGTACTCTCGTTGGGGGCGATTTTGCTGTTGATGCTGCTGTTGCGCCTGAACTCAACCGCCCGGGTTGCGAGTCTCTTCTACCTGGTGCCACCGGCAACTGCCGTGCAGGCCTGGTTGATCTTCGGCGAGCAGTTTGGCCCCTTGGCGCTGCTGGGGTTGCTGGTCGCGTCGCTGGGCGTGGCGCTGGTGGTGGTGCCACCGCGCTGATGTTAGGTTTTAGATTTTAGGTTTTGGATTGCTGTGCCAGGGTGGGGTGGCAGCAGCAATCCAAAACCCAAAAGGCGCAGTTACCAGCCCTTCTTCTGCCCGGGAACCTGGGCACCGAAGATGCTGGGGGGCAGCTTGAAGCCATGGGCTTCGAGGCGCGGGGTGAACTTCGGGCGCACCCCAGTGGGCCGCACCTCGCATTGGATCTTGCCCTCGGGGGATTTACCCAGAATAGTCAGTTTGAAAATATCCTGGAGCACCACCATTTCGCCTTCCATGCCCTGAACCTCGGTGACATACGCGACTTTGCGCTGGCCGTCATCGAGGCGAGACTGCTGGACGATGATGTCAATGGCCGAGGCGATCTGTTCCCGGATAACCTTGAGGGGCAGATCCATGCCGGCCATCATCGACATCGTTTCCATACGGGCGAGCGCGTCACGGGGCGTATTGGCGTGCAGCGTGGTAAGCGAGCCGTCGTGGCCGGTATTCATGGCCTGAAGCATGTCGAGGGTTTCGCCACCACGACACTCACCGATCACGACCCGTTCTGGCCGCATACGCAGCGAGTTGATCACCAGGTCGCGGATCATCACCTTGCCCGAACCATCCACCTCGGCAGGTTTGGCTTCGAGGCGTACGACGTGATCCTGGGCCAACTGGAGTTCGGCGCTATCTTCGATGGTAACGATGCGCTCATCATCGGGGATAAAGTTCGAAAGCACATTGAGCAGGGTGGTTTTGCCAGAGCCGGTACCACCAGCCACAACGATATTCAGGCGCGAGACCACACAGGCGCGCAGGAATTCGGCCATTTCGGCGGTCATCGAGCCAAAGCGCACCAAGTCATCAATCTTGAGCTTATTCTTGGAGAACTTACGAATCGTGATCGTCGAGCCGTCAATCGCACAGGGCGGGATGATCGCATTCACACGCGAACCATCAGGGAGGCGGGCGTCCACCATCGGCCACTTGCGATCCACACGCCGACCGAGCGGGCGAATGATGCGGTCAATCACCTTCATCACATGCTCGTCGTTGGCAAAACGTACCTGACTGAGGCGTAGCTTGCCTTTCGACTCGATGTAGACCCTGAAGGGGCCATTGACCATCACTTCCGAGATTGAGTCATCATTGAGGAGTTGCTGGAGCGGTCCGAAGCCCATCAACTCATCGCAGACCATCGTGAAGAGTTGCTTGACATATTCAGAAGGCAGATTGACCCCGGCCTGTTGATAGACCCGGGCAAAGCGCTCCTGAAGCAGTTTCTCGGTCTCGGGGGAACGTTTGAGTTCCGTCTGATTGCCGAGCGACGCCTGGATGCGATCCACACACCACAGCGACAGTTCGAGTATGCGTTGCGGATCGGTGGGGGGCAGGGCATCCTCAACGGTAGGGCCGGCGGCGGCGGGGGCGGCTGCGACCGGGGGCGGCGCAACAGGCGCGGCAGCAGGTGGTGAGGTAACGGACGCCGCAACGGGTGGGGGTGGTGCCGTCGCAACCGCTTCACTGGCGGGTGGTGCGCTTCCACCAAGACGTTTCAACAGCGACATTATGCATCCTCCTGATCGCTGAGATCGTGCATAGAACGAAGGGATTTGGCCTAGAGCTAGGATACACCACGGGTGTTACCCGAGCTTAACGAAATAGGCTTCGCAGGCGCGATCTATCAACTCTTTGGTCATAGAAGGTGGAATGCCCCGATACTTGGCCTCATCAAGAATCTGGTCGCAAATATCACGGGGATGGCACGAGCGCAGATCGCGCCCGACCTTCATATAGTGTTCCTGGAGTAGATGGCGCAGGCCGTCATCGCTATAGGGAATCTTTTTGCCCTTGCAGACCAATTGAAAGATCGAGCGAAACTCGGCGGGCGAGGGGTTGGGCACCTCGATTTTATGGCGGATCCGGCGCAAGAAGGCGTCGTCTACCAACTCTTTGGGGTTAAGATTAGTGGAGAAGACGATCAGCACATCGAAGGGCACCTGGATCTTCTTGCCAGTCTGGAGGGCAAGGAAGTCAAACTTTTTTTCAAGCGGCACAATCCAGCGATTCAGCAGATCCTGAGGGCGGCATTTTTGGCGTCCGAAGTCATCAATCAGAAACAAGCCACCATTCGCCTTGAGCTGGAAGGGCGCCTCGTAGACCTTCGCGACCGGATCAAAGATCAGTTCAAGTTGTTCGAGGATCAGTTCACCGCCGACCACCACGCGCGGCCGTTTACAGACCAGCCAGCGCGCATCGGGGAAACTGGCTGCAACCCGTCCCCCGCTGCCGCCAAAGGGGGCCGGCGCATCAGCATGGCCGACCTCGTTTTGCTGCACAACCTGATGGTTCAGCGGATCGTAGATCTTGATGATCTGACCATCAATTTCGACGGCGTAGGGGAGCAGCACATAGCCGCCAAGCATATTCGAGATACCCTCGGCAATCGAGGTTTTGCCATTGCCTGGTGGCCCATAGAGGAAAAGCGAGCGGGCCGAGTTGGCGGCTGGCCCGATCTTATCTAACATCTTTTCGTTGACGACCAGATGTCCAAAGGCGCGGCGAATGGTAGGCTGATCAATCACCATATCGCCAATCTCTTGACGTTTGCACATCTCGAGATACTGGTCTAGGGGCACTGGCGCGGGGCCGGCGTACTGGGTACGATCAAGCACCTCGTGGACTTTCAGGCGGCCCTTGTTGGTAATGATGTACTGGAAGGTACGCTCACTAAAGCCACCATCAGCGCCGATAATATCAACAAACTCCTCAAGTTTCAGGAACTCGAGGACTTTATCAATCACACCCAGGAAGGGCAACTTCGTCAGTTCTTCGAGACGCTGGCCGGTAATCGCCCCGGTGAAATAGATCATCTTGAGGACATGATCGGTGAGAAAGCCCATGGTCAAGCCGGTCTCAGCAGGATTGGTTGGCTGAGCCGGGATGGCAGGCATGGGTGTGGCATCGCGACCGGGTGCAGCCGGAGCGATGGGCTGCGAAGTCGCCATTTCGTGCAGCCGAAAGGTCATACCACCTCCTTATGTCGCGCAACCGATGCCGTAGCTATCAGTATACGTCGGCAGCGGCGTCACGGCAAGGCGATGCCACAATTAGCTTATTCTTCGATGTTCTCGTCCTCGTCGCCCATATCCTGGTCAATCTCTTCGAGGCCGAGCTCTTCTTCCTCATCGCCGGAGCCGAAATCCTCGACATCAACGACGTCATCATCGCTGCCATCGTCGTCATCGAGCAGATCTTCGTACTCTTCGTAGCGCAGACTGGAGACATAGGCTGCGCCTTCGCCAAGCTTGCCCGGGAACGAGATTCGGTTGCGCTGGCTGGGATCCTGGTAGGTTTCGCGGATGAGTAGGCGCACCGAGCGGGGATCACTCTGGGCGATGGCGGCGAGATAGCGATTACCACCGTTGATCAGTTCAGCGAGGCGCTGGCCGAGTTTCGGTTCGAGCCGACCGACGACGGTGCCATCGGCATCAATCACATAGACCATGCGGCCTTCGACCCGGAAGTCCATCTTTTCGCCGGTGACGAGGGCTTCGACGGCGGGCGAGCGGGGCACATCAATCAGGGTGGTGATCGCAGTCCGCCCGGTCTCGGTGATGAACATGCGCAGGTCAACCTGCTGGCGGGGTTTACGATTAGCCTGGCCGCTGCCGTAGCCACGCGCAATCAGGGCTTCGAGGCGGGCCACATTTTTGCGGGCAATCGAATTGGTCGGGGTCAGGCGCAGCGCCTGCTGATAGGCATCGTGGGCCTCGGTAAAATGCCCAACTTCCATCAAACCTTTACCAAGCCGATTATAGGTATCAACATCCTCGCCCAACTGCAAAATCTGGCGATTGATCTCGACGGCCTCGTCCCAGCGGTTCATCGCGGCCCGTTCGATCGCTTTTTCCTGCAAGCGGCGACGGATGCGCTGCTTTTCATCTTGCTTTGCCAACGCGGGCTCCTTATCTGTTGTTAAACACGTTGACCCTGCAGCGCCCAGGGGCTGGTCTGGGTAATCTGCACTGCGACCGTCTGGCCGGTCAGGTCGTCTGGATGGGCAAAAAAGACCAGTTTATTGTTGGGATTGCGCCCGCGCCACTTACCTTTGCTCTCACCCTCGACCAGCACCTCGACCGTTTGGCCCAGGAAGACCGTATTGCGTTCGGTGGCAACGGTCTGCTGGAGCGCTTCGAGTTCACGGCGACGGGCCTCTTTTTCCGCTTCGGGAACAGCGAGGGCCGGGTCTTGTTCTTGATCGGCGGCACGGGTGCCGGGACGCGCCGAGAAAGCGGCGATATGCACCTTATCAAAGCGAATCTCGTCACAGAGGGCCATGGTCTGCTCGAAATCAGCGCTGGTTTCGCCGGGGTGACCGACAATAATATCGGTGGTGAGCGAAACATTGGGGATGGTCGCCCGAATATTGGCGATCAGGGCGCGATAGCGAGCGCTGGTATAGCCCCGGCGCATCAGTTTCAGCACCCGATCCGAGCCGGCCTGTACCGGTAGATTCAGATCAGGCATACAGCGCGGTAGCTGGGCAATCGTCTTGATCAGGCGGTCGGTCATCCAGGCCGGATGCGAGGTCAAGAAGCGCAGGCGCTGCAAACCGGGTACAGCGTGAACGGCTTCGAGCAGATCGGCCAGTTCGGGGCGACCGGGCAGATCGTGGCCCCACGAGTCAACGATCTGGCCGAGCAGCGTAATCTCCTTGGCTCCACGGGCGACAATCCGGCTACACTCCTCGACCAGTTCGTCCAGCGGGCGCGAGCGCTCGCGGCCACGGCGCAAGGGAATGACACAGTAGGAACAGGTCATGTTGCAGCCATACTGGATCGGCACATGCACCGAGACCGGCGGATGGATCCAGTTGGCGACAGGCAGGGCTGGTTCATCGAGGGTGTAGATCGGATTGGGGGCCAGGGCCACAACTTCGTCTACGGCCGAAGGCGAGACGAAATGATCAACCATGGGCAACTGTTGGGCAAAGATCGAGCGGTTTTGGGGGCCGACCATACAGCCCCAGAGCACGACCCGAGTATCGGGTTGGGCCCGTTTGACCCGCACCAGTTCGCCCAACTTGCCCAGCATGCGCTCTTCGGCACTGGCTCGCACACTGCACGAATTGAGCACAATGAAACTGGCGTCATCGGGGCGCTGCGCCGGGCTATAGCCAACCCCTTGCAGGGCCGCCTCAAGGCGCTCAGAGTCCGAGACATTCATTTGGCAGCCGACCGTCCAGACATAGTAGCGCCGCTCACGCGGGGTCTGGTCACGGTCAGGGGCCGGTGCGGGCGCAAGTTTATCAAGAAAGATCAGATCTTGCATGATCTTACCATACGATCACAGGTAGATTCGTTTCGACACTCTTGGCGGCGGCCTCACGCAGCAATTCGAGGCAGCGGTAGGCTTCGGCATTGGATTTCAGGCCAGCCTTGATCAACTGGGGAGCCAGATCTGCGAGTTCGCGTTGCAGACCCACCGACGACCCAAAGTAGGCGCTATCCTCTTCGCCATCTTCGTTCTCGAAACTCAGCCAGACCGGTTTGGCAAAATCGGCGGGCAGAAAATAGCTATTGATCCCTTGCAGATTGATCAAATTGGGATAACGGGTCTGGGTCAGTTCGTCCCAAATATCAGTGACGGCACGATCAAGATCCTCGTAGATCACCGGGCCATCCTCGATCACCTCACCCAGGTCCTGATCGAGTTCGAGGCGGGCGGCGAGGCGTGAGAGTTGATAAAGCGCACCCATATGCTGCAAACCGGCCTCCCAGATCTGGGTACCGGGCATAGCGAGCAGATCAACATCAATGCCTTCGTCGCGGAGTTGATCCTGGACAGCGGCAACCGATTCGTACTCTTCGGTATAAGCGGCCTGATCTTCATCAGGACGCACCGTGATCATCGAGCCGACCGCAAAATCAAGTTCGGTCGGCTGGTCATAGTCGTTCATAACAATTCCCCTTCCACGCGCACAGAGCGAACCCATTATACCATAGCGGATGGGGCGGGGAGGTGGACGAGTTGGCCCAGCTTATTCGGCTCCTGACCCACCCCGCGACCCGCCTGGTCACGCTGCGTGCCCCTGGCGGCATGGGCAAAATCCGCCTCACCCTCATGGCGGGCGTGATCCAGCCGCGCTTTGCCCTCGATCCAATTCGAGCGTGGCAAGATCGCCAACACACCCTACGGGCAACAGATCTTTGGGGGCTGGCGCAACCGCTTGCGGGCCACCCTGCCTGCCGACATTGTCGCCACCGCCGAGGATCGCGGGCGGCAACTGGATCTATGGGCGACGGTCGAGGCGTTACGCCACGAGTTGGCAGCCTTGACCTTGGGGGGCGGAGGGGGACTGAAAAGCGCCATGCCATGATTGAGCATACTTAGCGACCCGAGCGAACTGATCCGACGGCGCAACGAGTGCAACCAGATCAATGGGCTGCTGCGCTCACCTGTACTGGCCCGCCGGGTCTCGGCCTCGCGATACAGTTCCAGGCGGCGGGCTTGCTCAGCGAGCGCATAGCAGGCGAGCTACTCGGCGTAAAGTTACGGCTGCGTTTCTCGCGCTTGACCTGCGGCATAGATCTCGATTTGCCAGAGGCCACGGGTGCGGTGCATAGACCGCGTAAAGCCAGCCTTGCGCAACTCGGCCTCGACGGCAGTGCTTGAATGGCAGTAGATCCGGAAGGCGCTGCGCTGCAGAGCGAGGCCGAGATTGGCGGCCCGAATGCCCAGACAGACCCACCAGGCATCGCGGGGGTAGACCAGGCCGAGCAGGCGCTTGGTACGGCTGGCGGCGGCCCCCACCAGGGCGGGCATGGCGGGGTAACAACAGACCACCCGATCCAGAACCACAATGTCGCTTGGCTCGATGCGTGGGGCCAGGGTCACAAAGTCACCGTGGAGGTAACGCACGCGTTCGGCATGTCCACGGCGCACACTCTCCTGCTGGGCCACGGCAAGGTAGGCCGACGAAGCATCCACATCGGTGGCACTGGCCGCACCTAAACGAAGCAACTCGTGGTGAACCACCCCAACGCCCCCACCAATATCGAGCATTGTCGCGCCGCTCACCCCAGCCTCACGCAGGGCCTCGATCAGGACACGGGTCGTACCCTCGGGGCCATGGCGCTGATAGCGGGCCAGACGTCGCCGGGCATCGCGCTGATCAAAGATATTTTCAGCGTCCTGGCAATGGTGACAGCAGACCATTGGAGCTACTTTCGGGTATGTGTAGAGGCAGCGCCAATGCATCACATTACGCGGCACAGCCCATCGGTGAGGCAACCTCGCTTGCCGCTACTATACCTGTGGACCGTGCAGAGTGCAAATTCCCGGTCGTTACCAGGCCGATCAAGATCGCTGGCGAGGCTGTAGGCGTAGCGGCTATGCCCTGAGTGACGGGGCCAAGACTGCCTGCACGGGTGCCCCATCTCCAGGCTCGCACCCCCGGCGATTATATGGCACGGCAGAGCAACGTAGGTGCCGGTATGTGTCGTCGTGTGGTGGAGCGCGGTCGCGTTGCCGTCACCGTGAATGACAGGGCCAGTCAACGCGCGCGCAGTCCGGTCGCAGCCTGCTCATCATATTATGCTAGAGCGGTCGGGCACACCCAGGGGCCGAAACGCATCATGGTCGGAGCCGTACCACTCGGTCATCAGGTTGGCATACCAGCCAGCGCGGGCAGGGTTGGTTGCCCAGCGCACCCCGAGGTAGTCGGCAGCCTTGGTGATGGCATTGAGCGCCAGGGCTAGAGCTGGATGGTGGCAAACCACCAAGGCCCCAGTGCGACGTGGATTTGTACCCAGGTGAAGTCCATATATCGTTGCGGTGGCCCCGGATTGATCGATTACGCCAAGGTCGGGCAGACTATCGCTTGCATCAACCAGCAACGCCATCCCATCAGGAGCCGGAGTTGTCCACGTGCCGCCGCATGGTTGGGTCCAGATCACGCGCACACCACGCAGGTGTGCCTGATCGGTAAGAAGGGCGAGTTCTGGCCCGAGGTCGAGCCAGCGCGGTGTTGCTGGTTGATGCTTGACCGCTTCGGCGAGATCACGGGTCGCATTGGCGGGCAAGCCCACCGGTTCACCTGGTTGAACCTCAAGGGCGCGCAGCAATAATGTCCGAGCGCGATCCACGTTTGCTAGCAGCACCACTGGTACACCACCAAGCGCATCTGACCATGCCGCTTGTGCGGTGGGCAGAGCAACCTGGGGTAACTCGGCGCTGGGCGGCAGAGTGAGCATGTCTTGCAGGGGGGGGTGAGTGGCATAATCAGGGCCACGTACCGGCAGTCCGCCCAGCGCCCCGACCGTACAAAACCCACCGAGCCAGCGATCGGCCCAATCAGTGATCGCTTGCGTCGTCATTGTTTCCTCCGTGTGGGGACAATTGTGAAGATTAGGATATGTGGAGTACAGGGGCCGTAAGCCCCTGTACCCGACCCCGACCAAAAAGGGGGGTGTTTTCGGGGACCAAGCCCCCGAACCCCGCCGGGCAGCCCGCAAAACCGCGTAACGTAATGCATATGGGCCACGTCCCTGAACTCCGCCGGGTTGCGTAGGGCAACCATACCGGGTCGCGCAGGGCAGCCACATTGGGCTGCCTCGTATGCGTTGGCAAGCCTCAGTTCGTTAGCGCAGTGACGATGGTCGTAATGTTAAAGCGCACCATCTCGAGATAGGTGCTCCCTGGACTGCCCGGTTCACCCAGCGCGTCCGTGAAGAGGGTCGGGGCGAGGGTCACACCTGCCTCGCGGGCAATGGTCTCCATCAGGGCCGGATTGGCCGTATTTTCGGCAAAGATCGCGGGCACACCCGCAGCGCGGATGGTCTCGACCAGTCTGGCGAGGGTTCCGGCTGCGGGATCAGTTCCCTCGGTCGAGACGCCCAAAACCGTTCCGATCACCTCGAAGCCGTAGCGGTCGGCAAAATAGCCGAAGGTATCGTGGCTAGTAACCAGTTTGCGCCGCTCCTCTGGCAAGGCTGCCACCTGGGCCGTTACAAAAGCATCGAGCGCTTTCAGTTCGGCCAGATAGGCCGTGGCGTTGGCCTCATAGGTTGCCGCATTGGCTGGGTCGGCGGTGACGAGGGCATCGCGGATTGCCTCGACCATGAGCATGGCGTTGTTCGGGTCATGCCACACATGCGGGTCGTACTCGCCGTGGCTGTGGCCGTGCTCATCGTCGTGGCCGTGCTCATCGTCGTGGCCGTGCTCATCGTCGTGGCCGTGCTCATCGTCGTGGCCGTGCTCATCGTCGTGGCCGTGCGCCTTCGCCACTTCCCAGACCAGGGCCACACTGTCGCCGGCACCAGGGCCGAAGTTAACGGTATAGTCACCCGGCTCCAGATCAAAGGTGTAGACAATGGCAATGGCGTCGCAACCCTCGCGAATGCGCTCCAGTTTTTCGGGGGTGACGGCAGTGCCATTCTGGAGCACGGTGAAGGGCACATCGGCCCCGAGGAAAAAGCTGACCGCGGCGTCCTCGTCGCGGCTGAGCGTGACCGCTCCTGCGCCACCGGTGAGCGTGACCACATAGTGGGTATGATCAGCGGGGATACTGCCGCCCGTAGCGACCTGGGCTGGCTCGTCCGCGAAGTGTTCGCAGGCATGGGCCAGCGGATCATCGTGGTCATGGTCGTGGTCATGATCGTGGTCGTGGTCGTGACCACCAAAGGGGCGCGGCGTGATCCCTGTGGTCACGACCACGCGCGTGGCCTGTGAAGCCGAGGCGGCGAAGAGATCGTCAATCCAGGGCTCGAACATCAGCCCGTTCTCGAAGAGCAGATCGGCCTGGGCCAGAGCGGCGCTATCACGCGGGGTCGGCTGATAGACGTGAGGGTCACCACCTGGCCCAACCAGGGTAGTCAGCGTGATCAGATCACCCGCCACATTTTGGACGAGATCGCCCAGAATGCTGTAGGTGGCGACGGCGCTCAGGCGTGGGGCATCTGGGGTGGGGGCAGCGGTCGGGGCCGGTGCGGCGGTGGGAACCGCAGCGGCGGGGGCCTCGGTTGGTGCGGGCGCTGCGGTCGGTTGGGCGGCAGGCGCACTGCCGCAGGCGGCCAAGATGAGGGTGAGCAGCGCGATCAAGCTCAGCCCGTTGAGACGACGGGTCATTGACAGCATCATGAGGTGGTTTCCTTTGCTCCATGCGAACGGTGAACATGAGGGGTTGTTTGGCAGAGCCGACAACGCCCGTAGAGTTCCAGGTGTTGCTCGTGCAGTTCAAAGCCTATCGCACCCAGTTGGGCCATAAGCATTGTGGTCAGATTCATTTCGGTCAGGTGCTGTACGATGCCGCAGTCGGTGCAGATTACCTGCGCACTACCGGGATGGGTGCGCACATAGGTATGCTCGTGCTCCGGCAGGTGGAGGCGGGCGAGCCAGCCGGCACTGCGCAACCAGTCCATGGTGCGATAGACCGTCGGGCGGCTGCCGACGCCCCATCCCACCACCAGTTGCTCGACAATCGTTTCGGCGGTGAAGGGCTGTTCGATCATAGCGATCCAGTCCAGCACTAACGCACGGGCGGACGAGGTTCGCAAACCGGCGTGCTGCATCGCTGCTTCGACCTCGATCCGCCAGTCGCCCGGAGGAGCGGGATCGTGCCAGAAAGATGGTCGATCTGAAGCGTCCATCACTGCCTCCATCGCATTACCTCAGCGCCAGCACGGCCACGGTGCCATCATCACACCCTACCGCCAACGCCTGGTCGTCGGGCATCCAGATCAACTGGCTGACCGGCGAATTAAACCCATGTTGGGCTAGGGGCTTCTGGCTGCGGGTTGGTCGCCAGAGTGCTACCAACCCGTCTTGTCCAGCCGAGGCCAGCATAGCGGGGGCGTCTTTCGACGCGGTGTGCTGATAGCTCAAGGCGGTCAGATAGGCCTCGTGGAGCCCGAGCATGACTGGTTTGCTGTCTTCAGGGCCTTTTTTGCTGGCCCGCGTATCCCAGACGACGGCATCGCGCCCGCCCCCGGTCGCCAGGTACCGGCTCGTCGGATCCCAGGCCAACTCGCGCATTTTGGTCTCGTAGCCCCACATTTGCAGGTCTTTGCCCGTATTGGCATACCAGAAATGCACGGTCTGATCCTGGTCACCCGTAGCGAACATGCTTGCATCGGGACTCCAGGCCAGTACCAGCGACGAACCCTGCCACGCGTAGCGGCGCAGCGGGGTCAGAACATCCAGATCCCAAAGCGTTGTACCGCCATAGGCCACGGCGGCGATCTGCTCTGTACCGGGCTTCCACCCGATATCGGCAATGGTCGAGGCGTGATCCGTGTGCGTGCAGATCAGGTTTGCCAGCGTATCCCAGACGTGGAGACTTCTACCGGCAGCTGCGGCAAGGTAGCGACCTGATGGGTGGTAGGCTACGCGCTCGACCCAACTGGTGGCGTGGCGCAGCGCGACGACTTGCATGCCAATCTGGGTGTCCCACAGGCGCACATGGCCGTCCTGGCCTGCCGAAGCAAGCAATCGTCCATTGGGGTGCCAGTCCAGCGCCGTGGTGCCCATAGTGTGGCCGGGCAGTTCGTGCAACCGTTCGCCGCTCGCCGTGAAGATGGTGATCGGCCCATCAGCAATAGCAGCTGCAAGTTGCGTCCCGTCGGGCGAGCAGCGCAGGCTGATGATGTACCCATCCAATTGGGCACGCCAGCGCCGTTCGAGGGTCACGGTTGTGGGCGGCGGCACGGCGCGGCCTTTGGTACGAAAGAGGGTCATAGATGACTCCCGTATGTTTAGATCAGGCAGGCCGCAAAATCAGTGTTCAGTTGCTCACGGTCGAGGTTGCGCCCGATGAAGATCAGCTTGTTGGTGCGCGGCTCCTGGCCCCACTCGCGGTCGGGACGCCCGTCAAAGAGCATATGCACACCCTGGAAGACGAAGCGTCGCACGTCTCCGGCAATGCTCAGCACACCCTTCATGCGGAAGATATCCGTGCCCTGCTCGCGCAACAGCCGCGACAACCAGCTATTGAGCCGCTGCGGATCAAGGTCGCCGGTCAGCGTAATCCCAACCGAACTGACCTCCTCGTCGTGCTCGTGGTAAGGCTTATAGGCGTGTTCGAGGACGGGGGTAAGCGGAGTAGCGCCCGCCAACAGGCGCAGGTTGAACTCATCCGGCCCGTGCTCAGTGAACAGGGCATAGCTTCCGGTCGCGGGAATTTCGAGGGTGAAATGCAGGGGCGGCTCCCAGAGATTCAGGCGATAGAGCGTATGGTTCGGCGTGATCGTCGTCCCCGGATTACAGGCCAGTTCCTCCTCGGCAAAGACGCGCACGGCCTGCTCCTGGGTCACTGCTAACGCGTCATGCGAACTGGCCGCAACCGGAAGGATGGCGAGTTGCATCGCCGGATCTGGCCCTTCATCAAGGGCAAACGCATACGTTCCGGCCTCCAGGTGATAGACTCCACCCCACTCGAAGGGGTACTCCGGCTCCATAAACTGCGGATCGATCTCCATCGCCCGCTCTAGGTTGAAGCCCCCGACCTGCAGCACGGCGTCGAGCTCGATCTGCGCATTTTGGGTGCGGTAGAGCTTTGCCGCGCCGTTCATCCCCAGAATGCGGCGCTCAAGCGTATCAAGCTGCTCAGGCGTAACCAGGTCGGTTTTATTGAGCAAAATCACATCGGCAAAGGCGATCTGTTCCTTGGCCTCAGGTGCATCATCAATATGGTGAACGATATGGCGGGCGTCCACGAGGGTCACGATACCATCCACGCGCAGCTTGGCCTTCAATTCATCGTCCATAAAGAAGGTCTGCACAACCGGGCCGGGATCGGCCAGGCCCGTGGTCTCGATCAGCACATAATCGAATTTGTCCTTGCGCTTCATCAGATTCGAGAGAATGCGGATCAGGTCGCCGCGCACGGTGCAGCAGATACAGCCGTTATTCATCTCGAAGATCTCTTCCTCGGCGTTGATCACCAGGTCGTTATCTACGCCGACCTCGCCAAACTCGTTTTCGATCACAGCAATGCGTTTGCCGTGCTGCTCGGTCAGAATGCGATTGAGCAGGGTGGTCTTGCCCGCACCCAGGAAGCCAGTGAGCACAGTCACGGGGGTGCGCAGGTCAGTGGTGGCGGTCGCAGTCATCGGGTCGCTCCTTCGTTACGCATCGGCGGCGTAGAGGCCGCGAATATCGGTGGCAGTAAGTTCGGCGGTAGCCTTGGGTAGTTTGCGCTGTTCGGGCGGCTGGCCTGGCCGCAGCACAGCGAGAACGGTCTCAAGGGGTGGGCAGCCAGGCTCAGCACAGCGCAGTTCACTCACCATCACGGTCACGTCGTCAGATAGTGCCAGGGCCTCGGCCACCCAGGCCTTGATGCTGGCAAGGTGGCTTGGGTCGGGACGGGGCTGGGTGTTAAACAGGTCAAGCATCGGTATGCTCCTTGTCGGGGCAGGCGCTCAGTTCCATTGCCAGGTGGTGATGGCCCAGTTCGCTTCCTCGATCCTCAGTTCGACCATGCTGCCGTCTTCGCTCACGCCGATACTCCGCGCATCCAGGTCTGCTGGGTCGCGACAGACTGCTCGCCCGGTTGTTCGGTCAGGCAAGTGTCGAACGCCGCCTGGAGTTTGGCTTCATCGAGGTCGCCTGGCGTGCTGAGAAAGACCAGTTGGGTTCGCGGCGTCTCGCCGCCCCAGGGATCGCCCAGGGTGACGTTGACGCGCGGGCCGACAGCCTGGAGCACCGCACGGCGGTGGGGCACATCGGCCAGGTAGATCAGGCCCTTGGCACGGAAGATGGTCGTGGGCAGGTTCAGCACGATTTCGCGCAGCGCCTTCAACCCGAACGGCTGCGCACTGGTGTAGCTCCAGCTGCTGAAGGCCACACCGTGGTCGTGGTGATGATCGTGGTCACAATCCGGCCCGTGCTCATGATCAGCATGGGCCTGGTGCTGCATTGGCTGTAACGGCAGGAGATTGATTTTGTAGCGCCCCACCCCGAGCAGCAGGTTGATCGGCACGTCGCCGTGAACCGCTGGCAGGATGCGAGCACGGGGCACAATCTGGCGTACCCATGCCACAATTTCCGCCTGCTGGGCTGACTCAACCAGGTCAACCTTGCTCAGCACAACGATATCGGCAGCACTGACCTGGTCAATGATCAGGTTCTCGTAGTGCTGTTGCTGCCGCACATACTCGGCATCCACCACGGTAATCACCCCGTCGAGGTGGAAGAAGGGGCGCAACTCGGGCAGTTCGAAGGTCTCGGCCACCGCCCAGGGATCGCTGACCCCGCTCGCCTCAATGATCAGATACTCGGGCGGCTCGCGTCGCTGCAGCAACTGGAGCGCACTGCTGAGCAGGTCGCCGCGGATGGTGCAGCAAATACAGCCGTTGGCTAATGAAATCGCCTCGCCCTCGACTCCAACGATCAGCTGCGTATCAATATTGATGCTACCAAAATCGTTGACCATCACCGCAACCCGTAGGCCGTGATCGGCGTGCAGGATGCGATTGAGCAAGGTCGTCTTGCCGGCCCCGAGAAAGCCGGTCAGGATGGTCAGCGGAACGGGCTGGACAGGAGCCTCAACAGGCATGGTCGTCTCCTCCACTGAAGAACGCTACCGCCTACGCGGACGGCAGCAACCACAATCAGCGCCGTGAACGGCTTGGGCCACCTGCTGGGGTGCAGCGTAGATCGGAGCCTCGGGGCTGCGGGAACGAGTGCTGAACCGGCTGAGTTCGCGGGTGCAAAGATCATGGCAGATTGGGCACTCCACAGGTTCATCGGCGCGCCAGGCCGGGCGGAGTTCCTCAAGCTCGATCTCGCATTCCGGACAGCTGTAGACATACAAGGGCATCGCACGCCTTAACAGATGATAGCTTATGGCATTACTGTATTGAGAGATGGTATCATCATTGGTCTGTTCTTGTCAATACTGAGAGACGCTCTCAGCTAGGAGTGGTAGCATAGGCAGGGGTGCGGCATCCTGGCATACCGCATCGGCTGTGGGGCGTCTGTAGCCGATCAATACGATCCGGAGCACGCGTACGCACGGCTCATTCTTGACAGCAACAATGATATAGTCTATCATTTATCGCATTCACACCATACCTATGTGCAACGAGGCTCTTTTTTTATTATTCTTTAATGATAGACTATATCA
Source organism: Oscillochloridaceae bacterium umkhey_bin13 (assembly GCA_048381555.1). Classification (GTDB taxonomy): domain Bacteria; phylum Chloroflexota; class Chloroflexia; order Chloroflexales; family Chloroflexaceae; genus Viridilinea. Next base: position 63,046 of record JBLWKA010000006.1, read on the forward strand.
TCTATGACACAAATCCTCACCCCAACCCGCTTGCTGCCCGTGACCGTGCTCTCGGGCTTTTTAGGCGCGGGCAAGACCACCCTGCTCAACTATGTGCTTGCCAATCGCGAAGGCCTGCGCGTCGCGGTGATCGTCAACGACATGAGCGAAATCAACATTGACGCCCAGCTCGTGCGTGGCGGTGGCGCGGCGCTCAGTCGTACCGATGAGAAGTTGGTTGAGATGAGCAATGGCTGTATCTGCTGCACCCTGCGCGAAGATCTGCTGGTCGAGGTGGGCCGTCTCGCCCGTGAGGGTCGTTTCGACTATCTGCTGATCGAATCGACCGGGATTTCGGAGCCGCTGCCGGTCGCCGAGACCTTTACCTTCGAGGGGTCAGACGGGCTGAACCTGGGCGATCTGGCCCGCCTCGATACGATGGTTACGCTAGTAGATGCCTTCAACTTCCCCCAGGACTTCTTCTCGCTCGACGCCCTGCATGATCGGGACATGGCCGCAGGTGAGGAGGACGAGCGTTCGGTCGTTGATCTGCTGGTTGATCAGGTCGAGTTCGCCGATGTGCTGGTGCTCAATAAGGCCGATCTGGTCGAACCAGCAGAACTGGATCGGCTCGAAGCCTTGTTACGCAAACTCAACCCCGAGGCCCAGATCGTGCGCAGCAGTTTCGGTCGCGTGCCGCTCGACGCGATCCTCAATACGGGACGCTTCGACTTCGAGCGGGCCGCCCAGGCTCCTGGCTGGCTGAAAGAGTTGCGCGGTGAACACACTCCCGAAACCGAGGAGTACGGCATTGCCAGTTTTGTCTACCGGGCACGCCGACCGTTCCACCCGCAGCGCTTCTGGGAGCTGATCAACGAGGAGTGGCCGGGGGTTTTGCGCTCGAAAGGATTGTTCTGGCTCGCGACGCGTATGGAACTGAACGGGGTCTGGTCGCAGGCGGGCGGGGCTTGCCGGGTCGAACCGGGGGGCCGCTGGTGGGCGGCCATGCCCCAGGACGCCGTGCCCGATGATCCGGACGAAGAGGCGCTGCTGGTCAAGGTCTGGGATGGCGAATGGGGCGACCGGCGTCAAGAGATCGTGCTGATTGGGCAGGCCATGGACGAGGCCGCGTTGCGCGCCGATCTGGACGCCTGCTTGTTGAGCGAGGCCGAAATGGATCTTGGCCCCGAGCGTTGGGAACTGTTTGAAGATCCGTTTCCAGCTTGGCCGATGTGAATGTTGGAACGTTGGAACGTTGGAATGCGGATAAACAACTATGCTTGACTGGTTAATCATCGGTGGGGGCATCCACGGCACGCACATGGCCCTGGTCTTGACCCAACGGGCTGGGGTTGCCCCCGAGCGGCTGCGTATCCTTGACCCCCACGACACCCTGTTGGCGCAGTGGGAGCGCTGCACGGCGGCGACGGGGATGAGCCATCTGCGTTCGACGCTGGTGCATCACCTCGCGCTCGATCCACACGATCTCTGGAACTTTGCACGGCGCAATGGCGCGTCAGAGAGTCAGTTCCGGGGGCCGTACCGTCGTCCGGCGCTGGAGCTGTTTTGTGCCCACTGCCAGCACCAGCTTACAACCTACGGGCTGGAGCAGGTGCATCTACGCGGTTGGGCCAGCGGGCTGATCCGCACTGCCCAGGGCTGGTGCGTCGAGACCGATCAGGGCAGTGTCGCTGCCCGCAACGTCTTGTTGGCGCTGAGCCTGGGTGAGCAGCCGCGCTGGCCGCCGTGGGCGACGGATTTGCGTGAGGCTGGTGCTGCGGTACACCATGTATATGCGCCAGCCGAACCGGTTGCGGCTGGCCCGGATACGGTGGTCATTGGGGGCGGGATCAGTGCGGCCCAGGTGGCGCTGGCCCTGGCCGAAGCGGGGAGCGGGCGTGTCATCCTGCTCATGCGCCACCCTATCCGCTGCGAGGATTTTGATAGTCCGGCGGGCTGGGTTGGCCCGAAAGAGCTGCGCGGCTTTCATGATGAGCCGGATCTGCGCCGACGGCGGGCCATGATTGCGGGTGCTCGTCGCCCCGGCAGCATGCCCAGCGATGTGGTGCGGGCGCTACATCGGGCCGAACGGCAGGGACTGCTTGGCGTGCAGCGCGGTGAGGTGCAGCAGGCCATCCGTATGGCTGATGGCCGCATCCAATTGCGCGTCCCCGGTCAGACTATTGTCACGCAACGGGTCGTCTTGGCAACGGGATTCACGACCGAACGCCCCGGCGGGGCCTGGCTTGACCAGGCGATTGCCGCCCACGAGTTGCCCGTAGCCGCGTGCGGCTATCCGGTGGTTGGCCCGGATCTGGCCTGGGCACCGGGCCTGTACGTCACCGGTGGCCTGGCCGAACTGATGTTAGGACCGGTGGCGCGCAACATTGCCGGAGCACGCCATGCCGGGGTGCGCCTGGTGCCGGGACGCCGCATCCACTAAGGCTGGCACTGTGGATTGCGCTTTCATGTAGGCTTATGCTCACCGCAACGAGTTTGATCATCGCGGTGAGTGTTAGGGTTCCTTTAGGGATCATCGCCGCAGTACGACGCGGATCGGCCTGGGATCTCGGCAGTCGGGCTATCGCCTTAGGCGGAGCAACCCTCCCAAGTTACCTGCTCTCGATGCTGCTGGTGCTGATCTTTGCCGTATGGCTCGCTTGGCTGCCTGCCTTCGGTTCGGGGAGCCTCCAGCAATTGATCTTGCCGAGCATTGCGTTAGCGGCTGGGGTAGTGACCCAACTGAGTCGCCTGACGCGGGCGAGTATGTTGGAAGTGCTGGGGCAGGATTTTGTGCGCACCGCCCGCGCAAAGGGTTTAGGCGAATTTATGGTGCTCCAACGCCACGCACTGCGGAATGCGTTACTCCCCATCCTAACCGTTCTTGGGGTGAGTCTGGGCAATCTTTTGAGCGGTGCCGTGATTGTCGAGACGATCTTTAGCTGGTTTGGCATCGGCAAATACGCGGTGGATGCGATCTTCTTGCGGGATTATCCCGCTGTCCAGGGTGTGGTGCTGTATCTAGCTGTGACATTTGTTTTAGTAAATTTTATAGTGGATTTAGTATACGTGTGGCTTGATCCACGCTTACGCCCAACTTTAACCAAGTAGATCTATGCAGCACAGTGAAGTTCAACCTCATGGGTTGCGTCTTGGCACCGCCGCCAGCCTCACCCGTTTGGCACGCCCCGTCCGACGGCGCGACCTTGGCACACGCCTCGGAGCCATTCTTGCCATCCTGATCATCAGCACCGCGCTTTTGGCCCCGTGGCTTGCGCCGCACCCGCCGGCCCGGCAGAATCTTATTGATGCATTTGCCCCACCCTCGCGCACCTATCTGCTCGGCACAGACCATTTGGGGCGCGACATCTTGAGCCGACTTATGTTTGGGGCGCGCACAACGCTTGGCGCAACCGCCCTTGTTCTGCTCGTTATTCTGACGATTGCCATGATTGTTGGTCTTGTCGCGGGTTTTTTTGGAGGCTGGATCGATCATATTTTGATGCGCCTGGTGGATCTTGTCCTGGCCTTTCCCGGCTTGATCCTCGCAATTGCCGTCGCCGGAACCCTTGGTCCAGGCTTGCTGAATGTAACGCTTGCGCTAGCGTTAGTCTGGTGGGCTAGCTATGCGCGCTTGATTCGCGCCCTGGTGCTGCAAGTCCGTGAGCGCGAGTACATAACGGCGGCTGCCGCCCTTGGCGTGCCCCCGCTCCGGATTGTCACCGTTCACATCCTGCCAAATATCCTAGGCCCACTGGTGGTTGTCGCCTCATTGGATCTGGGTGCGATTGTGTTGAGTATTGCTGGGTTGAACTTTCTTGGCCTGGGTGCGCAGCCGCCCACCCCGGAATGGGGCGCGATGCTGAATGCTGCTCAGCCCTTTTTACAGACCGAACCGCAGCTGATCTTGGCCCCGGCCGGCGCTATGATCCTGACGGTTCTGGCCTTCAATTTGCTGGGTGATGGTTTGCGCGATTGGCTCGATCCCCAGTTGCGGTGAACGGACCGGTAGTTCGGGGTTGATCCGATGAAAGAGGGTAGCGTCGGGAATGGCGTCAGCGTGTTGATGGGCGAGGTCAGAAGCGTTCCTTGCCGAGCGGCTCCTTCGCAAGGGCAGATCCTAGATCCTATTGCGGCGTAGACTTCGGCGTGTGGCTCGTCAGTGGGAATGGTGGTAACTGGCGGTGACTTCGGGCAGGGTCTCGAAGTGGGCGCGACTGATACTGGGCGAGCAGGTGGGTAACCGAACCGGCCTGCGCAAGTTCTGCCAGCACCGCTTGCGCAGGGCAACTGCGCTGTTCCAGGGCGACAACAAGCGGAGCCAGCAGGGCGGCATCCGGGTCATTGCCAAGCGCTGCCATTGCAGCAGCAAGCACCTCGGCACAGTGCCTCGCAATCGCATCATCGGTGAACCCGCTCCGCGCCACACGCTCATGCGCTGCGGCATCAGGTGTTGTCGCCCGACCTGGCAAGCTTGTATCGAGGGCTAACCCTTTGAGCAGCGCCAGGAGTCCGGCATACAGGCCAACATCACCACAGCTGTCGCAAGCTTTGAATTCGACCCGTCCGACTTCCCGCACGTTCCTGGCGCGCTTGGTCAAGATTGGCGTACTGCTGATCAAATCGGCATCGTCGGCCAGGTAGACCCGTACGGCCGGACGTGCGCCGGTACGGATCGCTGTGCGCACCGAGTAACCGTCCCAACGCTTGCCGTCGTAGATCGGCGCATTCAAGCTAAACGGCACAATTGCCGGGCTGTAGTAGGTCAGCTTGCGCCCCAGATCAATGATCTCGGCAGCACTCCATGCCGTACACGAGAGGTTCAGATCCGGCCCAAAGGTCACCATCGGCAGGTGGTCGGTCTGATACTCGGGCTCATCAACGTGCAACTGGCGCTCGTAGGCAGTGAGGGGCGGATCGTAGGCGTAACTGGTACGGAAAGGGTGAAAGGCCAGCGCGACGGAGGTGAAGCCTGCGGCACGCGCCATTTCATCCAGGTGCGCATAGCTCGCTGCCAACTCAGCTACAGCCCCCTGTATCGTCGGGTGAACCGTAGTGCGGATTTCAATCCCTTTGGCGTCAAAGCTCATTAGTACACCAGCATCATCAAAACGCTCTATTCCTTCGATGTACCAACGCTTCTTGCGGATGCCTGCATCACCAACATACAGATCTGGATAATCGGTTGGAATAAGCGGCAGTTGCCTAATCAGCTGGTCAAACTCCGTAAATGATGTATTCGTGTAATCGGCAAACTGCCCATCAGCACGAATAAATGCTACTTCGTGTTCAATTCCGAAAGCAAACATGTACGTATACTCCTCTATGCTTTCCGCCCCTTCATCTGCGACCGTTCCCCAGAGCAAGCCGACCAGGCACCGCGAGAGGCTGAACGTGCGGTGCACACAGTGTACGCGCAGCACGCCGCTCGTGCTGTCGGGTAACCGCACGAGCGGCGTGCCTGGGAGCAGGCGGCGGATGGCCCGGGCCAGGGATTGGGTTGCCATAGGGGCTGGGATTGGCGTTTCCCACAGTTGCGCCAGTGCAACCTTAGGCGCTAATCCCTTCACTCACTGTGCATCCGCTCGTCGTCAGTGCGCTTACGTGCTATACTATGGCTGTTCATGTACCTACCCAAACCCTAGATCGTCGCGGTGACCCGCTAGCCCGGATGCTAGGGCGTAAAGGTGGAAGCTGGTGTAAGTCCAGCGCTGTGCCGCAACTGTAACTGGTCGTTCAATACGAACGCCAGAAGCCAGGATACCTGCCGCGACATGTACGTTCACCCCTTCTCGAGCTAAGGAGGACGAGCATGACCCGCGCCCCATAGACGCTCCCACGTAATGGTTTGCCCGGCAATTGTGTCGCCCCGGCCTCTTGAATGAGGCCGGGGTTTTTGCATTCCGTAGCGTAGGAGCGCCCGATGAATCTCGCCATCCGCCACCTGGCCCTGTTGGTCGCCCTGACGATCTCCCTCGCCGCCTGCGGCGCAGCCCCCACCGTCGTGCCAACTACCCCTGCGCCCACCGTTCCCGCGCCGACTGCGGTGCCAACCAGCGTAGCCGCGCCCGGCCCGATCAGCGTGACCGATGACCTTGGTCGCACGGTGGCCCTTGATTCCGTGCCACAACGGATCGTCTCGCTGGCCCCCTCGGTCACCGAGATGCTCTTTGCTGTCGGAGCCGGTCCCCAGGTCGTCGGCACTACCAGCTTCTGCGACTTCCCGCCCGAGGCGACCGATCTGCCTGAGATCGGCGGCTTCTCGGCCTCGTCGATCAGTATTGAGGCGATTGTTGGCCTCGAACCTGACTTGGTGATCGCCGGCACCGCCCGCCAGCAGCTCATTGCTGAACAGCTTGAGCAACTCGGTATCCCCGTTGTTGTCCTTGCGCCCGCCAGCTTCGACGCCGTGTACGCCAGCATCCTTCAGGTTGGTACGCTCACGGGTCATAGCAACCAGGCTACGCAGCTCGTCGCTGCGATGCAGGCGCGAGTGAAGACCGTGACCGACGTGGTCGCAACTCTTCCCGCCGAGGCCCGCCCAAGCGTCTACTGGGAGGTTACCAATGATCCGTTGATGGCAGCAGGGCCGAACACCTTTATCGATCAGATGATCGAGCTGGTTGGCGCGACCAATATCTTCGCTGATGCAAGCGAAGCCTACCCCCAGGTCAACCCGGAAACCGTGTTCGAGCGCGATCCGCAAGTGATCCTCGGGCCAGACAGTCATGGCGGGGCGCTGAACATCGCGACGGTCACCGAGCGGCCCGGCTGGGCCAACATTCAGGCCGTGCGCGACGGGCGCGTCTACACCCTCGATGGCGACATTGTCTCGCGGCCCGGCCCGCGCCTCGCCGACGCACTCGAACTGTTGGCAGCCACGCTCTACCCAGCGGCCTTCGAATGAGCCAGGCAGCGCAGATCGCAAGCGCCGTCGCACGACCGATTGCAGCCTCGCGCCTAAGCTTCGGTGCGCTGCTGCTCGGGCTGATGACGCTGCTGTTGCTGTCAATCACGCTGGCCGTGATGATTGGCCCGGTGCAAGCGGCACCGGGCCTGGTCTGGCGCGTGGTGCTGCATCAGGTCGCACCGGGCCTAATCACACCTGACTGGGAAGTGTTCCAGCAAACGATCGTCTGGGCGATCCGCCTCCCGCGGGTCCTGCTCGGCGGGTTGGTCGGCGCTGGGCTGGCGGTAGTAGGTGCGACGATGCAGGCCCTGGTGCGCAATCCGCTCGCTGATCCCTACCTGCTCGGCGTTTCCTCCGGGGCCTCGCTCGGCGCCGTCGCGGTGATTTTGCTCGGCTTCAGTTGGTTCGGGATCTTTTCGCTCTCCAGCGCGGCCTTCCTGGGGGCCCTGATCGCCTTCGGCACGGTCTATGGGCTGGCGCAGCAGGGCGGTCGGCTCACCACCAGTCGGCTCATCCTCTCCGGGGTCGCGGTCTCGTATGTCTTCTCCGCCCTGACCAACTTCCTGATTTACAACGCCGATGATGGCGAGGAGGTCAAGAGCGTGATCTTCTGGATGCTCGGCAGCCTCGGTGGGGCGCGCTGGGATTACCTGGGGCTCCCGGCCATGGCCCTCATCCTCGGCACGCTGTACCTCACCCTGCAAGCCCGTTCGCTCAACGCGCTGAGTGTGGGCGAGGAGACGGCGGTAACGCTTGGGGTGGATCCCAGCCGCTTTCGCCAGCAGATCTTTGCGCTGACCGCGCTGCTCACCGGCACGCTGGTCGCCGTCAGCGGCGGAATCGGTTTTGTGGGTCTGATGCTGCCGCACATTCTACGCATGCTGGTGGGCGCCGACCATCGCCGCCTGCTGCCCGTGGCGGCGCTGACCGGGGCGATCTTCTTGATTTGGGTTGATGTGCTGGCACGGGTGATCGTGGCACCGCAGGAGTTGCCAATTGGGATCATCACCGCCCTGCTCGGCGCGCCCTTCTTCATTTGGCTGATGCGACGGAGCGGAAGGTAGGCAGGGGCTAGGGGTTAGGGGGACTGTACGGAGCTATACCGTGATAATTCTGAGGCCCGAGCCCCGAGCCATCGCAAGGGAGCAGTGATGAAACTAGCGGTAGAGAACGTATCGTGGGCGGTGGCCGGGGCCACGATTGTGCGCGAGGTCAGCCTGAATTGCGCATCGGGCAGCATGGTCGGCCTGATCGGCCCCAACGGCAGCGGCAAATCCTCGCTGCTGCGCTGCATCTACCGCGTGCTCCAGCCCGACGCGGGCAGCATTTGGCTCGCTACGAACGAGATTTGGCAACTGAGCGCCCGCCAGGCGGCCCGCCAGATCGGCGTCGTGTTGCAAGAGTACAGCGGCGAGTTCGAGTTCAGCGTGCGCGAGATGGTCTTGATGGGCCGCGCCCCCCACAAAGCGCTGTTTGAACGCGACACTGCCGAAGACCTGCGCCTGGTTGATGCGGCGCTGCGCAAGGTGGACATGCTCAGTTTCGCCGAGCGCAGCTTCATGACCCTTTCGGGCGGCGAGAAGCAGCGCGTCTTGGTGGCCCGCGCCCTGGCCCAGCAGACCCGCTTCCTGGTGCTGGACGAGCCGACCAACCACCTTGACATTCGCTACCAACTCGAGGTACTCGACCTGGTGCGGGGGCTGGGCGTGACGACGCTTGCGGCGCTGCACGATCTGAACCTGGCAGCGCTTTACTGCGACCAACTGTATGTGCTGAAGGCCGGAAGCCTGGTGGCGAGCGGTCCACCGGCAGAGGTGCTGACGCCCGAGGTGATCCATTCCGTCTACGGTGTCCGCGCCGACGTTGCGCTGCACCCGCGCACCGGACGGTTGCACGTGGTTTTCTTGCCCCGTCGTACGGAGGTTTCTCAATGAGTGATGCCCCGACTATGCGCCCTTACAGCCGCCACTTGCTGATCTGCGAGCACGGCGACTGCGCCGACTCTGCGGCTGCGGCCCAGTTGCAGCAGCGCTTCCGCGAACTGGCCCAGCCGCTTGGTCTGACCAGGCTCCGCAACCCCGCCCGCGTCAAGTGTACACTGACGGGCTGCCTGGGTGTGTGCGCAGGCGGCCCCATCGTCGTCGTCTATCCCGAGGGCGTCTGGTATCACCACGTTGACGAGGCCCTGCTGGAGCGCATCGTCCACGAGCACCTGGTCGGCGGTCGTCCAGTCGAGGCGCATGTCTGCCATCGCCAGGGCGATACGGCGACGCTCGATACGGCGAGCTACGCCCCTGACAGGAGTGGCGACGCTGAGGATGGCGCTGCGGTTGATCCAGACACCGTGGCCGGAACAAGCCATGTCGATCAAACCGATGCTGCCAGCGCCCCTGAACATGCCCCAGCCCCACCCGAACCCCGTCCTGGCTCCAGCGCCGAGGCCCAGGCGCGGCGCAAGGCGGCCCGCGCTGAGCGCAAGCAGAAGGGCCTGCTGATCGTCAACACCGGCGACGGTAAGGGCAAAACCACGGCGGCACTGGGCATCCTGCTGCGCTCACGCGGGCGCAAGCTGCGCATCGGCGGCGTCCAGTTCTTCAAACACGCCAACGCCAACTTCGGCGAACTGCGCGCCCTGCGTGAACTGGGGGTCGAACTGACCCCGATGGGCGACGGCTGGACCTGGGCCAGCCGCGACCTCGACGAAACCCAGGCCAAGGCGCTCCACGGTTGGGAGACAGCCCAGGCGCGGATCGTCTCCGGCGACTACGACGTCTTTCTGCTCGACGAGTTCACCTACCTGCTCAGCTACGGCTGGCTCGACGCCGAGGTGGCGGTGGGCTGGATCCAGGCCCACAAGCCGCCGTTGCTGCACCTGATCATCACCGGGCGCGACGCCCACCCGGCCCTGGTCGCCGCCGCCGACCTTGTCACCGAGATGCGTGCGATCAAGCATCCCTTCGCCGAACAGGGCATCAGGGCCCAGAAAGGGATCGAGTTTTGAGCAACGCAGGTAATTACTGATGCATCGCTCTGATCAACTGATGATCGCAACGCGCTGCCGCGCCCTGCTGCTGGCCCTAGCCGCCGACACGCTGCTTGGCGATCCGCCCAACCGCTGGCACCCTGTCGTCGCACTCGGTGGTTGGATGCGCCTGGGCGAACGCATGGCCCCCCGTGCGCCATTGGCCCGCCTGGGATGGGGTGCGACATGGCTCGGGGGCGGCGCTGCCCTCGTCGGCAGTGCAGCCCGGCTACTGCCCCGCCAGGTGCTCATCCAGGGCTTGGTCGCCTCGACGCTGCTGGCCTATCGTGGTCTGGATCAGGCGGTTGGCGCGGTGCAAACAGCGCTCGCAGCCGATGATCTGGATGCGGCGCGGCGGCTGCTGAGTTGGCACCTGGTCAGTCGGCCCACCGCCGAGTTGTCGGCAGAGGAGGTCGCCGCAGCGGCGATCGAGTCCCTGGCCGAGAATCTCTCCGACAGTTTGATTGCTCCGGCTCTGGCCTATCTCGCGGGCGGCCTGCCAGGGCTAGCGATCTACCGGCTCGCGAACACCGCCGACGCGATGTGGGGCTACCGCAACGAGCGCTACGAGCACCTGGGCAAACCGGCGGCCCGCCTGGATGATGCACTCAATCTGATACCGGCCCGCCTGAGCGCCGCGCTGATCGCGCTGGCTGCCCAGATCGTGCATGGGCGTGGTGGGGAAGCCTGGCGTATTACGCAGCGTGACGCGGGCCGAACTGCCTCGCCTAATGCCGGCTGGCCGATGGCGGCGATGGCTGGTGCCCTCGATACGACCCTGTCCAAACGTGACCACTACACGCTGGGCGACGGTACGCGGGTGCCTAACGCGGCGCTGATCCACGAGGCGCGCACGCTGGCCCGGGTGGTTTGGCTCGTGATCGTCGCGGGGCTGGCGCTCGCCGCCGTAGAAAAGGTTTCAGGTTTCAGGTTTCAGGTTTCAGGTGTCAGCCCGAGCGCATCAGGACGATGGTATTACCCTATGAACATACCCTCTTCGCTTGGCTCCTCCTCCTCATGCCGCACGGTGATGCCCAGCAGCGCAAGCCACAACCCACAATCCACAATCCACAATGATCTACTCCCCCGCTTGCTCCTCGCCGCGCCGATGAGTGGCAGCGGCAAGACCACTTTGACCGCCGGGCTGATCGCCGCGCTGACCGCCCGTGGGCTGACTGTGGCCCCCTTCAAGTGCGGCCCCGACTACATCGATCCGAGTTACCACGCGCTGGCCGCCGGACGCCCCTGCCACAACCTCGACGCCTGGCTCGTGCCCGAGGCGCAGATCCCCGGCATGCTGGCGCGGCGCAGCGTAGGGGCAGACCTAGCCCTGATCGAGGGCGTGATGGGCCTGTTTGACGGCTACGCTGGCGACGACGATACTGGCAGCAGCGCCCACCTCGCCCGCCTCACCCAAACCCCCGTTGTGATCGTGCTCGATGTGCGGGCGATGGCGCGCACTGCGGCCGCCCTTGTCGCCGGTCTGCGTGATTTTGACCCACGCATCCACGTGGCTGGCATCATCCTCAACCGGACTGGCGGGCCACGTCACGCCCAGCTGGTGACCCAGGCGATCGAGGACGGAACCGGGCTGCCGGTGCTGGGTGCACTTGGCCGCGACGAGGCCGTCACGCTGCCCGAGCGCCACCTGGGCCTGGTGCCAACCGCCGAGCCTGGGTTCTGGCAGGCCTGGATCGCCGAGGTGCGTGCCCGCGTCGAGGCCGGGGTAGATCTCGACCGGATGCTCGAGATGGCCCGCACGGCACCGCCTCTGGGCGTTGCTCATTCTGTTGGTGATGTGAGCGCACAGCGTTCGCATCACCAACAAAGCAGAATCGCCGTTGCGCGCGACGAAGCCTTCAGCTTTCTCTACGAGGAGAACCTCGACTTGCTGCGCGGCGCGGGGGCGGAGGTCGCCTTCTTCAGCCCGCTGCGCGACACGGCCCTTCCCGCCGAGACAGGCGCGCTCTACCTCGGCGGTGGCTTCCCCGAGTTGTACGCTGCCCAACTGAGCGCGAATGGGTCGCTTTTCACCGCAATCCGGGAAGCAGCGGCCCACGGCCTACCGATCTATGCCGAGTGCGGCGGACTGATGTACTGCACCGAGGCGGTCGTTGACGCGGCGGGGACCGTCCACCCGATGCTCGGCCTGTTGCCTGGGCGCTCGGTGATGACGCCCCGCCTGACCCTGGGTTATCGCAGTGTGCGCGCAACGACGGATAGCTGGCTCTGGCGGGCTGGTGAGACCGTGCGCGGTCACGAGTTTCACTATTCGATCTGGGAGGATCGGCCCAGCGATCTGCCCCCACTCTATACCTGTCTGCCCGACACCTTCCGTCCCGACGAGCGCCCTGAGGGGGGGCAAGTGGCAAACGTCCTCGCCTCCTATGTCCACATCCACTGGCTGGCCTATCCGGTTCTGGCCCAGCGGTTTGTCGCTGCGGCCCACTTATACCAATTACGCTTGGAGATACCGCATTCCGGTCATTCCGAGAATCCTAATGGCCGGCAAGTCCCTGGTGTGGGGAGAAACGGTACAGGTGCATAGCCAGCACTGTCACCCCGAACGACGTGAGGGGTCTTCAGCGCAGATCAGCGCAGATTCCTCACTCCGCCTATGGCTCCGTTCGGAATGACAGTGGAGGCGTTGCGCTCCGACCATAGCGTTGTTGCGTAGGAGTGCAGCAAGGAATCTGAGCGCGTCACGCACGACCCTTCGCGGAGTGTACCCTGAGCGCAGCCGAAGGGCTCAGGGTGACCATGTCGGATGTTCAATGGTAATTGGTATTACGAAAGGAACCCCCAATGAGTCTGCTGCACACCACTATCACAGCCATGCCTCCCCTCGATCAGCCCGCCATGCACGCTGCCCGCGCCCGCCAGGATCAGTTGACGAAGCCCCAGGGTGCGCTGGGTCGGCTGGAGGGTCTAGCGGTTCAGATTGCCGGGATCACCGGCACGCCCCGTCCCCGCCTGCACGCACCCGCCGTCATCATTATGGCTGCCGACCATGGGATTGCACGCCAGGGCGTGAGCGCCTACCCCACCGAGGTGACGCCACAGATGGTACTGAATTTCCTCGCTGGTGGTGCCGCGATCAACGTATTGGCCCGCCACGTCGGTGCCCGGGTTGTGGTCGTTGATATCGGCGTGGCTGCCGAACTCCCGCCCCATCCAGACCTCCTGGTTCACAAGATCGCCCTCGGTACGAGCGATTTTTCCGCCCGCCCGGCGATGAGCCAGGCCCAGGCCCAGACGGCACTTGAAACTGGCATTTCGGTCGCTAATTCACTGATTGATGCGGGCGTTGATCTCATCGCCACCGGCGATATGGGTATTGGCAATACCACCGCCTCGAGCGCAATCGTTGCCGCGATCACCAGACGCCCGGTTGCCGAGGTAACGGGACGCGGGACGGGCATTGATGATGCCGCGCTCGCCCGCAAGACGGCCCTGATCGAACAGGCTCTGGCCTTCCATCAACCTGACCCGACCGATGCGCTCGATGTGCTCGCCAAGGTCGGCGGCTTCGAGATTGGTGGCCTGGCTGGGGTGATGCTCGGTGCCGCTGCCCGGCAGGTTCCGCTTGTGGTTGATGGGTTCATTTCCGGCGCGGCCGCCTTGATCGCTTGCGGTCTTGCGCCTGCGCTCCAGCCGTACTTGATTGCCGCCCACCGCTCGGTCGAACGCGGCCACCAGGCCATCTTTGGTCAGCTTGATCTTGATCCGCTCCTCGATTTAGATCTGCGTCTGGGTGAAGGGACAGGAGCCGCCCTCGGGATCTCGCTCTGCCAGGCGGCCTGCAAGGTGCTGGATGAAATGGCAACCTTTGGCGAGGCTGGGGTGACGGATCGATCATGAGCAGCATCATTCTTTTCACTGGCGGAGCGCGCAGTGGCAAAAGCACCTGTGCCGAACAGTACGCCGCCCGCTTGAACTGCCCGGTGCTGTACCTGGCGACCGCCGAGGCTCGCGATGACGAGATGCGCACCCGGATTACCCACCACCAGGCCCGTCGTCCGACAACCTGGGTCACCCGCGAGGAACCGCTGGTCGTTGCGGCGATCCTAAGGGATGTTCCGCCGGGCACCGTTGTCCTGCTGGACTGCCTTTCGCTGCTGGTGAGCAATCTGCTGCTAGCCCATGAACACGACCCACAGCCGGTGGTCGAGCGTGCGGTTGCCGCGATGCTGCGTACGGTTCAGGATCGCGATCTGGTGCTGATCGTCGTGACGAACGAGGTTGGGATGGGGATTGTGCCGGAGTACCCGCTGGGGCGGATCTACCGCGACCTGCTCGGACGGGCGAATCAGCAGGTTGCCGCAGCGGCAGCCGAGGTCTATCTGGTGGTCTGCGGCATCCCAGTGGAGTTGAAGGCCTTGGAGGCGACATGGACGGACTCGAACCTGTAGCCCACGGTGCGCTTGACTACGCCGAACTAACGGCACTTGGCCTGTGCCCCGAAGGACTGATCGACTTCAGCAGCAACCTGAACCCCTTCGGGCCACCTCCTGGCGTGCGTGCGGCCCTTGCCGCGCTCGACCCGGCCCCCTATCCTGACCGCAGTTGCCACGCGCTGCGCCTGGCCCTGGCCGAGCGCCATGGATGCACACCAGCGGTGCTCCTACCGGGCAATGGTGCGAACGACCTGATCCACCTGATCGCCCGCGCGCTCCTCAGTCCTGGCGATCCCGTGCTGGTGCTTGGCCCCACCTATGGTGAGTACACGCACGCAAGCCGTTTGGCGTGCGCGCAGGTGCTGGAGGTGCATGCCGGCGAGGCGGTTCGTTTCCAACTTGAAGTCGAGGCCCTTGAGGTGATGCTGGCTCGGACACGTCCTCGCCTCACCTGGCTTTGCACGCCGAACAACCCCACCGGGGTGGCCGCCGCACCGCAGGTGATCCAGACCCTTGCCGGTGCTTGCGCGGCCCATGGTGGCTATCTGATCCTGGATCGGTCGTATCACGACATGCAGCGACCTGGTGGCGTACCTCAGCTTGAAGCACAGCTGCCGAACCTGATCCAGCTCCACTCGCTGACCAAGAGCTACGCCCTGGCCGGGCTTCGCCTGGGCTACCTCCTGGCCGTGCCCGAGCTGGTGGCCCGCCTTGGCGTCTACCAGCCAACCTGGAGCGTGAACAGCGCCGCCCAGGTCGCGGGGTTGGCCGCCCTGGCGGATCATGCGTTTCTGCCTGGAACGATGCCGCAGCTGTGGGCGGCCAGCGATACACTGGAGGCCGACCTGCTCAGGCTTGGGTTCACCGTCTGGCGCGCGGCGCTGCCCTTCATGCTGGTGCGCACGGGTGATGGGGCTGCCACCCGTGCCGCACTGCTGAGCCGGGGGTGTGTCGTACGGGACTGCGCTTCGTTTGGGATGCCGGAGTGGGTGCGCGTGGCGCCGCAGCGGCCAGAAGAGAATCTGCGGCTACTCGCCGCCTGGAAGGAGATCGTATGACCGCGCCCGTCATGATGATCCTGGGCACCGCCTCGTCGGTCGGCAAGAGCACCCTGGTCGCGGCGCTGTGTCGCATCGCGGCCCGGCGTGGCATCAGGGTCGCGCCCTTCAAGGCCCAGAATATGAGCAACAACGCTGCGGTGACTGTCGATGGCGGCGAGATCGGGCGCAGCACGGCAGTGCAGGCTGCTGCGGCCAGGATCGCGCCCACCGTGCAAATGAACCCGATCCTGCTCAAGCCCGAGGGTGAGCGTCGCAGCCAGATCATCGTCGAGGGGTGGCCCTGGCGAACCCTTGACGCCCTCGACTACTGGCAGCGCAAGAACTTGCTCTGGGAGGTGGTTACGCGCAACCTCGACGCCCTGCGTGCGCAGTACGACCTAGTGATTGCCGAGGGTGCGGGCAGTCCTGTCGAGCTGAACCTCAAACCCCGTGATATCGTCAATGCCCGCGTTGCGACCTATGCGCAGGCCCGCACACTGCTGGTGGGCGACATTGACACCGGCGGGATCTTCGCCCAACTGCTCGGCACCCTGATGCTGCTGGAGCCCGAGGAGCGGACGCTCGTCCAGGGCCTGATCGTCAACCGCTTCCGCGGCGACCCGGCCCTCTTCGCCGACGGGATCAGCATCCTGGAGCAGCGCGGCAGTGTGCCGGTGCTTGGCGTGGTACCGTGGATAAGCGATCTGGGCCTGGCCGAAGAGGACGCGGTGGCCCTGGAGCGTAACGTCGCGCCGCCCCGGGCCGGCATCATCATCGCGGTGGTGAAGCTGCCCACGATCGCCAATTTCGACGACTTCGACCCGCTGGCAGCTGAGTCGGGTGTGGCGCTGCGCTACATCGAGCGGCCCGAGCAGCTGGCAGGCGCGGCGGCGGTGATCCTGCCCGGTGTCAAGCATACCCTGGCCGCCCGGCGCTGGCTGCACGAGCGTGACTTCGACCCGGCGTTGCGAGCCTTCCCAGGCGCGGTGGTCGGCATCTGCGGCGGCTACCAGTTGCTCGGCGAGCGGATCAGCGATCCGCAAGGCGTGGAGGGGCAGGGCGGCGACGAGCCAGGGCTGGGGCTGCTGCCGGTCGAGACCGTGTTCAGTGCCGAGAAGCGCACCGTCCAGGTGGTTGGGTTCGCCCTTATTCCGTGGGCCTGCGGGCTGCCAATCAGCGGCTACGAGATCCACATGGGCCGCACCCGAGCACTGAACGCACCCGCCCCAGTGGACATGATCGCACGCCGCGGCACCGAGCTAACCGATGAGCCCGACGGCCAGTTCGCCGCCGAAGGGCGGGTCTGGGGCTGCTATCTTCACGGGTTGTTCGCCAATCCGGACTTCCGCCGGGCGTGGCTGCGCTCGCTGGGCTGGCAACCCGTAGCTCATGCGCCTGGCGCGGATCCGTATGATCGGCTGGCTGACGAGGTGGAACGCGTGCTCGACCCGACCAGGCTCGCGGCGCTGCTCCAAACGGATGAGCGCTGAGGAGTACGCAGTTGTAGGTAATCAGAGCCTCCTTCGCCAACAGCATGTAACACCACACGAGGCAGCATGGTATGATGAACCATCAGCCCACCAGCGCGGCACAGATTCGCTAAGACACCCGCAGGTAAGCCGCAAAAGCACGCAAAGGACACAAAAAACTGCCGCAAACTGCCAGCTGTTGCCCGATTTTGCGCACTTTGTGGTCTTTCGTGGCGGATAGCAGACTGGTCGCGTACAACCTGCAACTGTAGGATTAGCGGCTATCGGTCTATTCCTACAGTTGCAGGTTCACATCCCGTCGGGCTAAAAGCCCTCGGCTACGCGTGGCAAAGCCCACCTTCGTGGGCTAAACAGGCCACGAAGGTGGCCTTCGCAGACAGTAGCCGAGGCGTTTACGCCCACGGAAACGGATCATCTGGCGAGGTACAACTGTAGTACTATCGGCTATCGGTCTATCGGCTATCAAAACGGGGACACCACTACCCGCAATCCCTGGCAGTAGTCCCAGACAGCGGGGTGGTACCAGTTCCGCGCCCCGAAGCGAACGTACGTTTCGTTACTTGCAGAAGATCCACCCCGAACTGGGATCTGCCATTCATTAATTGTAAAGTCTTCCTGTAAACGAGCGCCAGCAGCAGGATAGCCCTCCCAGCTACTGGCGCACCATTCCGAGACTGTCCCAGCCAGATCGAGTGCGCCACAGGCGGCGGTCCCTGCCGGGCAGGTTGCCACATCGGGCGGGCCTTGCTCCCATTTTTGAGCAAAGACTGTATGGTGCGGCGTCGGCTTGGTCTCGCCCCAGGGATAGCTGTGGCGCTGCCCGTGTGCATCAAATGCCGCCGCCGCTTCCCACTCGGCTTCGCTGCGCTGGGCAAGCGCAGGGTATAGCCGTTGGGCAAGCGCAGGTGGGCGCTCAGCCAGGCACAGAACCCCCCTGCCACAATAATCCTGAGCTCACTTATTCCATCCTGGGGCGATTCCCACCGCCCCACCCCCACCAGCCAAGTGCCGTTTTCCGCGTCCCAATGCTGGCGCCCCCGAGCCGACTCGAACGGCTGACACGCGGTTTAGGAAACGGGGGCAAGCCTGTTCATAGCTGTGCGTAGCTATCAGTATCTGGCTTTCTGATGCGATCCGCTCTTCGCAGCCGTCCGCCCACATCCAGCGCTATGTTTCGGTTAGGCTGTCAATTGGCTGTCAAGAATTTTTCAAAAACCGTAGCAGCATTGTAACGGAAGCCGGAGGTGACGGCAAGCCGTAGCGGTTCAGTTGCTTTGAGGTGTGGCACCTGGGATGCTATAATGATGATGTGGCGATTACACTATGTTTGACGGCCCAGACGAGGAGAGGAACGATGGCAGTGGATGGCGTGGATTGCTCACCGACAACCACCGCGCTGCTGATCGACCACTGGCGGACGACTCCGCCCTGGCAGAAGCTGAACGCGATCAACGAACTGAACGAGGCGCTCAAGCTGCTGGCGCTGAGTGACCTGCGCCGCCGCTACCCCACTGCCTCGGAGGCCCAACTCCAGCGCCGCCTGGCAACGCGCTGGCTGGGCACTGAACTGGCAGATCGGGTCTATGGGCCA
>JBLWKA010000006.1:81574-83436 GCA_048381555.1 Oscillochloridaceae bacterium umkhey_bin13
CTGGCCTGCCAGGGCTGCAACAACCATAATCACAACCACACTGAGGCTTTACGCCTCACCACTCGGCGGGTGCCAGCCAGCGCTGATCCACAACCTGCGAGCGCGTACCAGGGCGACACGATTCAGATTCAATGCGATGACCGTCACTCGCCCTTGAGGCGTCTGCCCCTCAATGATCGCGCCGCCGTCGACCCAGATGAAATGCGCTTGCCACACCTGCCGGCGCGGGTCGAACAGGCCGACAACTTCGCCCTTACGTGGGTCGAGGCCTGTCACCCGATCGCCCTTATGCTTGTTGCAGAGCGAGCACGCGAGCCAGAGGTTGGCTTCCTCGGTCGGCCCGCCGATCGCCTCGGGGATGATGTGCTCAACCTCCATAAGCACGCCAACCACCCGCTCCTGGGTGAGGCAATAGCCGCAGCGATACTGCCCTTGCGCCGCGACAAGTTCGCGCAGCGCTTTGGGGATGTAGGTCTTGCTCACGGCGCAGCGAGCAGGCTGGAAATATCATGACCGCGCTGCTTGAGGAGCGCGGCTGCCTGGGCGCGAACCAGCATCGACCGCTCATACTGGCGCACCAGCAACTCGCTCTCCTGCTCTTCCGCTACAGTCAGTCCTTCACGCTGGCGCTTTGTGTTGAGCTCGCTGAGGCGTTCAGCTGCATCAGGAGCCATCCTGCTCCGACCAGCCTGCCACAGCTCGGCATCATCAAGGAAAACCAGCTGGGCGATGGCTTGCTCCAGGTCGTCGGGGAGCGCTTCAGTTGCCGGGATCGCGCCGGTAAGCACGTCCAGCACTTCGTCGGCAACGGTGCGCTGCCGCCGCACGGCCCGTGCCTGGAGTTGCTCGTAGAGCGGCTCGGGCAGTTCAAGCGTGACGATCTGTGAGCTCATGGCGGCTTACGCTTTCTTGGTACCTATGCTGGGGGTATTGTAGCATAGCCGGCCGAGGCCGTGCTCACAGCTCCTTGAGCAGCCCCATCAGCTTGTACTTGCGCCGTGGGTTGCTCGCACTTCCGCCAGGTAGCGTTTCCAGTGATCTGGGGCACCTGGAAGTTCATGCCGCCATTGGATGCTGCGGTTGTCCACCGAGATCTCGCAGCGTTGGCTCCATGGCAAACGCATCTGTATCTGTATCTATAGCTCGCGCCTGGTCACGCGCTGGGCGATCTTCGCGCTGGTCAACTCGTGCAGGGCGTCGCTTTCGACCCAGCGGGCCGCACACGCATCGGACGCCTGGAAGCGCTGGGCGACGGCGCTGGCTGCCGCGTTCAGTTCGGCGCGGCGCTGGCCGATCTCGCGGATGGCCCAGTTCACCGCCTTCTTCACGAAGTTGCGCTCATCGTGCGCTTCCTGCTCGGCGCGGGCGAGGTAGCGGTGAAGCAGCGCAGCGGGAGCACGCTTGTCCTTGCCGGCCACCTGCACCATCAGCACAAAGCCGGCCCGCTTGACGAACTCCTCGTCCCGCTCACTCCAGACCAGAGCTTGCTCGTGGGCAAAGGGCGTACGCACCCACAGGTTGGTGCAGCACTGGTCGCAGAGATCCCACGAGTCGAGGTCGGCCACCCACTGCTCCATCTGAGCCAGATCTACGCGCTTCGGTTCGGCGACAATGCTGGCCAGAATACGCGCCTCGTGGATGCCGGAGGCCCAGAGCACCTCGGCCAAATCATGGCTGCGCTCAGTCTCGCGGGCGATGGCGCGCAGGGTCTTCACCGACACGCCGAGGGCACGGGTGTAAATTACGGCTGTCAAGTGGCTCTTGCGCACTTTTGGTGATCCCGAGCGTCCATTTGTTCGTCTAAGATCGAGAGCGTGAAGACGACAATATGGAGCAATACGATGCTCGTTGATATGCTGAAC
>JBLWKA010000007.1:0-76157 GCA_048381555.1 Oscillochloridaceae bacterium umkhey_bin13
TCCTTGATACCTGGCCCCAGACGCCCCAAAAACCCTATCGTTGAAAGCTGTCCCCCTGGGAACTCCGAGGCGAGTCTGCGGCGTCATGATGCCGCCAGTGATTCCACCGAACAAAAAGCAGAGGGCCAGCGCCATCGCGCGTGCCCAAGGCTCTTTGTTAGGCAACCCACCCCACTGGGGTCGCTTGCCCCACCCGCACCACATACCGCCCCCGATTGAGCAGATCATGCGGATCAAAGGCGTCCTTGAGCTGACGCTGCAACGCTGCGACCATCGGCGCGGGGGGCTGCCCCCAGCGCCAGGGTTCGGCAGTCTCGGGCAGGTTTCCGGCCACAAGTTGGCTGTGGGGCCAATCCCGCAGCAAAGCCTGATGGAAGGCCGCCGCCGTCAGCGGGTCGGTCACGAACCCGGCGATTAGCAGACCATGCCTAGCCCGCCCGCCCACCGTGAGCGCGAGTCCATGGCGGGCAGCCTGCTGCTCAAGCGCGGCCAGCGCAGCACCAAACGCAGCTGGTGGCACCGCGAGGCGCAACTGATAGCGAGAAGGATCGGCGTGCAGGGCCGTGCGGGCCACCACCCGCTCCCAGAGCGCCACCTCGTCCAGCGCCGTTGTGACCGGCAACACCTGGGCCGCCTGCTGCTCACACAGCGTGCGGGCCGCATCAAGCTGGCGCTGACAGGCAGCAGGATTGCCCGCAAAGCGCAGGGCCAAACCATAGTCGCCCGTTAACCCTAGGGTCTGCAAGGTGCCCGCATCCAGGAAGTCGGCGGCCGTTGGTCGCAAGACCAAGCCATTCAAGGCGTGAAGGGCCGCATCAAGCTTAGGCCGACTCGCAAACCTAGCTACCAGGCTCGTGGTTGCGGCCGGACGCGGATAGGTGCGTAACCGCACTTCGGCGATAATGCCAAGCGTCCCGTAGCTCCCGATCATCAGGCGCGTCAGATCGTAGCCACTCACATTTTTGACCACCTGCCCGCCCAGCCGCATCAGCCTGCCGCGTCGCTGCCAGGGCCAGCGGCTCGATCCCACGCGGAAAGACCTTGCCAGGATTCAAGCGATCCTCGGGGTTGAAGATCGCATAGACCAGGGCCTGCGCTGCAAGCTCGGCTGGCCCATACAAATGCGCCAGAAAATCCTGCTTCTCGCTCCCAATCCCGTGCTCGCCACTGACCGCACCACCCTCAGTAATGCTCTGGGCCAGCACCGCCGTCGTGATCGCATGGGCTTTCGCAACCTGATCGGGATCGGCAGGATCATACAGCACGAGCGGATGCAGATTGCCATCACCGGCATGGAAGACATTCGCAATCGGCAATCCATACTGGAGACTGAGCTGTTGGACATGGGCCATCATAGCGGGCAGGCGCGTGCGCGGCACAACCGTATCTACCAGATAATACGATGGGGCCAGGGTATGGAACGACGCGAAGGCACTGCGTCGCGCCGACCAGAGCCGTTCCTGCGCTTCGGGGCTGGTGGCCGTCTCGATTGCAAAAGCACTATGATCACGGCACAAGGCCACCAGTTCGGCCAGATCTGCGTCCAGACCCTCTTGCACGCCGTCGATCTCGATGATCAGCGCAGCCCCGGCCTGCTCGGGCAAATTGGCCCCTTGGGCCAGATTGACGGCCCGCATGGTGGTGGCGTCCATCACTTCTAGCGCCGTTGGCAGATGGCCCGCCGCGAGAATGGCACTGACAGCGGCACAGGCTTGCACCACATCAGGGAAGAGCGCCAACGCCACCCGATTAGCCTCGGGCGAGCGGGTCAGCCGCGCGGCAATCAACTCGGTAAGATACATGTTTTTCGTATTATGAAAAAATAGTCCATTGAATGGAACATATCGTAACGCAGTGAGTCAAACCCGTCAAGGGACGATCTACACGCTTGACAGGGGGGAGCGTCACTGGTATGCTTGCCAGAAAACGAAATTTAATTTCATATATCGGAAAACCCGAGGCAACCATGCTCCAGTTTGCACTCAACATCTCGCTCACCCTGCGCGAGCTAGCACTCCGTGAACAGATCGAAACAGCGGCCCGGCTCGGCTTCAGCACCATCGAACTCTGGTGGCCGCGGGGCGAGGATCACCAGGCCCTGGTGCGCCATGTGCGCGACGCGGGCCTACAGGTAGCGTTGCTGAACTTCGATGCCGGAGTGATCGCCCAGGGCGAGCGGGGCATGCTCAATCACCCCCAGCGCCAGCAGGAGTTTCGGGCCAACGTGCCGGTGGCCCTTGATCTGGCCCAGCAACTTGGCTGTCGCCGCCTAAACGCCCTGGTGGGCAAATGGTTGCCTGATCTGCCGCGCCCCGCCCAACTGGCCCGCGTCCGCGAAAATCTGGCCTTTGCCTGCGAGCATGCCGCCGTTGTAGGGACCAACGTATTGGTCGAGTCGCTCAACCATTGGGAAAATGCGGGTTACCTGGTCTGCGATACAGCAAACACCATCGCTCTGCTCCAGAGCGTTGGAGCGCCGAATCTGCGGTATCAGTACGATGTGTACCACATGCAGCGCATGGAGGGGAACATCGTCCCGACGATCATGGCGAACCTGCACTGGATCGATCACATTCAGGTGGCCGACACCCCCGGACGGCACCAACCTGGCACTGGCGAACTGAACTACCCATTTATTTTTGCAGCCCTGGCCAAGAGTGGCTACGCCGGGTTTATTGGCCTGGAATTCATTCCGCGCGGTTCACTTGAGGCCAGCCTAGCCTGGTTGCCGGCCGACCGGCGCGGCCCCATCACGCCTACGGCATTGGCTTGGTGATCTGGTACTTCTGGCAGGGCTTGACAGCCATCCCAACCCGGGCGTAGACTCCACAAGATGCTGTGCAAACCATAGCCTACTGTGCCCAGTTTAGCCCGCCAGAAGGAAAAGCATGCCACTCGAAGAGACGTTGATTGACCCGCGCCGTTTTGGGCTGCTCTATGGCACTACGCCGCCCCGCGCTGATGCTCCACCTGAACGCATCCAGATCGCCGCTGAACGCCTCGCCGCCCGGGTTGCCAACCTGCCCCTTGATGGGTTGGTCGTCTATGATGTGCAGGACGAATCGCCGCGTACCCCTCAGCCGCGCCCGTTTCCCTTCTTGCCAACCATAGACTCTCCAAATTATGGCAAACTGCTGCGTGATCTAACCGGGCTACCGGTGATTACCTATAAATGTATTGTGGCCGAAACCGAAACCACGTGGCCGACATGGCTTGATCAGGCCAGTACGCAACAGGGTGTGCGGTATCTTTCCCTCGTTGGCCTCTCAAGCTCCAAAGATGCCCGTAGTTGCATCCCGCTCACGAGGGCCACAGCGATTGCGGCAGAACATCCGGCCCGGTTTGTCTTGGGCGGAGTTGCGATTGCCGAACGCCATCACGCGGAGCGCAGCGAAAGCCAGCGCCTGATCCAGAAAGCCGAACGGGGTTGCCACTACTTTATCACTCAGGCTGTCTATGAAGCCGAGCCGAGTATTCGCATGTTGGGTGATTACGCCAACGAGTGTGCGCAACTTGGGCATGAACCGCGCCGGATTATGCTCGATTTTGTCCCCTTGGGCCGTCCGCAAACCCTAAACTTCATTCGCTGGTTAGGGATCGCCATCTCTGATGCGACCGCAGCTACAATTCTGGATGATCCCGCCCCGCTCAGCCGCTCGATCAATGTGTGCTGCGAGATCCTGCGCCGCATCCTTGATCAGCCTTATGCCAGCCAGATCCCGCTCGGCATCACTGTTGAGAGTGTTTCGATCAACAAGGAGGAGATCGGGGCTACGCTCGAATTGCTGCACGCCCTACGCGAGGTTGCCCACGAGTTTGGCTTTACGGTTTAGCAGAAGCAAACACACACCATTCGCACCAACGATTTTACGCTCGCCCTCATCGGGGCAGCCGGAGTTGTTGCTGCCGGGGGCATCATCCTGGCGCTGGCCCAGCAAGTCACTCAACGCCGAGCCATCCCAACGCTCCCGTCACCCGCCCCGGATGCCCATTGCCCACCCCAGTGATCGTGTTGCCCGCCCCGCGATCGCGCCGTCGTCCCGGGATCGCGTTGCGTGCTGCCATGTGGGCAGGGAGAACATGGTTATCCCTGAAGCCCCGCCTCGGCGCACGAGCGCGAACGACGTGCGCCGAGACCACCCTACCCAACGAGGCGAGCAACAATCATCAACTGAGTCAGCGCCAGGGGCAGGCTATGGCGCAGCGTATTGCGGCTGCGGATCTGACCCAGGCGAGCCAGACTGGTACTATTCAGTCCAGGTCGGTAGTTGCCAATCAGATCCGCTGCCACAATTGCCGCATCGGCACTAATATCCGCCCGGATCAAGAGTTGCGCCCCGCGGCGACCATCTTCATCGGTGATGGTCGTATTGACGGCCAGACCTGGGATCTGGGCGGCGGCCAGTGCCGTCAGGGTTGGCGCGAGTCTGGCCGCACCGGGTGCATCCCGTAGCAACAGTTCGATATCAAGATCAGCCGGAGCAGCATGAAAGCGCACCACCAGATCGGCCTGCGCACGCTGGATCTGCACAAAGCGGGTCCCATCGCGTTCACGCATGGCCTGCCGCTCACGCACCTGTTCGGCCGTATAGCCCCGTTCGGTCACGTCCCGTTCGAGCCGCCAGACCTGGCGTAACTGAGCATCAGGTTCGAGGTAGACGGTCAGATCAAACAGATCGGTCACCCCTACTGGGGTCAGTGTGAGCATGCCATAGGCGACGACGAGGCCGGTTGCAGCAACCATTTCTGGCCCGCGCAGCGTCCCACTCCGGTGATCATAGACCGGCTTGCGGATGGTGCCACCAGCCTGGAGTGTACGTAGATCGGCCAGCATCTGCTCCAGGTTATTGGCACTCGGGTCAGCAGCCGTCAAGCCCTGGTCATACAATTCGGCCCGCGAAAAAAGGTGATAATCGTCCAGGCAGAGCGGCGTCACGCCGTGGTGCCCCAGCAGGCGCACCACGCCCCGCACCAGGGTCGTCTTGCCCGAGGCGCTATCCCCGACCAGGCCAAGCATCAATGGTCGTTGTGGGTTCATCGGTGTGAAGCGTGCATGTAATCAAGCCCGTCATGCGTTGCGACTATAATCCCCAACCTCGCAATCGGAAATCCAAAACCCAAAATCGGGCCTAGCTCCGGCTCTTCCAATCAGCCAGGAACTGCTCGATCCCCCGGTCGGTCAACGGATGGCGCATCGCCTGTTGCAGTACTTTGAAGGGACAGGTGGCGATATGGGCACCGGCCAGGGCTGACTCGATCACGTGACGAGGATGGCGGATCGAAGCCGAAAGGATCAAAGTCTTGATCTCGGGATCCTGACGGTAGATCGCCGCAATCTCCCGGATGAGGGTCATCCCGTCCACCCCGGTATCGTCTACCCGACCCACAAACGGACTGATAATAAACGCCCCGGCCCGGGCGGCCATCAGGGCCTGGGCCGCATTAAAACAGAGCGTCACATTGGTGCGAATACCCTGTTTCGCCAGTGCATAGACCGCCTTCAGGCCCTCGGTGGTGCTCGGCACTTTAATGATCACATTCGGGTGCCAGGCCGCATACTCGAGCCCTTCGCTGATCATGCCCTCGGCATCAAGCGAAATTGTTTCGGCACTGATCGGCCCATTCACAAGTTCGGCAATCTCGGTGATCACCTGTTTGAAGTCTGCCCCTTGCTCACGGGCGATCAGAGTCGGATTGGTGGTCACGCCGCTCAGGATGCCCCAAGTTGCCGCTTCGCGGATCTCGTTAATATTCGCGGTGTCCAGGTAGAGCTGCATGAGCCTGCCCTTTCCATAAGCTACAATCAATCATTCAAACACTCCAAACCCAAAATCTGAAGCGGCATTATAGCATCAGTCCAACCAGGTTGGCGTCACGCCATAAGCCTGGGCGACGATCCGCAACTCGTCCGCACTCAGTCCCACGGCCTGACCGCCAGCCAGCAGATCGAGATACTCGAAGTGGGCAGCGGCCTCGGCATACTCGATCAGGTCAACCGCTCCCTGGAGCGACCCGGGTGCCCGGGCAAGCACCCCATGCTGGCCCCAGATCACCAGTCGATGCGCCCGCAACCCCGGTACCGTAACCTCGACCTGGGCCAACGAGCCAGGGGTGCGATAGGGCAAAGCCCCCAGCCCCTCGGGCAAGACAATGATCGTCTCGGGTTCCCAGCGAAACAGGCGTTGATTCAGATAGGCAGGGTCACGATAGGCGGGCAGATGGCTCAAATAGGTCAGATGGAACGGTTGGCTATGCGCCAAGGCCAGCGCGACCCCACCCCGGGCCATATGATCCTGATGCACGGCCAGATGCGAGTTCACCTCGCTGGTGATCCGGCGAAAACGGCGCTGGGGGGCGCTGCACAGGGTGGCATGTTGGCCATCAGTGGCGATCAGCAGCACCCCCAGACTGGCCGCAGGGTCAATCAGCAGATCACGCAACCGGCAGCCCGAGCCGGTTACAAAGACGGCCCCACCCGCCAGGGCTGGCGCAGCCACGGGGAGTTCGAACGGTTCGTGCTGGGTAAACTGCTCGGCCAGGTCAGGCACTTCGGGCACAAACCACGACAAATTGCCTGCCGATCCCTGACTGCCACCAAGGGCGGTCAAGCGCTCGCCTGCCGTCCCAAACGCGGCCAGAATTTCCTCAAGTTTCATCATAGCAACATCCACAATGGTATCAGGGCGCCTGCACAATCCGGCCCGCCGCAGCGCGGCGCAGGCGGTCACTTAACGCCCGGGCCAGACCCACTTCGCCAAAATCACGGGCCAGGATCACATCCGGCTGCCGTGCATCAAGGGCACGCAAAGCAGCATACAAATTGTGGGCCAGGGCCAGGGGATCATCGGCGGAACCAAGCGTTTCAGTGTCGGCAGCCAGATCCGCCAGCGCCAGCAGATCTTCATTCGGCAGCAGGAGCCCCACCCGCTGCCCGGTGGCCTGTTCGGCCAGGGTACGGCTCCGAATCCACTGCAACGCCGCAGCGGGGGAGCCAAGCACTAGCCAGAGGGGGCGTTCGGGGGCGTAGTGGCGGTCGAGCATGCCCGGCGCAGGCATGGCCACCCCAGGGTTCGCACGGGTCGCAACCGCAATCGGCCCGAGCAGGGTTTCGAGCTGTTCCAGGCTGATCCCACCTGGGCGCAACAGAGTTGGGGTTGGGCCGCTCAGATCGAGGACCGTGGACTCAAGGCCCAGCGGCGTTGTGCCACCATCAAGCACGGCGTCAATCCGTCCGTCCAGATCAACTAGCACGTGGGCCGCACTAGTTGGGCTGGTATGGCCAAACCGATTGGCACTCGGGGCCGCGAGGGGCGTTCCAATTGCCTGGATCAGGGCCTGCGCCAGGGGATGGGCCGGCACGCGTACCGCAACCGTATTGCGACCGGCACTCACTGCTGGCGGCACCGCCGAACCGCGTGGCAGCACCAGGGTCAATGGCCCTGGCCAGAACAAGGTTGCCAACCGATGCGCAAGCGGAGGCACCTCACTCGTCACCAGTGGCAACTCATCGGCACTCGCCAGATGCACAATCAACGGATCTTCGGCGGGCCGCCCCTTGGCTGCAAAGATCGCCGCGACAGCCTGGGGATTGAGTGCCGCCCCACCCAAGCCATAGACCGTCTCGGTTGGAAATGCGACTAAGCCGCCCGCCCGCAACAGCGCGGCAGCGTGGGCAACTCCGGTAGCATCAGCAGCCAAGACCTTGGTTGTACGTAGCATAGGCGCTATTATACCCAACCCAAGCGGGCTGCATGTTCTGAACCGATGATCATCACCACCTCGTCTAGCACAGAACGAGCGGAACGATGCAACAACACAGGCAGCACGTGCCTCTTGGATGACAGCAAAAGCGTATCTTTTTACTCGCATTTGCGGTACACAAGATAATACAACTGCACCCATCATAGCCCAGGAGAGCTACCCATGTGCAATGACCACGCTACTGTCTGCCTGTATGCACTGAACGATCAGGAAACCCCGCTCACCATGCCACGCCTGCTGCAAGGGCCAAGGGTATGCGCCTTCGGCCTGATAGTTGATCGCTGTGACCAGTGCATCAGCCGAGCACAGCAGTGTGGGGCTGGAACACCCTGGTTAGACCTGACTGATGGCGCACCTGTGCCTGCACCGCCGCCTCCGCCGTTAGCCGCCCCGATCCTGCCGCTTGAAGCCCAGCCAATCTACCATGCCTTGACGGCCTGGCGGACGGCACGGGCAAAGCTGACGGGACAACCCGCCGCCTTGCTCGCCCCGAACGACGTACTGAACCTGATTGCGCGCCAGCATATGTCGCTTCAGGTTGCCAATGCCTTAGGCGCACCCCAGCCTGTCCCGTGCGGGTGGGCGTAGCATGGCTTGCGGTAGGTGCGGTTTGGCGGCTTCGCCGCCAAACCGCACGTAAAAACGGTCGTGGGTGGCGTTGCCACCCCAGACCCCACCGCCGGAGGCGGACGTTGCATAATCCTGCTGGCGAATGATGGCGGATACGGTGTGGATCGGTAGGGACGACCCGCGTGCTCGCCCGGGGCAGCCACATTGGGCTGCCCCTACGCGGTATCGTGGCCACCACAGGGGCGAATCGGACCGTGATCGGGGCACGCCGGGCCGTCAGAACGCGGATCGCATTCGCCAGCAGGATCGTTGCCTCCACCATGGCGGGCGTAGGCCCATGTGTTCCCACGATAACAGAGGATGGTATAATAGGTCTGGTATGGCGCGTGACACGCCGCCGCTGAGGATCCCTCAGAGGAACTTCCCGACTCCTCGCCCACCGCAAGGTGGAAGGTCGCCCCGCGAAACCGCAAGCGGGGGCACCGGGGGGGTAACGCCCCGGTGACGCAAGACGGCAACAGAGAGCAGACCCGCCGATGGCCCAAACGGGCTCAGGTGAGGGGTGAAAGGTTGGGGTAAGCGCCCAACGGCGTCGGCAGCGATGTCGGCGGCCAGGCGACTGCGCCGACTGATGAGGAGCAAGGTGCGTGGGGTGGGCTCATCGGTGGGAGCATGGACATACGTCCGGGCGTCTGTACCACCCCGCTCACTCGCATCGCAGCCCCAAAGGTAATCCGGGTAATCCCCGGTGCGCCAGGCGGGGCCTCCGCCTTCGCGGAGAGATAGATGGTGGCATAGAACAGAATCGGGGGTACCGTCACGCGCCCTTTTGTCTAGAACTGTGGAGATTGTAGAGGTGTGGAGATGTGAAGATGACACCTCCACACCCCCACACCCCCACACCCCCACACCTCCACACCTCCACACCTCCCTATGCAGAAACTCGCCCTTGCTGCCGGTGCCACGCTGCTCTTACTGCTCGGCTATGCCCGCGACCAGCAACGCCTGCGCCAGCGGCCCCGCATTAGTGGCCCTACACCGATTCCGCCCAAACCACCCCAGGTCAACCTGCTCATCCCGGCCCGTAACGAAGAGCGGGCCATCGCCCGTTGTGTGCAGGGTGCCCTGAACCAGACCTATCCAGCCTATGATGTTACCGTTGTCAACGATGGGTCAACCGATCGCACCGGCACTATTCTGGCCCAACTGGCAACCGACCCGCGCCTGCACGTGCTCGATGGGCGGCCGCTACCTACGGGGTGGGTTGGCAAATGCAACGTTTGCCAGCAACTAAGCGAAGCGGCCACAGGCGAATGGTTGCTCTTTCTTGATGCTGATACCGCGCCCCAGCCCGAACTGGTCGCAGCCCTGATCGATTACGCCACGACACACCAACTTGATCTGGTGAGCCTCTTCCCGTTTTTGGAATTGGGCAGCTTCTGGGAACGGGTGATTATGCCACCGTTTCTGGCCTTGATTGCAGCACTCTACCCCTTTGAGCGCATGACCCACCCCGATGCCCGCCCCGACGAGGTCGTAGCCAATGGGCAATGCCTGCTGGTGCGCCGCAGTGCCTACGAGGCAATTGGTGGTCATGGGGCCGTGCGCGCCGAGGTGCTCGAAGATGTGCAATTGGCCCAGGCTATGCGCCGGGCGGGCTTCCGGGTCGGCGGGGCCGAAGGGCTGCATCTGCTCCGGGTGCGGATGTACACCAACGGGCGCGAAGTGGCTGAAGGGTTGATCAAAAACGCCGCTGCGGGTGCCCGCTCCGGCGGGTGGCGCTCTAGTTGGATCGCCATGCGTCAAATGGGCCTGGCGCTTGGCCCGCTTTGGCTAATTGGTGCCGGACTAGTCATCGTAGCCCGAGGGGCACCCCGCGAAGGGCGTGGGGTACTGGCATTAGGCTTGCTCAGCTTCAGCATGGGTCTGCGCCTCTGGGCAACGCTCTACCAACGCCTCTACCGGCTCAATCCAGCCTATGCCTTGATCTGGCCGTTCGGCCAAATGGGCTACCTGCTGCTCGCAGCATGGGGCATGTGGCAGGTGCGACGCGGGCGGGGCGTGGTCTGGAAGGGGCGGCGCTACGCCGGGTAAATAACGATATCGCCGACAACCCTGTGGTTTGTCGGCGATATGATGGTGATGCACGCAGGGTTTACTCGTCGCCCTCACGCGGGCGGCGGATCAACTCGGGTTCGGGGGCTGGCCCATCACTGACCGGCTCCTCGGTGAGCGCCCGCACCTGGGTCAACGAGATCAGCACCGTATCGGGAGGGGTCAGCAGTTTATATTTGCTGCTGAGTTGCACATCACTTGCGTGAATACTCTTCTCGATCCGGTCGAGCACACTGATGTCAACTTCAAGGTGCTGAGGCAATTCGGCGGGTAGCGCTTCGACCATCACCGTATGCAGGGCATGGTTGATCAGGGCATCGCCGCGGGCAACCAGGGGCGACTCGCCAACCGTAATCACGGGCACCTCAACGTGGACGGACACCAGCAGATCGACCACCTTAAAGTCAATGTGGATGATGTCGCGCTTGAGTGGGTGACGCTGCACCGCTTGCACAAACACCGAACGGAGCGCGCCATCAAGGAACATTGTGATCAGGGCAGTCTTGCCAACCTTGCGGTAGATCAGATTAAACGCCCGTTCCTCAACCTGCACACTTACCGGCTCGAAGCCTTTGCCATACACCGTCGCCGGGATCAGGCCCTGCTTGCGCAGATGCTTGACCTTCTTGCCCGTGACGCTCCGCGTCTGAGCATTGAGCTGAATACTCTCGGCCATGATGCTGTTCCTCATCTTGCGCCGGGTCAACCCATGACCCGGGCAATACTCCCACAGCGTTACACGATTGAGCGGCAGGGTGGGTTCCCGCCGCCGAGGGCTAATTATACCACACCTCAGGTCGCACCTGATCCCCGGGCCACAAAACGCCGCATGCGCCGTTCGAGTTCGGCCCGCGTAAGCAAGATCTTGCGTCCACAGGTTTCGCAGCGCAAACCGATTTCGGCCCCCAGCCGCACGATCCGCCACTGATCGCCACCGCAGGGATGCGCTTTGCGGGTCTGCACCAGATCATCAAGATAAAAAGCAATCGGTTCAGACATATATATTTAGCGATGCGCCCGCCACAACGCCAGTAATTCTGGGAGCGTATGTTCGGCAATCGTGCGCCCATTAGCAACTACTGCGGCTTCGAGGGCCGTAAAGCGACGGCGAAACTTCTGGTTCACGTCACGCAAGGCCATTTCGGCATCAAGTTTGTGCCAATCAGCCAGACTACCGAGCGTAAAGAGGACATCGCCCAACTCTTCGCTGGCATGGGCCTGATCACCCGCCGCGAGCGCCGCCTCCAGTTCCGCTAACTCTTCGTGGACTTTGGCCCAAACCTGATCGGCGTTCGTCCAGGCAAAGCCGGTACGACTGGCCTTTTTAGCCAACTTCTGGGCGGTTGCCAACGCAGGTAGGCCGGGCGGAACCCCGTCGAGCGCACTCGGGCGGCTGCGCCCTTTGGCCGCCAACTCGGCACCTTTGATCGCCTCCCAATTGTGTAAGACCGTCGCGGCGCCATCAACGGCCAGGTCGCCAAACACATGGGGATGGCGGCGGATCAATTTGCTTATCACCTGGGCAAACACATCTTCGACCGCAAAATGCCCCGCCTGGCGTGCCATCTCGCTATGGGCAAAGATCGCCAACAACAGATCGCCCAACTCTTCGCTCAGCCCTGCCATATCCTCGGCCTCGAGCGCCTCGAGCGCCTCGTAGGTCTCTTCGAGCAGGGCACCGCGCAGATCCTGATGGCGCTGGCGCACATCCCAGGGACAGCCGCCCGGCCCAAGCAGGCGTGCCATCACCCAGCGCAAACCCTCGGCCCCGCGCTCGTCAGCCTGGATCGCCAGTGGTGGCAGATAGAGCAGCACGGCCTCGTTTGGGGGCAAGATCTGACTCGGCAAGGCCGCAAGTGGCGCAGCAATATACGCAGGGGCCGTGAACGCAGCCACCTGTACTTGATGGGTTGGCGGGTAACGGGTCTGAAGCAAGGCGGCCAGGGCTGACTGCGGCTGAACTTCGGGTGCCCACCAGATCAGGGCGGGAACGGTTGGCGTCAGCGGAAAGGGCACCGACGGCGGTAGATACGTTCCCAAACCCTGGGTTTCGGCATACGAACACACGTCGGTAGGAATCGTAGGATCGGGCAGGCCCTGCGGCCAGACCGCCCGCAACAGCGCGTCGGCGGCCCAGAGTTGTAGGCCGGCAGCGGGATCAAGCCCAAACACAGCCCCGGCCTGCTCAAGCAACGTCACAGCTTGCACAAGATTACCTTATAAGGCAGCGTTCAAATCAGCTTGACAGTTTGACAACCGCCCGACGCAATGGGGGAGCGGAATTGCCATGGTGAATTGGCCGTTTTTGAACGATGTCTACCAATTATTCTGGAGGATGCCGCACTACGGATGGAGGGAGGCAGCACGCTTCCTCCCTACGAAGACGCATTGCTCACACTAATTAAGCGGGTCAAGCGTTCGGCGGCCCGTCCGCTCTCAATGCTGGTGCGGGCCAAGGCAATGCCAGCCCCCAGATCCGGGGCCAGATCACCGGCCACCAGCGCTGCCGCCGCATTGAGCAACACCACATCATAGCGGGGACCGTGGTCGGCACCAGTCAGCACCGCGCGCACAATTGCCACATTGGTTGCCACATCACCGCCACGCAACTCCTCCTGCGAGGCCCGCGCCAGACCTACATCCTCGGGAGACAAGGTAAACGCTTGGGGATCGTGTCCAGCGCGCACCGTATAGATCAGATTCGGCCCGCTCAAACTCAACTCGTCAACCCCACCATCGCCATGCACCACCAGGGCATGAACGGTATCGAGGCGACTAAGCGCCCGGGCCAATTTTTCGGCCAGGGTCGCCGATGCCACCCCAAGCACCTGATGACGCGCCCGGGCCGGGTTGGTCAACGGGCCAAGGATGTTGAAGACGGTACGGATGCCGATTTCGCGGCGCACTGGCCCGGCGAAACGCATCGCCGGATGAAACTTGGGCGCAAACATAAACCCGATCCCGGCCTCGCGCAGACAACGAGCGACCCCTTCGGCATCAAGCTCAATCTTGACCCCTAGCCCCTCTAGGACATCGGCACTGCCACAAATACTCGACATGGCGCGATTGCCATGTTTGGCAACCGTCAAGCCGGCCCCGGCGGCCACAAACGCGGCTGCCGTACTGATATTAAAGGTATGCGCCCCATCGCCGCCCGTGCCACAGGTATCAGCGACCGGCCCATCAACATACACCTGCGTGGCTTTCTGGCGCATCACGGCGGCCATACCTGCAATCTCGGCATCGGTTTCGCCGCGCACATGCAACGCCGTCAAAAACGCCCCGATCTGGGCTGGACTCGCCTCGCCGGTCATAATCTCTTCCATGACCGACGCCGCTTCGGCCTGGGTCAACTCGCGCCCGGCCACCACCGCACCAATTGCCTCACGAATCTTCACCGGTTAGCTCCGTCTATCACAACCTTGGTTGGGAGGAAACGCAGATCATGGCCCATTGTACCCAGCCCGGGGCCAATTGCAACACCGCCCTACCGCATCAGCCGCTTCGGGATCATACGACACGGTATAGTATTACCATAGGGGCAAAGTACTATTGAGACTTTAAGCATTATCACTGACAATCATTTTACGGAACCTAACCCCCTGGCGTCGTCACGACCAGATCGTCTCAGTGAGGAGACCCGCATTGCAACCACGCCCCGCCCGTCGCTCGGTTCATTCATGCACGCCGTCTGTTTTCAGTACTTGCGTCTGTACACCGAAGAGGTCGCTGGACGGGCTCCGGTTATCGCAGCCGGACGGAAGCGAGGCTTTGATGTGATCGAGGAACTTGGTCTCTTGGGATCGACTGTTGATGCCGAAACCATCCGCAGCCGGCTTGATGCGACCCTCGGGGCTGAAGGCACTCGGCTGTGTCTGGTGCGCGCGGTCACGCCACTCGCCAATGGCGGCTACGAAGTTACAGTCAGTGAAACCGCCTGTACAGCCGGTCAGCACAGCGATACACCAATGTGCTCGTACACCCTCGGTGTTTTTATCGGAGCTATTCAGGGCTTGACTGGCAAACGAATAAAGGGACACGAACTCGTTTGCGAGGCGTGTGACGAGAATGCATGCCATTATGTGATCGAGCCCATCGAGGTTTTGTAGGGCGTGCATCGGATCGGGTAACCGACACCTCTGGTAGCCCCAGTTTGTGGCTATCAGAGGTGTTCGTATTTCGACCAGCGATCCTTCAGGAGTTCGGAAGTCTGATCCCCAGGCCAAAGCCCAAATCGTCTTAGGGAGCCGCATCCGGCCCCAACACAACAACCAGTGTCGCTTCGCTGCTAATGCCAGGGGGCGCTCCCCGCACGAGTTCAGCCTTCAAGATTTGGGCCAGCCGTCGTCCCGTCACGGGGGTGCCACCCTGATCATAGACCCGGGTGCGCTCAACCTGGGCTGGGGCAGTGCCAGGCATCAACACCCGCAAGCCCTGCTGTTCCAGATCAAGACTCACGGCCCGGGCCAACCCATCCACCCCCGCCCCATTAAACACCTGGACAGTTGCCACTTCGTTGGCGGCACCAGGGGGACGCTGCCATTGGTCAAGGACGGCCCCGACCGCCACCGGGTCAAAGATCAGGTTCGAGCCGTTCGTGCCAGCCAGTTGGGCTGGGCCAAGCCCATGTTGACCGATCAGATCGGGATCAAGCCCGCTGGTCAGACCAAGCAAACCCAGCAACACATCAGGCCGATCAAGGGGCATCGTCGTAAGCACCGGACGCCCACCCTCAGCGGGGACATCAATGGCTTGGGCGAGGGCGGGCAAGGCCAGCGCCTGCCCAAGCAATCCTTTGGCTTGCAGTGCACTGATCATCGCTCGCACCACCTGTTGCTGGCGTTCGGCGCGTCCAAAATCACTATCGGGATGGCGCGTGCGAGCATAGATCAACGCCGTCGATCCATCCATTTGTTGCGGGCCAGGCTGAAACTCAACCACCATCGTGCCATAATCGGCGGTTGGGTAGGCATCGTCGCGCAGATACCGGGGTACATCAACCGTAATGCCCCCCAGCGCATCAATCAGATCGGCGAAGCCCGCAAAGTTGACTGTCGCCACAAAATCCACCCGCATGCCCCGGTTCGGCAGATCGAGCAGCCGCTCGACGGTCTGAGCAGTCAGGGCCATACCCCCTTGCTGGGGCGTGGTCGCGGGGCCATACAACTGTTGCGCGGCGGCAT
The DNA here is from genome assembly GCA_048381555.1 of Oscillochloridaceae bacterium umkhey_bin13. GTDB lineage: Bacteria > Chloroflexota > Chloroflexia > Chloroflexales > Chloroflexaceae > Viridilinea. The sequence continues at coordinate 15,630 of JBLWKA010000007.1, forward strand.
AGCCCTGGCCGTAGGCGGCATTGATCTTGGTCTGAGCCAGACCTACTTCGGGTAAAGCTACCTGGGTATCCCGTGGGATCGAAAGCAACGAAACCCAACGCCCGGTCCCATCAAGCCGGGCCAGAATCAGGGTATCACTGCGAATGCCTTCATCCGGGCGACCTGGGCGTTCATCGGTTCCAATGATCAACACGTTGGCACCAGCCAGGGGCGACGCCAGGCCCGAATTGGGGCGCACATCGTCAACCGTGATGGCCGAGGCCAGACTGCGCACTTGCCAGTAGATCAGACCGAGCACCAGGAGAGCCAGACCAAGCCCAACAAGCAGGATCAGACGCACCCGCGCCCAGGTGCGCCCTCGGGGCGGGCGAGAAGCGGCTGGTCGCGCCCGCCGCAGAACCACGGTTTCGTCGGTATAAGCGGGTTGATGCTCCGGACGATCCAAACCTACCTCCGTTGTAGCCCCTACCAGAAACTCAGCCCTCATTGTAGCAGAGTCAGAACTGAGGAACAGCTTATAGCAAGCTTGTAGGCGTCATTTCAGCGCTCGTTTCACCGCCGCATCGAGTGTATGAGGGCCGATGCGCCAGACACCGCGTGGTATAATGCAACCTATGGCGAAGACGCGCACAATCTTTCTGTGCCAGCAATGCGGCGCACAGCAGACGCGCTGGATGGGCAAGTGTCCTGATTGTGGTACCTGGGACAGTCTGGTCGAGCAGGTTGAAGCCAGGCCCGGCAGTCGGGCGGCGTTGCGTGATAGTGGCAGTGCCGGTGCTCGTCCGGTGCGCCTGCGTGATGTGCCCACTGGTGGCTTTGCGCGTCTACCCGTGTTTGCCGAAGAGTTTGCCCGCGTTCTAGGGGGCGGCCTGGTGCCCGGCTCGGTGGTCCTGATCGGGGGCGATCCTGGCGTGGGTAAATCTACCCTCTTGACCCAGGTTGCCGCCCGTTTTGCGGCCGATGTCGGGCCTGCCCTCTATGTCAGCGCCGAAGAATCGGCCCAGCAGATCAAGTTGCGGGCCGAACGCCTGGCGCTGCCGGGTGACGATCTGTTTGTCTATTCCGAGACCGCACTCGAAACGATTCTGGGGCAGATCCGGCAGACTCGCCCGAACCTGGTGATTGTGGACTCGATCCAGACGGTCTACCTCGAAGATCTGAGCAGTGCGGCGGGCAGTGTTTCGCAGGTACGCGAAGGGGCGCTGCGCCTGATGCAACTGGCCAAGGAGCTCGGGATTCCGATCTTTCTGGTGGGCCATGTGACCAAAGAGGGTGCGATTGCCGGACCGCGGGTGCTCGAACATATCGTTGATGTGGTGCTCTATCTTGAGGGCGACCGCTTTCATCAGTACCGATTGTTACGGGGAGTCAAGAACCGCTTCGGCTCGACCAACGAAGTCGGGGTCTTCGAGATGGCTGGTGATGGCATGCGTGAAGTGCCCAATCCCTCGCAGGTCTTCCTGGCCGAACGCAGCCCCAATAGTCCTGGCTCCACGGTCGCGGTAATGATGGAGGGCACCCGCCCGTTGTTGGTTGAAGTCCAGGCGCTGACTTCGACCACTGGCAGTGCCCAGCCCCGGCGCACGACCAATGGCTTTGATCTGAACCGACTCTTGATGTTGGCAGCCGTCTTAACCAAACGGGTCGGCTTGCCGCTCTTTAACCAGGATCTGTACGTCAATATCGTTGGTGGGTTACGGATTAGTGAACCAGCCGCCGATCTGGCGGTTGCGCTTGCGATTGCCTCGTCGTTTCGTAATCAGCGGATGGATCCGAACCTGGTGTTGATTGGTGAACTTGGCCTCTCGGGCGAACTCCGTAGTGTCAGTCAGGCTGAACGGCGCCTGGCCGAAGCCGCCAAACTGGGTTTCACGCAGGCGATCATCCCTGCCACCAGTCTGCCTGCTGTGCCAGCCGGGATGACGGTGACACCAGTGCGTTCGTTGGCCGAAGTGGTGGATCGGCTTACGCCGAAGTAGTGGGCCTATGAAGATCAGCCTCAACTTTCTTGTACGCATCATCGGCATGATCGCTCTGGCCTATCTAGGCTGGTTTGTTGGACGTTCGCTCTCAAAACCACAACCCGATCAGATGGAGCAGTTCGCAACCCAACTGCTGACCCTCGCTGGGGCCGGTTTGGGACTGCTGGCTACGCCCATGCTGACGATCGATCCGCTGGAACGATTCGTGCGCCATGCCCGGAGCATACCGCTTCTCGATCTACTAATGACCGGGGCCGGGGCGATGCTCGGACTGATCTTTGGGGTCCTGCTGACAGTACCGCTGGCGAATCTGCCGCCACCCTTTGGCCAGATCCTGCCCCTGGTTACAGCCGCCGTTCTGGCCTATGCCGGCAGCCGGATCTTGAGCCACCGCCGCCACGACTTGGGTGAGCTCTTAAAAGGAATGCGCCCACCCACATCTATGGCTTCCTTGCCTGAAGCCGAACAGACGACGGTCGCACCAGGCCGCCGGATGCTGCTCGATACCAGTGCGGTGATTGATGGTCGGATCGCCCATGTGGCGCGCACCGGGTTCCTTGACGGAACCCTGGTTGTGCCCGCATTTGTACTCGCTGAACTGCAACAGTTGGCCGACTCGGCAGATGATCTGCGTCGTGCCAAAGGACGCCGGGGTCTTGAACTGCTCAACGAGATGCAGCACCAATCGCCCCTGCCAGTCGAGGTGGTCAACGTCGAGGTGTCGGGCACCAATCGGGTTGATGATAAACTGGTCGCGCTGGCCCGTCAGTATGGCTGTCCGATCATCACCAATGATTTTAACCTGAATAAGGTCGCGGCGCTCCAAGGGGTCAAAGTCCTGAGTCTGAATATTCTGAGCGAAGCCGTACGCCCGCCAGTCATTCAGGATCAGCGGCTCCAGGTGCTGATCCGCAACGAAGGCAACGCCCGCCAGCAAGGGGTTGGCTATCTGGATGATGGCACACCTGTGATTGTCGAGGATGCCCGCCATTTGATTGGTCAGACCGCAGAAGTCGTCGTGACACGGTTGCATCAGACCCAGACCGGGCGGCTGGTATTTGCAACGATTGCCTCGCCTTCGTGAGTTGTGCCCTGAGTGCCATTGTCTTGGCTGGTGGCCAGAGCCGTCGCTTTGGCCAAGATAAGCGTTTCCTGCGCCTCGCGGGTGCCAATGGGCCAACTTTGCTCGAACAGACCCTCAATCGGGTGCGGGGACTCTGTGCCGAGATTGTGGTGGTGCTGAATGATCCCGAGCAGTGGTCGCACCTGAACGCAACCCTGGTGCCAGATGTCTATCCCACTGGCGGGGCGCTTGGCGGCATCTATAGTGGCTTGCAGGCGCTTTCGGCTGATTATGCGCTGGTGGTTGGCTGCGATATGCCCCTGCTCAATCCGGCGGTACTCCGTTTGATGGCCGAACAACCCCGTAGCTACGATATCCTGGTGCCGCGTTCGGATCACCCTACGACGACCCGCAACCAGTTGGCCGCCGAGCCCCTGCATGCGATCTATGGCAAGCCGTGTCTTGGCCCGATGCAACAGGCGCTTGAGGCCGGTCAGCGGCGGATTATTGACATTTTCTCGACGTTACGGGTAACCTACCTTGATCCTGAGCAGTATCGCCACCTTGATCCCCACGGCCATACCTTTTTGAACGTGAATACACGTGAGCAGATCGCCATCGCTCAGGCAGCGCTTGGTTTGCAGTAAATGGTTTGGTTGTACCATAATAAAGTGGAAGCCTGTAGTTCGGTTAGGAAGGCCCTATGTCCCAAGTTGCCCAAGCCACCTTGCCAGCTACCCATGCCGTAAGCTTGCTGGTGCCTACCAAGTTGATGCCACCGCAGCCAGGGGGTTTCTGGGTGCTGCGGGAGCGCCTGCTTGCGGTGCTTGGGCCGGCTCCCCAAACCCGGCTTACCTTGATTGTGGCACCCGCCGGCTTTGGCAAGTCTACCGTGGTGGCCCAGTGGTTGCTCGCAACGCCCCACCACCAGCCTGCGATGCCAGTCCGCTGTTGTGCCTGGTTGACCCTTGACGAATATGATCAGCATGGCCTGCGCGTGCTGCACCATCTGGTCGGAGCGATTACCTATGCCCTGCCAGGGGCGCTTCCCCAGGTGCGGACGATGCTTGCGACGAACGAGCCGCCGCCGATCTATAGGCTGGTGCAGGCTCTGCTCGCCGATCTGCATGATCTGCCCACTGGCTTGACCCTCGTGCTTGATGATTATCATACGATTGCCGCCGCCCCGATCCATCAGACCTTTGTTTATTTGTTACGCCACTTACCACCAAACTGTCACCTCGTCATCCTGAGCCGTAGCGAACCCCCGTTGCCCCTTCCCAAGTTACGGGCTGAGCAACAGGTAACCGAACTAGGCGCACCAGAATTGCGCTTTACCGCGAACGAAGCCGCTGACCTGCTTACGAGGCTCCGGGGCGTCCCGCCTGATCCCGCAAGTGTTGATGCGATCCAGTCCCAGACTGATGGTTGGGCAATTGCCCTGCAACTGATCGCGCTGGTCAACAGTTCGACCACCGAGCTTACCCAGCATCTGGGTTCAGCCCGCCGTCAGTTGGCCGAATACCTGACTGATGAGGTGATCCATCAACAGCCTGCCGCACTCCAGCAGGCGATGCTGATTCTGGCTATCCCCGAACGCATCTGCGCCGAACTGGCGACCGTGCTGCTCAAAGAGGCTGTACCGAGTTACGCCAGCGAGCCAGATGCGACCGCAACCATCGTCCAGAGCTATCTGGATACGTTGCTCCGTGCCCACTTATTGATCATACTTGACCAACAGGGCCAGTGGTACCGTTTCCATCACCTGTTACGCGAACTGCTGCTGCAACGGTTGCGGCTTGCGGTTGGCAGTGCCAAAGTGCAACGCCTTCAGGTGCAGGCTGCCGCATGGTTCGCTACCGCACACCTCAGCGATGAGGCCATCCAGCTCTATCTGGCGGCGGACACGCCGGATCAGGCGGCAGCGCTAGTTGAACAGCAGATCGTCTTGCGGGGAGCCTCGGGCAGTGGTCAGGGTTCGCTGAGTTATTGGATTCGACTCTTTCCGGCTGATCTGATTGCCCGCCGCCCCGGTCTGGCCCTGATCGAGGCCCGCCGCGCTGCGGTCATTCTCGATCTTGCGACCGCCGAAGCCCATTTGCAGCAGATCGAGTTAATAATGGCCGCGCCAGAGGCGGCCCAACAGCCGCTGCCCTGGCCAACCTTCCACGCTGATCGCCAGGCTTTGTTGGGCTCGTTGCGCTGTTTTCAGGGCCGTCCCGCCGAAGCGCTCGAACCGCTCCGCGCTGCGCTTGCCACACCGCTCAACCCGTGGTTGAGTGTGCTGGCGCTGCTTTCGCTGGCCCAAGCCATGGCGGGCCTGGGTCAGCGCGATGCGGCCATGGCCGAGGTCGCCCATTACCTCACGCAAAGCAACCAACCCCTGAACCCCCATCAGGCTGCGACCTACGATCTGTGTACCTGTGTGGTGCATTTGCATGCCGGCGAGCCCGAAGCGGTGATTGCTGCGGCACGCCGCATCCTAGAGCGTTGTGCGGCGGATGGACTCGGTCCGTTCTGGGAAGGGTACGGCCACATCTTTCTCGCCTCGGCCGCCTATGAACGATCCGATCTGGCCCTGGCCAGCCAGCATTATGCGGCTGTGGCCGGGCAACGCCATAAGGTCAATCTCTCGAATGGGTTGAGCAGCCTGGTCACACTGGGGGTGATTGCCTTGGCTCAGGCTGATCAGGCACGGGCCCATGCCTATGTGGCCGAAACGGCGAGTTTCGCCGCCGAAATGGGCGGGGCCTTTGCCCGTCACCAGGTTCATAGTCTGCGGGCACGGGTGGCCCTGGCCGAACATGATCTGCCCACGGCGCTGCGTGTGGCCACGGCCATCAATCGTGATGTCCATCTCGGTCTACGGGTCTGGTCGCTGGCCCCGCGCCTGAGCCAGGCCCGGGTGCTGATTAGCGCGGCCACGCCTACAACCCTGAGCCAGGCCGAGCAGGTGCTTGCAGGCTGTCTAGCCGAGGTCGAGCCCTTCCACAACCAGTTGCTGACCGTGCATACCCTGACCAGCTACGCCTGGCTGCGGCAGACCCAGGGCGATCAGGCTACGGCGCTCGCCATGCTGGGTCGGGCCGCCACGCTGGCCGCACCAGGGGGGCTCAGCCAGGCCTTTTGCGACCTGGACCCACCGCTTACACCGCTCTTGCGTCGTCTGGCCCAGCAAGGGGTCGCGCCCGACTTTATCCAGCGGGTGCTGAGCTTGAGCGGAGCCAGCCAGCCGCCAGCCAGTCTCCCCCTACCCCGGGTTCAACTCCCTGAATTGCTGACCCGGCGCGAATGCGAGATTCTAGAATTGCTTGCGCTGCGCCTGAGTGATAAAGAGATCGCCGACCAGTTGATGATTGCCCCCAATACGGTACGCAAACATACCAGCGCGATCTATGGCAAGCTGGGAGTCAATGATCGGCGCGCAGCAGTTGCGGCCGCTCGTGCGCTGGGATTCTTGACGTAGGAACCAAGCACAACCTGGGCCAGGCCGAAATCTGGTTTCGGCCTGGCCCACAGGCTTGCGCCGTAGCGATCTGCCTACCGACGGCTCGCATTCCAGGTGGCAATCGCACACGAGCCACCATTCTGGCTGGCGTTCAATAGGCCCGAAGCCTGGCTCGATGAAGCAAAGCTACCATTAATACTAAAGTTGATACTGCCGTCGGTGCCAAGTTGGGGATTAAAGGGCGACCCCGCTAATGAGAAACTGTTCCCACTGAGCGGTGCCCCATTCGGGAAGTTCGGATAGGTCTCGAAGAGGCACGACGGCCCATCAATCGAGATGCGGTAGATCGCATTGGCGCGCACTTCCATGCGGAAGTTACCGGTAAAGTCTACATCACCTGCCGTCTTGCCCGAAATGGTGCCACCCCACTGCCCATCATAGGGGCCAACCAGCGGCGTGGGGGTCGGCGTAGGCGGATTGAAGGCCGCCGTTGCCCGGAAGGTTACGAAGAAGACTTCGCCCGGGGTTCCGGTGAGCAGCACCCGCACCTGATGGGCAACCTGTTCGCTCGGCGGAATATCAACCCCACCGGCATTAAAGACCGAGATACCCCATTCGCCTGCGCCCAAGCCACAAATGCTATAGGTTCCGCCATTGGGGTCAGTGCTGGCCTGACGGGTATTGCCCCGATTGTCTACCTGGACGCCAAACCGACTAAACCGCCCGCCATCATTGGCGAAGACCCGGCCCTGAACGCACGAACCACCCTGACTACCTGCCGGAACACTCCCAATATCAACCGTCGCACTAAACAACGAACCATTGCCCATACTCAAGACTGCCCCGGTCGGCGCGGTTGGGGTAGGGGGTACCGTTTCGGTCGGTAGTGGGGTGGCGGTCGGCGGATTTGGGTCAACCGTGGGACTAGGGCGCGGGGTGCGAGTTGGGGCCGGGGTCGCACTCGGGCCGGTGGTGCTTGTTGGCCCAGCAGTATTGGTCGGGGCGGTCGTTGCGCTAGGGGCCAGCGTTTCGGTCGGCGGAATCGGCGTATCGGTGGGAATACTCGCAATCGCCGTGATCGTCGCAGCCTGAGCGGTCGAGTCGAGCAGCAACAGGGCAGTCGCAACAATATCGGCATTGATCTGGGCCTGAGTCGTCTGGGTTTGGGCTGCGGCGGCCAGAATATCAATCGTCGGCGCAGGGGTATTGCTGGGGGCCGGGGTCGCCGTTTTGGGTGGGACTGGCGGCGGCACTGGCCCACCACCAGCAGCAGGAGCCAGTTCGGGCGGCCCGCCCCGGTTGCCATTGCCGAAGTTCAGTGCCGCAAACAGCCCACCGCCAAGCACCAAGGCCAAGACAACCATACCGGCAAACCAGAGCCATACTGGCGGACCTTGGCGAAGCGGGGTCGTGGTTGGGCTGGTAAAGACCTGCGTTTCCGGGGCTACCGGGAGTGCGGTCACCCCTTGCTGAGGCGCAACCTGCACAGGGGGATTAGTCTTCGGAGCGACCTTCACCACATTGCCCGGATCGCTCAGCATCGTCGCCATGCCACTGCTACTGCTGATCGGCCCGACGCCCAACACAGCATCACGCAACTCAGTGCGCATAGCAGTTGCGTTTGCCGGTCGCAGATCGGCCCGTTGCGAAAGGGCACGCATCAGCACGGCACTGATTGGTTCCGGGATACTTGGATTGATCGTGTGGAGCGCCGTCAAGGGATCGGGGCGCTCATCAATCCGGGCTGCCGCCCGGCTCAGTGCATCAGCCGGGGCCTCGTTGCTCAACAAGTGATAGAGCGTAGCGGCCAAACTATAGAGATCCGAACGCGGATCGGTGCCAACTCCCTGGATCTGTTCGAGGGGCGCATAATGGGGCGTATAGCCAAAAACGCTGGTACTACTGGTAACCCGGGTCTGACCGACTGCCCCTTTGGCTAGGCCAAAATCAAGCAAAATGATCTGACCGCGCTCGGTCAACTTCAGATTTTGCGGCTTCAGGTCGCGGTGAATCACGGGCGGCTGGCGTGAGTGCAAATATTCTAGTACATCAAGCAGTTGATCGGCCCAGGGCAAGACCTCATCGAGCCCAAAAGGAGCACCACGCTGGGCCAACATCGACGCCAGATCCTCACCGGGAATGAACTCCATGACGAGAAAATGGCCCTGCTGATCAGCAAAATGATCACTGACTTTAGGCAAGGCCGGGTGGCGCAAACCAGCCAACAACTGCGCTTCCCGGGTAAAGGCGCGCTCGGCGATCTCGCCACTAACGAGCGTCTCTTTCAGGGCTACAGTACTACGCAGGCGTAGATCAATTGCCTGGTAGACCGCGCCCATGCCTCCTTTGCCAATTGCGGCGACAATCTTGTAGCGATCTTGGACGAGAGTATCTGGCGCAAGCATGGGTGCTCCCCGATCTGAAATCACCACACCACGAATGCATTATAAGCGGTGGTGTTTCGAACGCAGTACCACTTTAGGCCTCAGGCTGAGCCTGCGCGGTTCCAAGCCGCTGTTCAAGTTCACGCATCGTAGCAGTCAGCTGCTCCTGGCGCAGTGCAGCGGTCATATCACCCCGGGTACGTTCGACGACTGCTCGCAACGCATCGGTGGTGCGGCGCAAGCCACCTGTGACGGCATCAGGATAATCTACCGTGACCAGGGCGCTGTACACCTCATCCATCACCTGGAGCAACGCTTCACCGCGGGCAACTTCACCGCGGCGCAGGCCATCCAGAATAGCTCGGCGCAACTCGCTGGCGGCTTCGGCCAGCCCATTCAGATAGGCTGGAGCTTCAACTTGCAACTGGGCGGGGCCGGGTGGTTCGCGTCCAGCCAAAAAGGCCAGCACCAGATTGGCCTCAACATACTCTTTGAGTGCATCCTGGGTATAGCCCGCAAACCGAATATCGGGCCTGCCGGCGACTACCGCATCAATCAGGGCAACACTGGCCCCTGCTTCAGCTAATAAACGTTCTGCTTCGGCAAACTCGGCGCGGTGGGCAGCCCGAATACTCGTCGCACATTGGCGGATCAAGCTACGCGAGGCGGCAATCGCCTGTTCGCGGGCGGCATGGCTGGTTTCGATCTGGGCAACACACGTACTCACCAGGGCATCAATCGTCATGGGATGTTGCTCCGATGTAAGAAGGCGACGCGTGATCACGTCGTAGCATTATAGCCTCTTTGCTCTTTCCTAAATCGTGGTCTACGGCTACAATCAAGCTAGGTGTTGCAAGACGGTCAATCTGTGCCACGGGGGCACTCTATGGCGAGCAACATGTACCTTGGCGATTGGCTCGGACGGCGGGCGCAGCTTTCGCCCGGACGGGTGGCGCTCTACGATGCGCAGGATGGCATGCGCCCGATTAGCTACGCGGCCTGGAATGGGGCGGCAACCCGCACAGCGGCCTTGTTGCGACGGCTCGGGGTGCAGCGCGGCGAACGGGTTGCAGTACTGGCGTACAACTCGGTGGTACTGCTCGATCTCTGGTTCGCCTGTGGCAAACTCGGCGCGGTGATGCAGCCGCTCAATTGGCGTTTGACCCATGCCGAACTCGTTGGTCTGACCGCTGATGCGACCCCAACCATCTTTGTGTATGGCCCCGAATTTGCCGAGGCCGCCCGTCAGTTGCGGCCGGATGCGCCTTCGGTGCGCTGCTGGCTGGCGCTTGATCCGCAGACTCTGGCCGCGCCGAACGATCCGTGCCTGGCACTCCGCGAACTGTGCGATGAGCCTGTGCCAACCCTCGAATTGAGTTGGGACGATCCCTGGGTAATCTGCTATACCGGCGGGACAACCGGCCTGCCCAAAGGGGCCATCCTGACCCATGGTAATATCACCTTTAATGCGGTCAATACGCTGACTAGTTGGGGCCTTGATGCCAATGATACCGCCATCCTGAATACGCCACTGTTTCATACCGGTGGCCTGAATGTGTTTACGGCCCCACTCGTCTTAGCGGGGGGCACGTCGGTGGTGTGTCGGGGCTTCGATCCCGACCAGATCTTTGATCTGATCGCGGCCAACCAGGTGACGATCTTCTTTGGTGTGCCCACAATGTTCATTGCCCTGCAGCAACACCCACGCTGGCCCCACACTGACTTCCGGCGGCTCAAACTGGTGATTAGCGGTGGTGCGCCCTGCCCAATGCCAATCTTCGAGGAGTTCTGGCGGCGCGGGGTGGATTTTAAGACCGGGTATGGCTTAACCGAGGCTGGCCCCAATACCTTCTGGTTGCCCCCTGCCGATGTGCGCCGCAAGCCTGGGGCGGTTGGCTTCCCTCTGATGTTCATTGATGTGAAGATCGCCGATGAACAAGGCCAGGCACTGCCCCCTGAGCAGGTGGGCGAACTCTGGATTCGCGGGCCGCACGTCTGCCAGGGGTATTGGGGTCGCCCCGATGAGACCGCCCGCGCGATTACGCCCGAAGGCTGGCTACGCACTGGCGATCTGGCCCTCCGCGATCACGAGGGTTACTATACGATTGTGGGACGGCTCAAAGACGTGATCATCTCGGGGGGCGAAAATATCTATCCGGCCGAGATCGAGAGTGTGCTTGCGGCGCATCCAGCGGTGGCCGAGGCGGCCCTGTTTGGGGTGCCCGATCCGCATTGGGGCGAAGTCGGCTGGGCGGTCGTAGTCGCCCGTCCCAACCAGATCCTGGATCCCGAGACACTGCTCGCCTTTGCGGCCGAACGCCTGGCGCGTTACAAACTGCCCCGGCGGGTGCTGGTACAGCTCGAACCGCTGCCCAAGACGGCCGCAGGCAAGCTTGATAAGCAGGCCCTTGCCCGGCGCTATGAAACGTAGGGGGAACCCGAGGCGAGGCACACGACCCCAGGGCGGGCGACGCCATCCCAGGGCGGGCGACGCCATCCCGGGGCGGGCGACGCCATCCCGGGGCGAGGCACACACTAACCGGGCGCTTCGGGTACAATACCTCCGCAAGGTGTGATGAGAGCCAAAGGAGGCTGGTGTGAGCATGATTCCGCTTCTGCCCGGTATCGAGGCGCGCATGGTCGAGACGGCACGACTGCAGCAGTATGTACGCTTTAGTGGCCCCGCGAACGGCATACCCGTGATCTTCGTGCATGGCAATGCTTCGTGCGCGACCTTTTGGGAAGAGACGATGCTGGCGCTACCTGAGGGCTTCCGAGGGATTGCGCCCGATCTACGGGGCTATGGAGCGACTGAATTTAAGCCGGTGGATGCCACCCGGGGCCTGAACGATTTTGCCGATGATGTATTTGCGCTTGCCGATGCGCTGGGATTGACCCAGTTCCATGTGGCTGGTCACTCACTTGGGGGCTCGGTGATTTGGGCGATGCTGGCGACCCATCCCGAACGGCTGCTCACGATTACTCTGGCCGCCCCTGGCTCGCCTTATGGCTATGGCGGCAGCAAAGATGCGGCTGGCACCCCGACCTGGCCTGACTACGCGGCCTCGGGTGGGGGCTTAGTCAACCCTGAGTTCGTGAAATTGGTTGCGGCTGGTGATCGCGGCAGCGACAATCCCCAGGCCTCGCCCCGGGTGGTGATGAACAGTTTCTATTGGAAGCCGCCCTTCAAACCGGCCCGCGAAGAGGAACTGCTTTCTGGTCTCCTCAGTATCCATACCGGCCCTGAGCATTATCCTGGCGATCTCAGCACTAGCGAAAACTGGCCCGGGGTTGGCCCGGGGGTCGTTGGCCCGAACAATGCCCTTTCACCCAAATATGTTGGCGATACCGTCGAGCGGATCGTGGCCGCCCCGGTCAAACCGCATATCGTCTGGATCCACGGGGCCGATGATGCGATTGTGGGTGACATGAGCCTGTTTGATATTGCAACCCTGGGTAAACTGGGCGCGGTTCCAGGCTGGCCGGGCGACGAGTTGTGCCCACCCCAACCCATGAAGGCCCAGACCCGCCAGGTGCTCGAACGCTATGCAGCAGCCGGGGGCCAGTTCCACGAAGTCGAGTTGGCCGAGTGTGGGCATACGCCCTATCTCGAACATCCCGACCTGTTCAATGCCGCCTTCCACGCCCTGTTGCGCGGCGTGTAAGCGCACAAAGGCGGGTGGTGGCTACCGTCTACTTACTCACCGCGCACCGATCCGATCCAGCGCCGCTAGCAGTTCGGGCCAGGCAGCGCTGGTTGGATCAACCGGTTCGAAATGACCCGCCGCCGGCAGCACCGTAAGGGTGACAGCATCGCCGTGAGCGGTCGCCTTAGCACAATAGCTTTGCAGGTAGGCCGGCGGCACAATCGGGTCGTCGGCCCCAACAATGTGGTACTGGGGCACACCCAGCGGTAGCTGCGCCGCAGGCGAAGCCAGGGCATAGCGTTCGGGCTGGGCTTCCGGCATCCCCCCAAGCAAGGCCGCGACGGCACCGTCACACAACTGTTGTTGGGCAGCCAGGGCCAGATCGGCCAGCGCCGCCAGCGCCAGCACACCCGTGATCGGCAAGGGATCCGGCTGCCAGCCAGGGGCCGTGTGCGGTAACCTGGCCCGTGCCGCCAGCCAGAGCGCCAGGTGGCCGCCCGCCGAATGTCCGGCCGCAATCACCCGGTTCCGATCAAGCGGTGCCACCAGGCCACGTAGCGCATCGGCCCCTGCCGCCACATCAGCAAACGTATTCGGCCAACCGCCCCCATCGCCCAACCGCCGATACTCAAGGCTCCAGACCGCCCATCCCGCCGTCCGCAACGCCGCACAGAGCGGGCCAAGCGGCGCGAGATCGAACCGGGCTTGCCAGCAACCACCATGGATCAGAATGATGATCGGGTGGGGGCCGCTGCCCGCAGGAAGATAGAGATCGCCAAACTGGGCCGGATGCGGGCCATAGGCAACCCGTTGATCGGCCACCACCGCCGGCCAGGCGAGATAATCATGTACTGTCAGCATCACAGGGCTAACGAATACTCCAAAGCAACTGGCGACGCGTCGGAACCGCATCCTCAACACATGCCAGCAGCGGCTGAATCACCGTTGTAATATGCTCTTCCAGCATGGGTTTAGGAATATAACCCTGCACCTTGATCATCCGCACAAACAGGGCGACATCGGGTTGGCTCGAAGTCATAATGATCGGGGGCAAGACCCGCCCTGCCATGGCCGCACGCGCACGCATCTGACGCACCAAATGGGTTCCGGTGATGGTCGTCAATTGATAGTCGAGGATGATCAAATCAAGCTGCTGTTCCTGAACAAGCCGGAGGGCAGTGCTTCCATCAGTTGCTGTGACCAGTCGGGCCGTTGGGAGGTACGATTCGAGCAGCCGACAAACGGAGGCGAGGTAGTGTGTGTGGTCATCAACAACGAGGATGGTACACATGGGGTTGCTCGGTAAGGTGTGAACGACGTGGTTCACAGCTTAGGCTAAGATGATCGTCCGCTAGCGTTGATTGTACTCGTTCATCGATCGATCTTTGCATAACAATTACGTGCGAAAGACTGACAATTTATTCAGCGAGGAGTTGTTCCAGCCGATCAAACTGGAACTCAGCGGCGAGCATACTCAGGCGGGTGCCGAGTTCGGGATGGGTGGCGCTGATCTGCGCGATCGCAGCCTCGACCATGGCCGGATCACTGATCGCGGTAGCCCGTGCTAATTCGTCACGTAAGGCGGCTGGCAGATCAGCCAGATCGGTCGGACTCAGGGGCGCAATCGGTTCGGGCAGGTCCTCGACCAGACGCAGATCAAGCCCAAGCTGTTCGGCAATCAGGACCAGCAGTTGATCATGGTTGGCGTTCAGGGGCAGCACCGCATCACAGCCCGTCGTGCGACCCAACTCGTCCTGGTTGTCGCCCAACAATACGACCAGGGTTGCGCGGCCAGCCGGCAGCGCTTTAATGCGCCTGGTGAGCTCGTTCCCGCTTATCACCATCAGGGTGGCATCACTTAATAAGAGATGGGGGCGCCATTCAGCCCAAAACGCGAGCGCCTGCGCCCCATCAGCGGCTTCGCGCACCTCGAGTCCAGCCGAGCGCAACCATTCGCCCCGCAAGCGACGTTCTTGAGGATCGCTCATGGCCAGCAAAATACGGTAGCGCCGCCCAGCCGTAGCTAAGCCCAGGACTTTCACTTCTGGGGCCGCCAGCCCACTTGGTTCAGCTGGATCAAGCGCGACCAAGACCGTAAAGGTCGAACCACGCCCCGGCTCGCTCGTGACCAGAATATCGCCACCCATCAACCGAGCCAGTTGGCGGCTCAGGGCTAGGCCAAGACCAGTCCCTTCTTTGGCCTCGCGGCCACTTGCGGTCTGCATAAAGGGCTGAAACAGTTCAGTCAGTTCACTCGGTGCAATCCCTGCGCCGGTATCGGCCACCGCAATCTGGATGCGCAGCGGGGTCGTGCCAGGCTCGGGCCGAGCATAGACCCGAATCGCTCCGCTCACGGTAAACTTAAACGCATTGCTCAGCAGGTTGATGAGCACCTGGCGCAAGCGACCCTCGTCCCCAATCACGGCCCGCGGCAGGGCCGGATCAAGGGTGATCGTAAAACTGATCTGGCGCGTCTCGGCGCGTAGGCGAAAGAGGCCATCGAGATCACTCAGCAGCCGGTGCAGATCAAACGGAGCCAGGGTGATCGCCAGGCGTCCCGCCTCGATCTTGGTCAACTCCAGCACATCATTGATCAGGCCCAACAGGTGATCGCTGCTGCGCGCAATAATCTGGGCCAATTCGCGCTGCCGGGGGCCGAGTTGCTGATCATGCTGCAAAATCTGGGCAAAGCCAATCACTGCATTGAGGGGCGTACGCAGTTCGTGGCTCACGTTGGCCAGAAAGGCACTTTTGGCCGCCGAGGCGGCTTCAGCCGCACTGTGCGCCGCTAGGGCTTCGGCGGCCCGGGCGACCAGGGCATGGTTGGCCGTCTGCAGATCAGCCGTCCGCGCTGCAACCTCGTGCTCTAAGGCTTGTTTCGCTTCGAGCGCCTGAAGGTAGAGCCGGGTATTTTCGAGCGCCGTAGCCGCCTGGGCCGCAAGAATGCCCAGCAGATCGAGATCACCCCGCCCAAACGGCCCAAAAAAGCTGCGTACTTCGGCCAACATTACCCCCACCAGGTGCGAGCCACTGATCAACGGCACGACCACCACCGAGTTGGTTTCGAGATTAGGCGGTTGATCATAACTGGCTACGTGATCAGGATGGAGCAGCACACCTTGCCGCCTTCGCACCGCCTTCTGCAGCAGCGGTAGACTCTGGAGGCGATAGGCTTCGAGTTCAGAAGCTTCGAAGCCACGCCCAAGCACCTGGGCGGGTTGCTCAAGGTGGTTGCCCAGCACCAGGATCACACGTTCGGCCCCACTCAATTCCACCACCTCATCCAAAAACATCTCACGGAGCGTTTCGGCGTGATGCAGTTCATTCAGGCGGGCGGTCACACCAAGCATGCGGGTCAGGCGATCCTCCACACTCGCATAACTGCTCACGGCAATCGGTGGCTGACCCAACTCACCCAGATCGGCCAGGGTCTCGATGATAGTACGATTGATTGCAACCCGGCCCAAATAGCTGCGCCGCAAGCCGGGATCGCTCAGATTGATAATGGCGGCATACATCACATCACGGGCCTGGCGCAGCGCGACCCGGGCCTGCAGTTCGGGCGTAGGAGGATCGGCGGTTGCTTCGAATGTGAGTGGAGCGACACACGAATGACCAGCCAGCATTGCCGAGGCCTGGCTGAGGATGGTATAGCGCAGCCACCAGACTTCCTGAAGCGGGAACTCGCCACTGACGACGACCGTCGCAGCCAATTCGACAGCCCGCGCACTCGTTGCCAGCGCCTGTTCATGGTCACCAGCCTGCGACTTGGTTACAGCGAGCCAGGCCAGCGCCGTTGCCAGATTGGCCGGGCTTGCCAACTCGTCACACAGCGTCACGGCCCGCTCAAAGTGTTGCAACGCTGCGGCAGGCAGACCTTCGGCCAGATCGGCCCGGCCCATGCAGATCAGCGTAATCGCGATCGACTCCCGATTCCCCAACTGCTCGGCCAGCGCTAAGGCTTCATCGAGCGCCTGGCGGGCCAGTTCAAACCGGCCCGCCCCGCCATAGGCCCGGCCCAGGGTTTTGAGAAAAGCGGCCAGCAGATCACGCGCCCCAAGCAAACGCGCTAAGCGCACAGCCCGAACACTATAGGTGCGCGCCTGCACATAGAGGCCCAGGCTTACATAGACGATACCGAGATTATTCGAAAGCAGGGCTTCGCTTTCGCGGTCGCCAATCTGTTCGGCGATGGCGAGGCCCTGTTGAAAGACCGCTCGGGCCACCGCCCGATCATCAGTACTGATACCAATCGCATTTAAGGCCAGGGCCTCGCCCGCCTGATCACCATTGACTCGGCACAGATCAAGCGAGCGATACAGGTGCCCAATGCCCTCGCGGTGCTGCCCCTGTTGCACCAGGGTTAGGCCTAGCACCCGCCGCGCATAGGCTTCCCCGCGCTGATTGGCCACCAGTTGATAGGAAGCCAGGGCCGCCTGCGCGTGGCGCTGGGCCGTCACAAGATCACCGAGACTATAGACTGCCTCGCAACGGGTATAGATTGCTTCGGCCATCAACCCGAGATTACTCAATGTTTGAGCCAACTTCAGGGCATCGGCAGTAACCTGTTCAGCACTCGCCGCATTGCCAAACAAGATCTGCAGGGCTGCCCGCCGCAAAGCAACCCGAACCCGGCGGGCGGGATCATCCAACTCATTAGCCAGGGTCTCAAGCTGATCAAGCTCGGCATGCTCGGCATGATAATCCCCCGCACCATGCAAACAGATCGCCCGGGCCAGATGCAATTCGTAGAGTTCCTCAGCATCTGGCTCGGCCGCGAAGGTGCGGATCGCTGCGGCATAACTAAAGGCCGCCGTCGGCAAATCACCAGCCGCCCGGGCCGCCTCGGCCTCGGCCAGAAGCATAGCCCGATTGGTTGACGTGAACTTGTTGAGGGCCGAAAAAGAATCATTCATACGGCAACGCCGTTGGCTCAGACCAGCGGATCACCCGATCCCGGCCGGTGTGTTTGGCCGCATAACAGGCCTCATCGGCCCGGGCCAGCAAACTTTCGAGCTCAAGCTGATCGGTGTCGGCCTCGCAGGTCGCCACCCCAAAACTGGCAGTCAAGTGGATTGGGCCACGCTCGCTCTGCAACGTGAGCAGATGCATACCACGGCGGAGGCGTTCAGCGACGGCCAGGGCCGCTTCGGGACTAGTATCCGGCAACAGGACGACCAGCTCTTCGCCGCCATAGCGGGCACTAATATCTGCCGTACGTAAACTGGCCCGCAGCAGATCGGCAACCGCTTCGAGCGCACGGTCGCCCGCCTGATGGCCATGCTCATCATTCACGAGCTTGAAGTGGTCAATATCGAGCAGAATCACCGCCAGGGTACTCCCGAGGCGGCGCGCCCGTTCGAGTTCACGTTGGGCGGCTTCGTAAAACGAACGCCGATTATAGAGGCCCGTGAGGGGGTCGGTGCGAGCGAGGTGGCGGACCTCTTCGAACAGGCGCGCATTCTGGATGGCAATGGCCGCTTGTTGAGCAAACAGATCGAGGAGTTGTACCTCTTCGGGGTTAAAGCGGGGACTCGTCTGGGGGTTGACAACCACAATCACCCCTTCGAGTTGATCACCTGCCACCAGCGGAGCCGCCAGGGCCACCCCGCTCCGCACCAGCGGCTCTGGGGCCGTCTCGCTATTGATAATCCGGCGGCTGGCGGCAGCCTTGCCAATCAGCGCAGTGCCCCAGGGCACCCGCAGCCCCAACAGGCCCACGGGCAAACCATGCAGCGCCGCGAGCCGCAACTCTTCGCCCGGCGGCAATGCTTCGGCCAGCGCCCCCCAGGTTGCCCCCAACAGGGCCACTGCCCGATTCGCCACGGCCTGGTGGACACTCGGCAGATCTAACGCCCCCGTGATCGCCGTCATCGCCGCCCGCAGACTGTCCAGGCGCATGGTACGCCGCCGCTCATCTTCGAGCAAACGGGTATTGGCCTGCTCGGCAATCCGCCGCGCAATCACCTGGGCTTCCAGGCGCTGATTGGCTTGCGCTAGCTCGGAGAGTTGGACTGCCAGATCCTGGTTTACCGTTTGCAAACGCAAGTGCAATTCACGCAGTGCCAAGTGGGTACTGACCCGGGCCAGCACCTCGTCGGGGTGAATCGGCTTGGTGACATAGTCCACCCCACCCGCCGAAAAGGCACTCACTTTGGCTTCGGCTTCATCAAGCGCACTAATAAAAATGACCGGAATAGCACTCGTCAACGGGTCGGCCTTCAATTGACTACAGAGGGTTACCCCGTCAATGTCTGGCAGACGCACATCAAGCAACAACAAGGCCGGCAGTTGCTGGCGCACGACACTCAAGGCCCGGGCACCAGTTGTCACCGTGCGTACTCGGTAGCCAGCCCCCTGCAACACCTGGGTCAGCAGGCGCAAATTGGCAGGGGTATCATCAACCACCAGAATATCGCCACGGCCATTGGGGGTCTCTGGGCTGAGCATGGTCGAACTCACGGCTAGTAGGCTCAGGGCGCATGTTAGCTGCAACGTCGTCGCCTTTGTATTATAGCGACGAACCGTACCGGGCTTCGTCGTAAGCAGAGTTGGCAAATCTTCACGCAAACGGAGCTGGATTGCGCCACGCAGCGAATCGCGTGGATGGCAAATATGGGTATCATGTACTCATAAGCATTTTTTTGACTCAAGGAGAAAGCCGTGAACATCGGAACAGTACGAGGCGTACGGACAGGTATTGTGCTCTTGCGGTATGGGTTTGGAGCCTTCTTTTTGTACGGGGCCTATCATAAAATTATGCGCGGCTGGCTCACGAGTCCGGTCATGCGTGAACATTTTGTGCAGCGCCTCAGCGAGATTGATCCCGAGTCATTTTCGGCGACCTATCTCCGCCATTTTGCGATTCCGTGGTACCGCCCGGTGGCCTGGGTCTTAACTGTTGGGCAGGTGCTGGTTGCCATCGGCATGTTGTTCGGGCTGGCAGTCCGCCCAAGTGCGGCCTTGGCCCTCTTTTTGATCAGCAATATTACCGCTGGGTCGTACTACAATCTGACCATGCCGCCCTTTTTTGTGGCCTCGTTTATTCTGATGGGCACCCCTTCGGGTCACTGGTTCGGCATGGATCGCACGCTGCATGAGCGCTTCCCTGAGGCAGTCTGGTTTCGGTGAGCATATAACGGCGGCGAAGCGCATGGTATACTGCGTTCACGTAACCAATTGCCGAACTGTCGGTCGTGCCGACCTGGAAATAGCCCATGTCTGATCAGGCCAAAATTCGTAACTTCTGCATTATCGCCCACGTTGACCACGGCAAGACCACGCTCTCGGATCGGCTGCTCCAGATGACAAGCACCATTGCCGACCGCGAACGCCGTGAACAGCACCTCGACTCGATGGATCTTGAGCGCGAGCGGGGCATCACGATCAAGTTAAAGGCTGTACGTATGAGCTATCGGGCCGCCGATGGCGAATTTTACATGCTTAACCTGATTGATACGCCCGGCCATGTCGATTTTTCGTACGAGGTCGGGCGCTCGCTTGCCGCCTGCGAAGGGGCCTTGCTGGTGGTTGATGCCGCTCAGGGCATCGAGGCCCAGACCCTCGCCAATGTCTATCTGGCCCTCGAACATGATCTGACGATTATTCCGGTGATCAATAAGATCGATCTGCCTGGAGCGCATCCCGAAGAGGTCGCCGCCGAGATCGAGAAGGTGATTGGCATTCCGGCCGAAGAGTCGATCATGGCGTCGGCCAAAGAGGGCATTGGGGTACCCGAGATTCTGGCGGCGATTGTTGATCGCGTGCCCCCGCCCCAGGGGCATCAGGGCCGCCCCGCCCGGGCCCTGATCTTCGATTCGCACTACGACCCCTACAAGGGCGTAATTGCGGCTGTGCGCGTGGTGGACGGGGCTTTTCCCTCGGGTTCGCGAGTCCAGTTCCTGGGAACCGGTGCCCGCACCGAAACGCTTGAACTGGGTGCCTTCCGGCCCGCGATGCAGACCTTGCCGATCCTGAATACCGGCGAGGTTGGCTATATCGCAACTGGCCTCAAGACCGTCGAGGAATGCCAGGTTGGTGATACCGTAACGCTGGCTGATCAACCCGCCGATGAGGCCCTGCCCGGCTATCGTCCCGCTAAACCCATGGTCTTCGCCGGACTCTATCCGGTGGATAGCAATGCCTACCCCGAACTGCGCGACGCCCTCGAAAAGCTGAAACTCAACGATGCCGCGCTCTCCTATCAGCCCGAAAGTTCGGCTGCACTCGGCTTCGGCTTCCGCTGTGGCTTCCTAGGGCTGCTCCATATGGAGATTGTGCGCGAGCGGTTGGAGCGTGAGTACAATCTGGATTTGTTGATCACGGCCCCAAGCGTCGAGTATCAGGTGATGCTCACTGACGGCGAGATCATTACGGTCTCGAACCCCTCCGAAATGCCCGAGGTCAGCAAGCAGGCCGCGATCGAAGAACCGATTGTCATGATCACGGTGATTGCCCCGACCCGCTATATCGGAACCGTGATGGATCTGGTTACGACCCGCCGTGGGACCTTCGATGCCATGGAATACCTCGATCCGACCCGCGTGATGCTCAAGTATCGCATGCCCCTGGCCGAGATTGTGATTGATTTTTATGATCAACTCAAAAGCCGCACCCAGGGCTATGCCTCGCTTGATTATGCACTGGCCGGCTACCAGGAGGCCGATCTGGTCAAGTTGGACGTGCTCGTCAATCAAGCCGCAGTGGATGCGCTCTCGTTGATTGTCCACCGCGACTTCGCCTATCAGCGAGGGCGGGATCTGGTCGAACGCTTGCGGCAACTCATCCCGCGCCAGATGTTCGAGGTGCCTATCCAGGCTGCGGTTGGTAGCAAGGTAATCGCCCGCGAGACCGTACGAGCGATGCGCAAGGACGTGCTCGCGAAATGTTATGGTGGTGATATATCCCGCAAGCGCAAGCTGCTCGAAAAGCAAAAAGAGGGCAAGCGGCGCATGAAGATGGTGGGCAACGTCGAAATCCCCCAAGAGGCGTTTATGGCTATTCTGAGCCTCGGCGAGGATGCTAAGACCGAGGATCGCCGTTAGTTTGCACAAGGTACGCACCTATGCACCGTGCACATTTGCTGCTGGCGGGGCTGATCGCCCTGCTGTTGGCCCTAACCGGTTGCCAGAGTACCCAGAACGGGCAGGCGCTCTTCCCTGCCAGCCAGGGGCCGGTGATTATGCGCTTTGGCAGCGAGCAGTTCACCGAAGCCGATTTTGCCCGTCGCCTCGACCGTGATATTGGCGATGCGATCCTGTCCCTGATTGCCCAGGGCCAGACCCCTGATCAGATCGAACAACTGGCGATCGATTCCGATATTCGACGCCAGATTTTTGATCAATGGGTGCAGGATCTGCTGCTTGGGCGCTATGCGCTCCAGCACGGGATTGGGGTTGACCCGGCTCGGGTAGATAATGAAGTGCTGAGTGGCCTGGCCCCCATTCCCGGTAGCCCGTTTCTGATCACCACCGACCAACGGGTGCGCTCGGCCCGTAATCAGCAGGTTTTTGCCGTGATCGCCCGCCATACCACGGCTCCGATGACCAATGCACGAACGATCCTGGTGACCGATCAGGCCCAGGCCGATGCGATCATGGCTGACCTGGCGGCAGGAGCCGCTTTCGCAAGCCTGGCAAGTACCCGTTCGCTCGATCCGATCTCGGGCGCGAATGGCGGCGACCTTGGCTGGCTGCCCCCCAATAGTCTGGCCCCCGAACTCGAACAGGCTATCGCGGAGGCTGACCTGAACAGCCCCTTCACGCTGCCCTTACCCCAAGGCGTGTTTGTGATCGAAGTGCTTGAACGCGACCCCAACCGTAGCTTTGCCAGTTTCGATGCACTCGCGGCCCACCCGGATGCCCAACAGTTCTACGAGGCCAGTTTTGTGCCCTGGTTCGAGGGGCTGCGCAACGAGGCCCAGCAGAGCGGCGAACTGGTAATTGCGCCCAATTTTGACCCCAATAGTGTGCCGCTGCCGTTTCCGTAGGATTCTTGGGTTATTCCCACTTAACGCCGCATGACGAGTTATACCAATTACCGTTGATGATACCGCATTCCTGTCATGCTGAGCGCAGCGAAGCATCTCTCGTCAGAGCAGGAGAGACCCTTCGTTCCGGCTAGGCCTGCACTCAGGGTAACAGTGCGGGATGCTCATAGAGAATTGGTATTAGGAGCTGCGTCCCTACAGATACGGCCCCACACCACGATACAGGGTCACGAAGCGGGCATGCACATTCTGCACATTCAAGCTAATCTACCGCCGCGACCGACCTCGTCCGAGGATGAGATTCGGCTTGAGCGTTTGCGCCAGAAGCGGCGGCGCTATCCGCTGTGGCGTTTGTTACGTGCTAACCTCCGTGACATCCGCCAACTTGGCCGCCAGGCCGGGGTTTCGTTGCTGCTGCTCGCGATCCTGCTCCTGAGCAGTGCCTTCTACCTCCAACTGGTCTATTTTCCCGAGCTGTGTGGCAGCCTTGGCGAGCGTTGTGGGCCTGATGGCGATCTGGTGGCGGCCTTCCATGCAACCCTGTTGCTGCTCGTCTTTGAAGAGCCGGTTCCATTGCCCCACGATCCGGCCGGTCGTCTGATCTTCCTCGCCGTACCACTGCTCGGGCTCTTCTTTGTCTTGCAGAGCGTGGTTGATTTTGCCCGCCTGCTGTTTGATAAGAGCGCCCGCCGCGAAGGGTGGCAGATCTCGTTAGCGAGTACCTTCAGTGACCATGTGATTGTGTGTGGCATGGGGCGGGTCGGTTACCGGGTGGTGCTCCAGTTGTTGGATGCCGGCTACGAGGTGGTAGCGGTTGACATTGATGGAACCACCGAATTTGCCCCGATCATCCGGCGGCTCAAGGTGCCGTTGGTGGTTGGCGACGGGCGCGACCCTGATGTGTTAGGAAGTGCCGGCGTGACCCGCGCCCGTAGTTTGATTGCCGTGATCAGCGAGGATCTCCCCAATATCGAAATTGCTCTCACGGCCCGCCGTCGCCGCCCGAGCCTCCAGACCGTGGTTCGGATCATCAGCCCCGAACTGGACCAGAATATCGAAGTGAGTTTCGGACGCAATGCGGCCTTCAGTTCGTCTGATCTGGCTGCTCCAACCTTCGCTGCTGCCACCCTAAGCCGCTCGATCGTGCATGTGCTGGATCTGCCGAGTGGGCTGCTTGCGCTGGCCGAATTGACGATTACGGCCAATAGTCCGCTTGCCACCCTATCAACCACCCTTGAGCAGCAGTATGCGGTACGGATCATTCGTTGGCGCGACCAACAGGGTCGTGAGCGGCCTCAGCACCAGTTAGCCCAGCTTGCGGTCGGTGATGTGGTGATGCTACTCGGTACCTTGCCCGCACTCGAACAGGTTCACCATGCCAACCAATCGCTCACGAAACGAAACTTCCTTAGCCCCAGCCCCTTGCCCCAGACGCTGCCTGCGCCCCTCGACCGGGTGATCATCTGTGGCTTGGGCAAGGTTGGTGCCCAGGTGATTCGCTTGCTGCTGGCGCAGGAACCCCATCCCAAACTGGTGGCGATCTGCCGTGAGGACACCCCGGCCAAGTTGCACAACGAGTTGAGCGCCGCCGGGGTTGATTTTGTCTATGGTGATGCCCGCGATCCGGCGGTACTGCTGGCAGCCGGGATCGAACGCGCCTATGCGGTGGCCGCCATCGTTAGTGATGACCTATCCAATCTTCAGGTGGGCCTGGTTGCACGCAGCCTACGCCCCGATCTGCATCTGGTCTTGCGGGTCTTTAGTGATGTGCTGGCTGAACGCCTGGACGACCTCTTTGGCATCAACACTGCCTACAGCACCTCGGCGTTGGCGGCCCCGACGCTGGCAGCAGCGGCGGTACAGCCCGGGATTGACCATGCCTTCGATGTGGGCGAGCGTCTGTTTGCTAGTCAGACCCTGGTGCTAGGCCCAGGCGACATCCTGGTAGGCCAGAGCATTGCGCAGATACGCCAGCAGCGTGAATTGCTGGTGGTCGCCCTACGCCGCGCCGCTCAGACGGCGCTGATCCCAACCAACGATACCGTACTTGCTACCGGTGACGAAGTGGCTTTGCTTGGCGAATTGCGGGCCTTAGCGCGGCTGCAGCGGGGGCCACATAGCTGAATTGGCAGAGCGCGAGAGGGAGGCGTGGCAGTGCCAACGAGCTACGGAGAAGCCAAGCGCAGCCCGCCGATCGAGCAGCACCGTCGCACTGCCCCGCTAAAACAGTAACGAGATGCTGTAGATCAGTAGGCCCGCCAGCCCCCCAACAATTGTGCCATTGATGCGAATAAACTGTAAATCGCGTCCGAACTGCAACTCGATCTTGCGGGTCACTTCATCGGCTTCCCAAGCACGCACCGTCTGGGTTACAAATTCGCCAGCGGTTCGCCCGTAACGGCGCACAATAAACCGGACGCCGTCTTCGGCCCAGGCATCTACGCGGGCACGCCATTCGGGGTCGCGTTCGAGCACATCACCCAGGTGAACGAGGCCACGGGCAATCGCTTCGCGCAGCGGCGAATCGGGCCGGGTGCTCTGCTCAAGCATCGCCTGCTTAATATCTTGCCAGAGGTTGCCAGCCACTTCGTGCAGCAAGGGATGGGCTAACAACTCTTGCTTGAGCTCTTCGCCCCGAGCGCGCACGTCAGGATCGTGTTGCAGGTTGGTGATCCAGCGATCCAGGGTCTGAGTAAACTTATCATAGAGCGGATGCTCAGGGTTTTCGCTCAACTCGATCAGGGTTTTGCGTGCCCCATCAAGTAGGCGTTCGTAGATCTTCTGGTCAACGATGCGGGGCATCCAGATTGGCAGTTCACCCGCAATCCGGCTGCGAATCGTCTCCTGGTTGGTTTCGACCCATTGGGTAGCGACACGGGCCAGTTGCAGCAAGACATCACGTTGGCGGTGTTCGATCACGACGGCTTCGAGCAGGTGCGCCACCACCGGGGTCGCCGGGATCGCGCCCACCCGATCACTCAGGGTGCGCTGGATGATTGCGCCAACCTCATCGTCGTTGGCAACACGCAACATGCCCGCCAGGCTCTCGGCGGCCAGATCGGCAACCTGGGCGCTGCGCTCGGGCTGGCGCATCCAGCGAGCCAGCCGTGCCGACACATCCTGGCGCCGGATGCGTACTACGATCTTTTCGGGATCAAGGAAGTTGCGTTCAATAAACCCGCCAAAGCTTTCGGCGATCCGATCTTTGCGCCGGGGCACAATCGCGGTATGCGGGATAGGGATGCCAAGGGGATGGCGGAACAGGGCCGTCACCGCAAACCAGTCGGCAATCGCCCCGATCATCGCTGCTTCGGCAAAGGCCCGCACAAAGCCAACCCAGGGCGCAGCCTCGCGGAAAGCCGAGGTCACAATAAAAACGACCGTCATTGCGATCAGCAGACCAGTGGCCAGACGCTGCATTCGACGCAGCCGCAGAGCACGCTCAACATCATCCATAACATTTGGGGGGGTCTAGGTTTCAGGTTGCCAGGTACGGGGGGGCGGGCGGGGCCGCGCTCAATCAGACGTCCGAAGCGCGGTATGAGTTGCGGTATATGCGAGTATAGCACGATTAAGCATCGTTCAAGCTGTTCTGCAACATCCCTTAGGATGCAAAAATGCGGTAGTTCAGGCTGCCAAACGGGCCATCGAGTTCTTCGAATTGTTCGAGCAAGAAGCGGTCAGCGGCGTTGATCTGACTCTGGGTAGCGAGTTCAGCCAGTTGATCAAACCGCTCCAGGTAGATGCGCCAGCGCGCCGCCCCGTTATGCCCTGCACTTAACAGAGCAGGCCAGTCACTGGTTTGGGCCAGCAGCAGTTCGCGGGCGGCCTGGGTTAAGATCCGTTCACGCTCGCCTTCGGCCTGGGGATGTTCGGTTGCTAAAGCAACCATGCGCGCTTCGGCAGCGTGAAGAGCCTGCCAATAGGCTTCGGCTTCGGCCCCTTGCCAACCGGCATGGCCGCCAACCGCCCACGACCCCGGGCCAAGGTGGATCTGGCGGCGAGGCCGATATTGGCGCAGATAGGCCCCCGGTGTGGTCAGAGTTAGCCCGCCATGGGTCGCAACCAGGGTCAGAACAGCCTGGAGCCAGGTGCTTCCTTCGACCCAGCGCGGCCCAATTTGGGAAGCATCAAGCAAGATCAGGGCCAGATCGTTCGCAGGGCGACGCTCGGCGGCGGCTACCAGGCTCATCACAAAGTGCGTGGCGTGTTCCTGGGCTCTTCGCAGCGCAAAGTAGGGATCGTAGGGCTGACCGCCCCGGGCGCGATAGCCCCGCGGATCGTCAGGATCACGATAGAGCGGATCGCCAGGATAGCCCAATTCTTCTGACCAGATCGCCTGGGCCAGGGCTTGATCAGGGAAGAGTACCGCCAACCGCCCTGCGCCAATCAGGGCCGGGGTTGTTAGCTGATGTGCGGGCAGGCTACTTGGGTCGGCAACCAGATAGTTCAAGCCCACGGCGGCCGCAATCTTTTCGAGGCCCGGACGCCAACCGCATCCTGGCAGCCAGAGCCCTTCGGGTCGGCCCTGGTGGCGGGTCGTATGCAGCGTGCCATGCTCGATCTGCGCCCGCACCGACTCCTCACGAGCCAGCAATGGCAAGTAGGCGTAGCTCGCTGCTCCGGCCAACGGCTCGATCACGCGGGCCGCCGCCAGGGCGCGCAGGGTCTGGTTCGGCGTGCGTCCCAACCGCTCCGCGAAACTGCGCAACCGTTGCCGCCCCCACTCCAGGGCAAACCGTTCCAGATAGGCCGCATGATGGTCACCATGGGCTTCGGCCTCACGCAACCGGGCCTCGTGATGGGCTAACAGGGCCTCGATCCAGAGCACAAAATGTTTTTGGGCCACTGGATCGGCCAACTGGTCGCTGAGTAGCGGACTACAAGCCAGGGCCACCCGGGGCTGCAAGCCACTGGCATTCAGGTCACTCAGGAGTTCGATTAAGGGCAATAGACCCTGGGCCAGCAACGCATGGAGCGCATCTTCGCCGTTGGGCTTGCGCCCGGCCCGACGCACATAGGGCACATGGGCAATGATCAGGAAGGCAACATGCATGGCGGTTCCTTGGGTAGTGAGAGCCTGACGCTATCGTAACAGATACGAATAACCGTCGGGACGTAGCATGCCGTGGGCGTGAATGCCTCGGTTATGACGCCATTGATTTGACGAAACCCGACCCAAACGGTAAGATACACCCTAACCCTTAGAGCGTAACCGAAGAAGCTGCGGCAATGTTGCCCGCTCACCGCTCGCGGCGCCTGTCCTCATCATCTGTGACAGTAGCACCCTCGGACGTACCTCATGCGCACCGAACGCAGCCAGCGCGCGATCGGCCATCCGATCTTTAGCAGCTACCAACTTGATCTCGCCTACGACGAAATGTTCGACCCCAATGGGCAGGTGCGCCCGGCCTATGGGCAACTGTACCAGCGCCTGACCGAGTTGTCGGCGACCGATTTACGCGATCGCCAGCGCTATGCCGATCTGACCTTCCTTAATCAGGGCATTACCTTTACGGTCTATGGCGATGGCGAAGGAACCGAGCGTATCTTTCCGTATGATCTGTTGCCCCGGATTATTACCGCGAATGAGTGGGCGACGATCGAGGCGGGCTTAAAGCAGCGCATTACGGCGCTCAACCATTTTTTGCATGATCTGTACCACGAGGGCCGCATTCTGGCGGCGGGTATTATCCCACGTGAACTGATCTATACCTGCCAGCACTATCGCCGCGAGATGCGCGGGGTCACGATTCCAAATCGGATCTATACGTCGGTGGTTGGAACTGACCTGATCCGCCTGCCGTCCGGCCAGTTTGCAGTGCTCGAAGACAATTTGCGCGTGCCAAGCGGGGTGAGTTATATGCTCACCAATCGCAGTGTGATGAAACGGGCCTTTCCGCGCCTGTTTGCCAATGTTGGCGTGCGCCCAATTGATCATTACGGCCAAGCCCTGTTAACCACCCTGCGCGCCCTTGCCCCCCTGAACCGCCCCGATCCGACGATAGCAATCCTAACACCAGGGGTTTTTAATTCAGCCTATTTCGAGCACACCTTTTTGGCGCGCCAGATGGGGATCGAATTGGTGGAAGGCCGCGATCTGCTGGTCCACGATAATATCGTCTATATGCGTACCACCGCCGGGTTACGGCGGGTAGATGTGATCTACCGCCGGGTAGACGATGATTTTATTGATCCGCTGGCCTTCCGTAATGATTCGATCCTGGGTGCGGCTGGTTTATTTAATGCCTATCGTGCAGGCAATGTTGGCTTTGCCAATGCGGTTGGCACGGGCGTCGCTGATGATAAGGCGATCTATGCGTATGTGCCCGAGATCATTCGGTACTATTTGAACGAAGAGCCGATCCTGCCCAATGTCGAAACCTATCGCTGCGCCGATCCCTCCCATCGTCAGTATGTGCTCGAACGTCTTGATGAGTTGGTGGTCAAGGCGGTGGGCGAGTCGGGTGGCTATGGCATGTTGATCGGCCCGCATAGCACAACCTCGGAACAGGAACAGTTCCGGGCACGCATTCTGGCCAATCCGCGGAATTATATCGCCCAGCCAACGATTGCACTCTCGCGGGCACCCTGTTTTATTGATGGCAAAGTCGAGCCGCGCCATGTTGATCTGCGCCCCTATATTCTGAATGCGGGCGATGATCAGATCACGATTGTGCCCGGTGGCCTGACCCGGGTGGCCCTGGTGCGTGGCTCGCTGGTCGTCAATTCGTCACAGGGTGGTGGCAGTAAGGATACCTGGGTCTTGTTTGACTGATCCACGTGCTGATCAGACCGCAGATAAGGGATCACGAGCATGCTTTCACGGGTTGCGGATAGTCTGTATTGGATGAGTCGCTATCTGGAGCGCGCCGAGCATACGGCCCGGGTGCTGGCAGTCGGCCTGACCCAGACCCTTGACCACACCCCCGAGGCGACCCGCGTGCGTTGGGTGCGCCTCCACGAAGCCCTGAATGCCTCACCGCCTACCAGTGCCGATTCGTATGCGATTAGCAAGGCCCTGACCTTCGATACCCGGAACTCGAATACGATCGTCAGTTGTGTGGCCCTCGCCCGCGAGAATGCGCGCCAGGTGCGTGAACAGATCAGTTCCGAGATGTGGGAAGAACTGAACCGGCTCTATCTGCGGGTGCGTTCGGCGTCGGCTGATGCGATCTGGCAGACTGAACCAATCGAGTTTTACCAGGCTGTGAAGAAGGGCTCGCATCTGTTTCAGGGCATTACCGATGCGACCATGAGCCACGGCGAGGGCTGGTTTTTTATTCAGGTTGGGCGCTATCTGGAACGGGCTGGGGCAACCGCTAGGCTGCTTGATGCCTATTTTCGGCCTTTCCTCAATGATCCGTCTGATCAGAGTTCGCTGCTCGAATTTAACGATTGGGTCGCCTTGCTGAAGTGTGCAACCGCCTTCGAGGCCTATTGCAAGGTTTATACGGCTGATGTGCAGCCCGCCCGCGTTGCCGAGTATCTGTTGCTTGATGCCGAACTGCCCCGTTCGGTGCGGTTTGCCGCCGATCGGATCCAACGTGGCCTGCACGCTATTGCTCAATCGACTGGTTCACGCGGGGGTGGACGCGCCGAACGCCTGGCTGGACGGTTGCGGGCCGCGCTCGATTATGGCCAGATGGACGAGATCCTGGCCGATGATATGCATGCCTACCTCGAGAATGTGCGCCGCCAGTGCGGCGGGATTCACGATGCGATCTATAAGACCTATGTGGCCTACCCTGTCGAAATGGCGCTCGTGAACTGATGCCCTGGGGATAGTAAAAACCTATGCACTATTCGATCTTGCACAAGACCCGCTACCGCTATAGCGCCCCGGTCAGCGAGAGCGTGACTGAGGTGCGGATGCAGCCGCGCTCCGAGGGAGCCCAGATCTGTCGGAGTTTCCGACTCCACACCAATCCCTCGGCCCAGGTTTACCATTATTATGATAATTATGGCAACCTGGTGCATCATTTCACGATTCCGGCCCCCCATAAGTTGACCACGATCACCGCTGAGGCGCTAGTGTTTTTGCCGCCCCCTGACCCTTTGCCCGCCGATCTTGGCCCTGATGCATGGGAACGGCTTGACCAACTGGTCGCCAGCGAGGATCATTGGGATTTTTTGACCCCGAGCCGGTTTGCCCGCCAGACGACGCTACTCAATACGCTGGTTGATCAGCTTGAGGTGCGCCGCCGCGACGATCCGCTTAGGCTAATCCGCGAACTTAACCAGCGGATCTTCGAGATCTTTGATTATGATACTGAACATACCGAGGTCGACTCGCCGATTGATGTGGCGTTAGCCGCCCGCCGTGGGGTCTGCCAGGATTTTGCGCATATTATGATCGCGCTGGTGCGGACCCTTGGCATGCCCTGCCGCTATGTGAGTGGCTATCTGTTCCATCGGGTCGAAGACCACGACCGCTCTGAGGAGGATGCGACCCACGCCTGGATCGAGGTGCTGCTGCCGGATTTGGGCTGGGTCGGCTTTGATCCGACCAACAATCTGATCGCCGGTGAACGTCATATTCGGACTGCGGTAGGCCGGGATTATGCCGATGTGCCGCCGACCCGGGGGGTTTTTAAGGGCCGCGCCGAAAGTCGCCTCGAAGTCGGCGTCAAGGTGGTGCCGACCCAGATCCCCATTCCCGAAGACGAGGTTGATCCACGTCCGCTCGGCGGGGTGCAACTCCCCCCCGAACCAACCTCGTTGCTTGATGCGGAGCAGGGTCAACAGTGAGTGAGAATGGGAGAACCGGGTTCTCCCATTTCCTTATTTACGGCACGCGCCGATATTCCAATACCGGGGCGCTTGGCTCACGCAGGGCCCGCAAGCCCAACGGGTCGGCGGGTTGCTGCGGGGTAGCGAGTTGGCTGATCAAGAGCGATCGCAACGATGAACTGCTGGTGTAACGCACCACCGTGGCAGTACTGACATCGGCCAGATCTTTGGCCCCCGCAATCGCCGCATCAAGATTGCCGAGTTCGTCTACGAGGCCCAACGCCTGGGCCTGGCTTCCTGTGTAGAGCCGCCCGTCAGCCAGTTCGCGCACCCGTTCCGGTGGCATGTTGCGACCCTCGGCAATCACCCGCACAAACCCCTCGTAAGCCTCGTTCACGATACTCTGCAAGACGGCCTGCTCTTCGGCGGTAGGCTCACGGGTCGGCGAACCAATATCCTTGAGCTCGCCACTCTTGTAGACAAAGGTGCGCAGGCCCAATTGCTCGAAGGCGTCGGCATAGTTCAGGGTTGAGAGGATCACGCCCAGGCTGCCGGTCAGGGTATCGGGGTTGGCGTAGATCAGTTCGGCCGGCGTACTGATGTAGTAGCCGCCGCTGGCGGCTTGCGAACCCATCGAAACCACCAGGCGTTTGCCGGATTCGCGGAGTTTGAGCAACTCGGCGTGGATTTCGCTACTCGCGACGACCCCACCTCCGGGGCTGTCGACCCGCACCACTACCGCCACCACCCGCGGATCGTTGGCAGCCTGACGAATCTGGCTGAGCAGGGCCTCTTGCGAGAGTTGGGTGCTGAACAGATCGCCGCCACCAAGTCCAATTGCGCCGCTCACTTCGATCAGCACGATCTTATTGCTGCCCGACCCTTCGATGATCCGCTCCTCCCAACTGGTGGGTGGTAACGGGCCAAGGCTGGTTGAACTACTGCCCCCGGCCGAGAAGAGCAACGCCAGGGTGCCAAGGGGCAACAAGGCACACGAAAAAACGACCCCCACAATGATCGCGAGCGCAATCAACCAGCCATTTGGGCCAGAGCGCGGCGCAGGCGCACGGGGCACAGGTTCATCCATCATCGTCCTTGCACCTCACGCACGGCGGCCCCTAAACGACGCACACCCTCATCAAACTGTTCGCTAGGTGTCTCGCTAAAGGCCAGCCGGAGATAATCGTCGCCACTGCCGTCACTAAAACAGCGCGTACCAGGCAGGATCTCGACCCCGTGGTTCAGGGCTACCGGGGCGAGATCACTGGCCCGCACGCCTTCGGGCAGGCGCAACCAGATAAAGAAGCCACCATCGGGCTCGACAAACTGCGCTTCAGGCAATTCGCGGCGCAGCGCCCGGGCCAGCACGGCACACTTGGCAGCATAATGGCGGTTCAGTTCCGCGATATGCGCATCCAGTCGCCCATTGGCACTCAGGCGGGCCACCAGATTGGTCAAAAACGGCCCACTGCCACCCTCAACCTTGAACATCTGGAGCCGATCAATCAAGCCGGCCGGCCCATGGGCCCAACCCATGCGCAGCCCCGGAGCCAGGATCTTCGAAAAGGTGCCAACCCGCAAGACCCAATCGTCATCGAGGGCCGCCAGCGGTGGCAGGGGCTCACCGCGGAAGCGCAGATCCACGTAGGCATCATCCTCGACGATCAGCACGCCATAGTTGACCGCCAGTTCGACAATTTGCCGACGGCGGGCCATGCTCAGGGTCGTGCCCGAGGGGTTCTGGAACGTCGGGATGCAGTAGAGGAACTTAGGACGCACGCCCTGATCCCGCAAGCGGTGCAAGGTTGCTTCGAGTGCAACCGGATCAAGGCCCTCGCCATCAACCGGCACCCCCACCAGGCGTGCTCCGGCGCGGCTAAACTGGCGCACCGCCCCCATAAAGGTCGGGGCCTCGACCAGTACCGTATCACCGGGCGCAATTAAGACCTGGGGCAGCAGACCCAGGATCTGGCTCGATCCATAGGCCAACAGGACGCGATCTTCGTCGGCGGCCACCCCTTCGCGGCGCAAGCGTTCGGCCACCAGGGTCGTCAGGGCCGGGGCGTTCGGCGCATAGTTCAGGGCGGCCCCAAGATCACCCGCCACCACTTCGGCAGCGGCTTCAACCAGTTCTTCGCGGGGCAAGACCGCAGGATCGGCCAGGCCATACGCCAACGAAATCAGCGGCACGTCGCCCGCCTCGGGCGATGGACCCCACATGGGCGGCGCGACAGTGCGGGCCTGGGGTGTGTAGAGGTCAGCGAGGTTCATAGGGGGATGGGTGTTGGTGCAAACTACAGCTGAAGTGGGTCTGGGAGAACACGGTTCTCCCAGAAACCTTGCCTGTGGAAACGAGCGAATGCTCGCTCCCACAGGCACCACAAAACGTATGAAGAGTGTACCATAAGCGAGTATACTTGCCGCATGCGCATCATTATGCCAAGCGATGTCTTTCCACCCGACGGCAAGGGCGGCGCGGCCTGGAGTAGCCACGCCCTGGCGTTGGGTTTGTTGCAGCGCGGTCATACGGTAACGGCAATTGTGCCCCGCCGAGGTGGCCGGGGGGTTGCGACCGAGGATGCGTTGGGGGTTCCCGCATTACGGGTAGGCTACCGGGCACCGAATCTGCCGATCATCCAGAACTATTTTCGCCACGAGCACTTCTGGCCCCAACTGGCACGGGTCATTGTAGACACTGCCCAGCGCGGTCCGCGCCCTGCCATCATTCACGCCCAGCATGTGCAGACCGCGCCCGCCGCTGTGTTGGCCGGGCGCGCCTTGGGGGTACCCGTGGTTGTGACGGTGCGTGACCATTGGCCCTGGGACTACTTTGCGACCGGGTTGCATGGCGATCAGATCCCGTTGCCCCGCCAGGGCTGGGCCGAACTGCTCACCGATCTGCCGGCCCGTTTGGGGCCAGTACGCGGTAGCCTGGTGGCGCTCGCTAGTCCGTATCTGCTGGCCCACCGGCGGAGGCGGGCAGCCCTGTTGGCGCAGGCCGATGCGGTGATCGCCTGTAGCCACTATATTGCCGCACGGTTACGGGTGATCATGCCCGCCGCCCGGGTGCATGTCCTGCCCAACCTCGTGGACCTGGCCACCAACCAGGCGCGAGCGGCAGTCCGCCCCCAGACGCGCTGGAATGGGGCTTTGCTGCTGTTTGCAGGCAAGCTTGAGCCGAACAAGGGCGCGGGCCTGCTCCCGGCGATCTTCCGTGAACTGCGGGCACTGGCCCCCACAGACCTGCCCACCTTTACGCTGGTTGTAGCGGGTGATGGTACCCTGCGCGACCCGCTTGCCGCCGAACTGGCCGAATTGGGCATCCCGACGACGTTTTTGGCCTGGGCCGACCACGACGAAACCCTGCGCCTGATGGCCCACTGCGACCTGTTGCTCTTTCCATCGGCCTGGGGCGAACCACTGAGCCGGGTCTTGCTTGAGGCGGCGGCGCTGGGTGCCCCGATCCTGGCCATGCCCACCGGCGGCACCAGCGACATCATCAGCGATGGGCGCAATGGTGCGCTGGCGGCGACCCCACGCACCTTTGCCCAACGGCTGCTGAGCTTGCTGCAGGATCCGGGCGCTCGCCAGCAATTAGGCCAGCGGGCCCAGGCCGATGCCCAGGCCCGCTTCGATCAACGGGTGATGCTACCGCGCTACGAAGCGCTCTATGCCAGCCTACAACGCAAGCACAAGTTCCATTAGGGTGCGCCGATAGGCCAACCCACTGAGTTGGTTCCAGCGGACGGGCAGATCGCTCAGCAAGGTAGCGGCCTGCTCCTCCCGCAGGGCCAGGTAGGCCTCCACGGCCGCGGCCCGCGCCGGGTGACGCTGATGTTCGGCCAGCAATTCACGGGCAACCGCAATATCGTTCAGGACACCCAGATGATCCTGAAAGGCCATCAACGGCTTGACGGCCTGGTCAAGTTGGGGACCAAGCGTATCGCTAAACAGTTCGAGCAAATAGCGCATACGCTTGCCTTCGATCCGCATCATGTGCAACTGAGCCTCTTCGGCGGGCAGGCCGCCGCGATCATAGGCCCGCAGCGCTTCGTAATGCCGCCAGAGCATACTGCCCGCCAGGTCACGCACCCGGGGCGTATTGTCCCAGCACCCCGGATCGTTCATGGCGGTCGCAAAGGCCCGCACAAATGCGGCATAGCGATCACTGTCCAGATAGGTGCGCAGATTGCGTTGCGCGGTCGCCCGTTCGGCCTGCACGGCTGCGGTCAGGGCAGCGAGTTCGGGCTGGGGCAGCGCCTTGGCATGTTTGCGCAGATCGGCCAGCAGCACATCACGGTCACGCACCGCCCCGGCTGTGCGCGCTAAGCGCCCCAAGCCACGGTTAAAATCACGCAGATCCTCGGCCGTATAAACCGAGGCGAGCAGTTTGAGCGTCGCGCGCAAACGCCGGGTGGTCACCCGCAACACGTGGATCGCTTCCATCGCCTTATCGGCGCGCACATCACGTTCGGCGTCACGCAGGCGGCGCAAATGGCGGCGCAGCAGCACCCGCCCCAACTCGGCCAGCGGCGCTTCGGCAGTCGCAAACCATGGATCCAGACTTGGCGTTTCGTCTTCGGATAACGCGGCAGGCGGTACCAGCGCGTCCGCAGCAGGATCCGCTACCAGACTGATCCGCAGACTCTCGCCAAAGACATTGAACCAGAGGTCAGCCTTGGCAACCGCACGGGCACCATCTTCGGCGGCAAAGGGGCCAGCCAATTGCAGCACCAGGCCTTCGGCGCTGGGCTTTACCCCCAGCAAGCGGGTCGCCTGAGCCTGGTGATAATCCAGCCCATCGGCAACCCGCACCAGGGCGGCAAGGCGTAGTGCTTCACGCTGCCCCTTTTTGCTCAGGGCCAGGTAGGCCGGTTCGAGTTCGGGGCGCACCTTTTTGCGATGGAAAGCCACAATACAGGCCACCAGCGCCTGTTCACGGGGAGTCACATCTTCGATCATGTGGCGCAGCACAATATCGCGTCCAACCAGATGGTGGGCTGGTGGATCAGTCGTCAGGCCGACATTATGCAGCAAGGCTCCAAGCTCGACCAGGCGACGTTGGGCCGCAGGCAGCGCATACCGCTCGGCCACGGCATCAAAGAGGGCCAGCGCCAGATCGGCGACCTGACGGGCATGGGCCTGATCCACCTGGTACGCTTCAAGCAGCGAGGAAATGTTCATTTTTTTACCTGTGGTGAGGAGTTTGTTTATCCGGCATGTAAGCTGAGGCTTACGTGCCGGATACGTCACTGTGGGGGAGTGCTCGGCCCTCCGAATCCCCCCCCAAAAAACACTTATGCCAATGCTTGACGACGCAATTGGAGCGCCCGCTGAAGTTTGCTATGGCTTTCGGGGCTAATCCGCACCCGCTCGGCGAGTGCGGCCACAATCGAATGCAGGTCAGCGGGGCGACCAGCTTTAAGCAGTTCGACTTCGAGTTCAGTAAACGTATGTTCTCGATCTGCGACCCGCATCACCCCACGATCCAGACAGAGCTCGGCCAGCGCCAGGCCATCGCGTTCGACATAGCGGATCTGGCGTTCGGTCGCAATGATCACCGTGGGTTGCAGGCTGGCCCCACCGGTGAGAGCCAGGGCGAGATCACGAGCCACCCCAGGTGGCCAGGTAATGGGACGCGGATCGGAGCCGGGAAACTCGTATTCGGCACGCCGATGAACACCATCATCGCCGACTTCGGCCGGCCCCTTCAGGGTGACCAGACTCTGGGGGCCAATCTGGCGCACCCGCAGACCATACCGCGCCGTGGTCAGCCGCTCATCAGGGGTATCGTAATAGGTATTGATCTGCTGCTCGACCGCAGGTGCCGCCCGCAACGTATACGCGCCCAGACTAGTCAGGGTCGCCACCAGCGGGAGATCCGCCGCCGCAATCCGAAATTTGGCCTCGATCTCCATGGAGTTCTATCCGTGATTAGATGGTAAAGAAGGCAAGCCCGTTGCGTTCTTCTGCCCTAGAACGCCGTGTGCCGTATAAAGGTTTACACGATAGTATGATAGCATATCATCGCCGGGGTGCGTAGGGTGAGAGTACGCTGCTCCGCCGCGCTAGTAAATATAATGATGTCAAGCAAAACCCTTTTCCCGCTTCTGATCGTGCTCGCCCTGCTCTTCCCCGTGGCCCCCCCGCCAACGACAAGTGCATTCGCTGATGATCCGCCCGCACCGCCACCACTTGATCCGGCCCGAATTGGGGTGGTGGTACGCGATCCCTGGTACGAGTTTGGCACCAACCCACGTTTTCCGGGTCAGGCCAACCAGGCGGCCCAGGATCAGATGGGCCAATTGCTGGCCGCAGCCGGAGCGCGTTGGGTTCGGCTCGAATTTATTGTCGAGTTGAGCGCAGGCGATTTTCAGGCCCAGATCGCCCGGAACGACTATTTTATCAACGAGGTCGCGCCACGCTATGGGCTTCAGGTGCTGGGCCTGCTGGCCTTTCGCCTGGTAGACGTTGATCCACGTGATCCCTCCGAACGCGGCCTGATCTCGAACCAGTTCCTGCCCGAGAGTCAGACCCCCTACGGTGGTGGCGTCAACCAGTATATGCACAACTGGCTGGATCGGGCGCTCTGGATTATGCAACGCTACCAGGGCCGGGTTGCCGCCTACGAAGTCTTTAACGAACCAAATCGGTTAGCCGTCGTGGGAGGCTTTCGGGGTGGCGAGGGCATCGCGCCCGAACGGGTTGCCACCTTGCATACCAAGCTCTACCGTTGTTTTAAGCAGAACCAGTGCGACCATCGTAGTAGCGACCCAACCTGGCGGGCCGACGTGCAACTCTTGATTGGAGGGCTACATCCCCGGGGCAGCGATCTAATCCTTGGCCCAACCGGCCCGGCCCTGAGTGATCGGGACTATCTGCGGCGCATGGTTATCAGTGCGGCCTTTCGTAGTTACCAGACCAGTTTTGGCCGCTTGCCGTTTGATGGGATCGGCTACCATCCCTACCCCGCCGAGATCGTCGTGACCCTGGCGAACCTGGACGACGAGATCGAGCGCATCAATCAGCGCCTTGATGAAGTGCGCGGTGAATTGCGTACCACTCTGGCAAGCCTCGAACCGAGTGCCGCTGAACACCCCTTCTGGATCACCGAACTCGGCTATAACGCAGCCTATCCCGGCCAGAGTGAAGCTGGCCAGGTAGCGTTTTTACGGGCGATCTTTACCACGATTGCGACCCGCCCCGATGTGGCAACGCTCTTCTGGTTCAAGTACGAAGATTTTCCGCCGGCCAGTGGCCCGAATGCCCAGCGCTGGGGCCTTGTCCACATCCCGTTTAGTGAAGGCACAGCCGGGGCCACCTGCCCTGGTGGGGCCTGTTACAATCCTGACGGGGTGCCAAGCCAGTTACGACCAAGTTTCTGGGCCTTGCGTGAACTAGCGGGCCTACCGATGCCCCAACTCTGGCTGCCCGTCGTAACCCGCTGAGCCACCCGTCAACTCGCCGCGCAGGTTAGTGCCAATCAGATTGCGCACCGCCTCGGGGGCATAACCCACCGAAAAGAGGTAGTACAGTTTGGCGAGGGCCGCCTCGGCAGTCAGATCATGGCCGCTCACCACCCCTACGGCGGCCAGCGCGGCCCCGCTCGCATAGGTTTCGGCACTCACGCGGCCACGCAAACACTGGGTACAGTTAACAATCACCACCCCACGGGCATGGGCTGCGGCCAGCACCGCCAGAAAAGCCTGGTCGTGACTTGGCCCATTGCCACTGCCATAAGTTTCGAGCACCAGCCCCTGCAAGGGAGCCAGCACCGCTTCGAGGGTTGCAGCCGCAATCCCCGGAAAGAGCCGCAAGGCCCCAATCTGGATGCGGGGCATAATCGGCTGGACATGCAGCGGCGTATCGAGTGATGGCGGCGGCAAGAGCAGCCTCCGTTCGAGCTCAATCCTGATCCCGATCCGAGCCAACGGCGGAAAATTGGGCGACTCGAACGCATCCAGGCCATCGGCACTCACCTTGACGGCCCGACAGCCTCGCAACAGGCGACTCCCAAACGACAGGCACACCTCGTTGATCGGCTCGTGGGCCGCAATCAGCAGCGCGGTAACCAGATTCTCGCGGCCATCAGAGCGCACTTCACACAACGGGATCTGCGAGCCAGTCAGAATGACCGGCTTACCGAGACCACGCAGCATAAAGGCTAGTGCCGACGCGGTATAGGCCATGGTATCGGTGCCATGCAAGACCACAAAGCCGTCGTAGTCGGCGTAGACCGCCGCCAGATCAGTGGCAATCGTCGTCCAATCAGCGGGACTCATGGTGGCCGAATCGCGCAATTCGGCATACTCGTGAATGGTATAGGCCGGGGTCTGCAGATCGTGCAATTCGGGCATACGGGCCATCAATTCGGCCAGATAGCCTGGTTGCGGGGCGTAGGAGCCGTCGGCGCGGCGGGCCATGCCAATGGTGCCGCCGGTATAGGCGATATAGACACGCTTGCGCATAGGTTGTTTCTGGTTCACCAAGCGGATCCCCGCCTGGATGCAGTATACTACATGGTGATCGATTCGCTTTTGTGGCCTGGCGTCAATGCCTTAACGATGACGTGAGCCCTTGATTGTTGTTATGCGACACCGTTTACTCAGTCCTGCGTGGCTACTGAAGCACGCCTTTGCCCTCACGATTTTTGTGACCATGCTCGGCTTGGGGTTCTGGCAACTCGATCGGTTGGCCGATCGCCGCAGTGCCAATGCCGCCCGCCAGGCCCTGCTTGATCAACCGGCTGCCACCCTTACCGGCCAGGAAGCCGATGCGACGGCGCTGGTGGGGCGCAAGGTGCGCCTGACGGGAATCTTCTTGAACGACGAGAGTGTGGTGCTGCGGGCGCGGCGTTCGGACAGCGGGGTTGATGGGGTGCATCTGCTCACACCGTTGCACCTCAGTGGCAGTGACCGGGCGATTCTGGTTGATCGGGGCTGGCTCCCGATCAATCAGCGCGAGTCAGCCCGGTTGGCTGCCTATGCCATCCCGCGTGAAATCACGCTTGAGGGGCTGGCCTGGCCGCCGCAGGTGCGCCCTGATTCACCCCTGGCCCCCCGCGATCTACCACTGCCGGGCGAAACTCGTATTCCGGCCTGGGTGCGGGTAGACGTTGCCGCTTTGCAAGCGCAGGTCAGTGTGCCGCTGCTACCGTTGTATGTCGAAGCGCTGCCTACGGGCAACAACGCCACCTTGCCGCGCCCATCCGATCCGCGCCAACTCGATGACGGGCCGCATCTTGGCTATGCCGCGCAGTGGTTCGGCTTTGCCGCCATGCTCGCAATCGTGTATGCCGCACTGATGCGTCAGGAGTTACAGGCTACCAAACCGTGACGGTGGCTAACGACAAGGCTTCGCGCCATGGGCCACCAACAAGATTGGTTGTGGCTCGGGTTCGGCTGGTTCCAGGTCGGGCCAATCGAGCAGGGGTGCCGCCGCTGCGGTCAAGCTCAGGCCGGGGGGATCGAGCAGCAAGGCATGGAGCCTGGGTGGTGGGAAGCCAACTGCGGTCAGCATGCCCGCCAGATCATGACCCAGATCATCGGCCAGTGCTGGCAGCG
Source organism: Oscillochloridaceae bacterium umkhey_bin13 (assembly GCA_048381555.1). Taxonomy (GTDB): domain Bacteria; phylum Chloroflexota; class Chloroflexia; order Chloroflexales; family Chloroflexaceae; genus Viridilinea. The sequence continues at coordinate 56,438 of JBLWKA010000007.1, forward strand.
GATCGGTTGGGTGCGCTGGCGGCGGCCGCAACCGCACCCAACGGGTGGTTGCCGTAACGAGTAGCAAGCTCCCACCGGGACGCAACACCCGTAAAGCCTCGCCCAGGCCCTGTTGGGGGTCATCCAGCAGATGGAGGGCGGCCACACACCAGATCAGATCGAGGCTGGCATCCCGGAGCGGCAGGGCTTGCGCATCAGCCCGCACCCATGGGCCAGTTGGGTTAGCGAAACGGGCCGCTGCCAGGGCCGCAGACGCGTGATCAAGCCCCACGACTAGCGCCTCAGGTGGACAACAAGCGCGCAGCCAAGCGGTTTTATGGCCAGCGCCACAGGCCAGATCAAGGGCGACCCGCGCATCAGGCGGCCGAAACTGCTCCAGGCAGGCCCGCAACAAGGCCGTATGCGGCTGATCAAGTGCCATCTAGGCCGACTGATCGAGCATGCGCTGGACTTCGAGTTCCAGGCCCAGGTCGGCAAAGGTAGCCCGCGCCTCTTCCCGCAAAACATAGGCCCGAGCCTGATTGCCTACTGCAAGTTCATGATCAGCCCAGTCGCGCAGCGTCCGTGCATACTCAACGCGATCATTGGCCTCGGTGAACAGCCGGGCACTCTCAGCGAAACACGGGGTAGCGCCCTGAGCTTCACTGAGCGCGGCGATCGCATTGCCAAGGGCACGCCAGGCAATTCCAATCTCTCGCATCTCGCCACTCAAACGTGCAATTTCAAGTGCCTGTTGGGCGGCCTCAACGGCCTCGGTTGGCCGACCCTGTGCCAGGGTTGCCTGCGACAGGGCAATCAACAAATCAGTGAAGGTTGTGATCCGGCTCTGTTCGCAGAGCATAATGCCACGGCGGGCTTCGGCTTCGGCCAGCACATAATCACCAAGACCTTGCAACGCCAGGGCCAGATTGCTCAGAATATAGATCTCATTCAGGCGCGATCCCATCGTCCGGGCCAGGCGCAGCGCTTCTTCGAGGTAGGCATAGGCAGCGACATAATCCCCAGCATGGTTCAAGAGATAGCCGAAATTATTGAGGGCGGTGGTCAACTCGTTCTGTTGCCCCGAATCCCGCGTCAGGCGCAGGCCATCTTCAAGGTAACGCCGAGCCTCGTGAAATTGCCCAAGTTGTTGATAAATCAACCCAACCAAACTCGTACAGGGTGCCCGTAGCGACAGATCATCAAGCTGATTAATGCGCTCAAGCGCCTGCAAGGCCACAGTCAGCGCTGCTTGGCCCTGATCAGTCCGCACCAACCCAAAGGCCAGGCGATAGGTTGCCAGCGCCAGTTGATAATCATCAGCAACCGCTTCGGCAAGGGTCATAGCCCGGCGGGACGCTTCAACCGACGCAGCATATTCAAGACTATGATCAAGGATCAAGGTCAGGCCATTCCACGCGCGAGCCGCTGCCGCATGATCGGCATGTTGCTCAGCCAGATCGATCATCGCCTGATAGGTCGCCTTGGCATCAGCCAGACGGGCCAGTTCCATCTGAACCTTGCCAAGTTCTTCATAACACTGCAAACGCTTAGCTACGCTAGCCGTACCTTCCGGCGGCAACAGGGTCAGGACGGCATGGTAATGGCTTTGGGCCACCGTCAAACTATGGGTTTCGCGAGCCTCTTGGGCGGCGCGCAGATGCCAATCGGCTGCCTGCAAGGGCTGGTTGCCACGCTCATAGTGGGTTGCGATCTGGCTGGCATACGCTGCGACCCGCTCATCGTCCTGGGCACTCAGCCAGGTGGCAATCGCCGCGTGGCAGCGCTGACGCAGTTCAGAAGCGGCCAATTCATAAGCCACTTCGTGCATCAACTCATGGCTAAAACCATACTCATGCACCCCCGGAAAGCGGGGATCAGGGCGCGAGACCAGCAGGCCAACCCGCTCCAGACTGCTCAGACTTGCGGCAAGCGTTTCTGCTGTAGTAGGCCGCACGGGTTCCAGTTCACAGAGGATTGCCAACAATTCGGCCCAAAAGAAGCGACCAATCACCGAAGCCCGCAGCAGCAGATCCCGTTCGGCGGGCGGCAGGGCGTTCAGGCGTGCCCGCAGCAAATCGGCAAGTGAGCTAGGAATCCGGAGGCGGGCCAAGCGGGTAGGATAGATCTGCCAGGCCGCATCGCCGACCACAATCACCCCGTCGCTGATCAGCATGGTGATCAGTTCTTGCACATAAAACGGGTTGCCTTCGGCCCGATTGACAATCAGGGCGCGCAGATCAGGCGGCAAACGGCCCGCCTTGCGCAGAAACTCACCGACCAGACGCCGAATCTCGTGCTCATTGAGGGGAGTGAGATCGAGGCGGGTTCCCGGCCAGGTAGGCAGGCGTTCATAGATTTGGGGTTGCGCCAGGCAGAGCACCAGCGCCCCAAGATCCTCGCCCTCGTCCACAAACGAGGCCAGCACTTCGAGCGAACCAAGATCAGCGACGTGTGCATCATCAACCAGCAGCACAACCGGGGTTTGAGCAGCCAGGGCCGCAAAACATTGGCGGGCATAGCGCAGGGCGCGATCCCGAATTTGGCGTGGCTCAGCCAGATAAGTTTGCAGGTGGGGGCTGGCGCTAAAATCGTACCCAATCAACTGACCAATGAAATGGGCCTTGCGAATGGCATCACTGCCGAGCAGATTGATCACCCCGCGTTCGAGTGCCGGATGGACAAGCTCAGGCGGATCGCTCGTGCGCAGATTAAACAGGGTACCAACCAGCAGACGCAGCAGGCTGTAGGGTTGGTTCGTGCTTTGGGGATCAGCCTGCACGCTCAACAGGATCAGCGTATCAGGCAGACGCGCAATCACCTGCTGTAACTCGTGGCCTAGGCGGGTTTTGCCGATGCCGCGAACGCCAACCACCGTGACTAAACGGGTTTGACCCGTCTCGATCACGGTATAGGCTTCGTGGATCAGTTGCTGCAACTCGTGGTCGCGCCCGATCAGCGGAGCAGTGAGTGTGGCATCATGGCCAAGCGGAGATGATATAGACAACCGTTCACCCGTGGCACGAAGATCAAATGGCGGGGTTCACAAGCGTGATCAGCCGACACTTCTGGTGATACCAACGTGTCTAGCAGGCAATTTCTCTAAGCCTCAGCCAATTCGGCCTGGAGCGACCGCATGGCGACGCGCACCTGGCGCTCGCGCTCTTCGAGGGTCGCAGCCATTGCACGAGCTGCTGCCAACTGGGCAATCCGCGCCCCAGCCGCCGCCCCGGCAGGCACCTGTTCGGCTTCCAGACGCCGCACCGACTGGCGGGCGCGCTCAACACTTGGGGCTAGGGAGTTCAAACGCATCGCGAGAACTTCAAGACGCTGCTGAAAGTGAATGTGGGGCATATGAACAGTAATCTTCCCATACAAGTGCCCCACCAAGCTATGCAGTGGGGCCACAACTAGTTGGCCCGTTGTGCTGCTGCGCTGCAGCGTCATGTTCTATATGTAGTATAGCAGAGAATCGACTTTTTGCACAGCCTTTTTCCGGGTTCTGTCAAAGTTTAGGCTACCCGCTCGTTATGGGCCAGAAACTCATGAACAGCCGCGTCAAAACTGATCACGCCGGCGGTGATTTGGGCGTGGTAGGTGGGAATAAAACTAAAGATCAGCGACTGGCCAGTTTCAATTTCACGCAACATCAGGGGGCCGAGGGCACCTACGGCGACGAGCATACCCTCGTTGCGGAAACTGTGCAAGGTTGCGGCGTAATCGTAGTCGAGGCGGCGAATCTGGGCCTGCCAACCCGTACGGCGGCGCTGTAAGCGGGCATAGGCGGCCCGGCGATCGCCATCAAAGGGCAGGCCAACGGCACCAGTATTCACAATCAGGGTTGGCCCAAGACGGCGCACAAAGGGCATGTGGGTGTGGCCCACCGCAAAGATGGTCGCCGTAGGTTCGATCTGGTTATGCAATTCTTGTGCCGCCGCCTTCGCATACATGCCATCACGGTCGTGGCGCACCGAGGCATGATAGACCACCAGGGTCTCATCGTGGCCCAGCGCGATCCGCACCTGTTCGGGGAGCGCCGCAAGTGTAGCAATCTGGTGCGCAACCTGGGCATGGGTCCAGGCGGTGCCACGCATCAGTTCATAGCGGGGGCCGCTCTGCGGAAAACTGGGGTCACGATGATCGCGGTCGTAGCTCAGGATATATCGTTCGTGGTTGCCCCGCATCAGGTGCCAACCCCGTTCAGCGGCGAGGCGCAGACACAGATCAAGGCAGGCCCCCGATTGGGGGCCACGGTTGATGATATCACCCGCCACGATAACGGTATCAGGTTGCCAACGTTCCAGGTCGGCGATCACCGCTTCGAGGGCGGCTAGATTACCGTGAATGTCAGCGAGCAGCGCAATCTTGTCCATAAAGCATCGAGGAACGAGCGTCCTGGTTGGGTTTCGGCATATGGCTACGCGGCGACTTGATCGGGCAACGGCACCCCAAGGGCTTCGGCGAGGGGTTGACCTTGGCGTACCTGGTAGGTTGGCACCCGCAGTTCGGCCAGACGGCGCAGTTGCGGTCCAGGATCATGCCAGCCGCCAAAACTTGCAGGATCAACCAGCACTACTACGGCCCGCACGCCACGGTAACGCAACTGTTCCAGTGCGCCGATCCAACGCTCATCAAGCGACGCCGTAACGATCACGAGGGCACAGTTACGGCCAAAACGCGTATTTTCGGCCAGCAACACTTCGGCCAGGCTATGCGGGCTATGGGCACGCAGTACCGCCAGGGCTTCGAGGATCTTGAACAACTGACGGCCCTCACGCTCGGCGGGGATCACTTCGCGGTGCTGGCCCCAGGCGATCATGCCCACAATCCGATTCTGGCTCAGCAAGGTACGGGCTAACGACGCCGTCGCCGCGACGGCATACTCTTCGGTGCTGGGGGGCGGCTCGGCAGGGTCGGGGCGAGTCTGGGGCTGGCGTGCCCACCAGGGGGCCTGCGCCCGGGGATCGAGAGCATTGTCATGCGCAAGGTTACGCGTATCACGCACGACCGTGCGCTCTTGCATATCGAGCACCAGATAGACATCGGCACTCGGGTCGAGTTCAAATTCTTTGACCATCAACCGCCCGGTACGGGCAGTCGAGCGCCAATGGATGCGGTTCATACTATCGCCGGGGGCATATTCACGCACCGACGCCACATTCGGCGAGACCACAAAGGTACGCGAACGGGTGGCCTGACCGCCGGGCACATCAGCCGCCGGCAGTCGAAAATCGGGCAGCAAGACCGCCTGAGGATAGACCAGAATTTCGTTCGTGGCCGCCACCTGACGGCGCAAACGCACAATCCCAAAGGGATCACCGCTGATCAGGGTGGTTGGCCCCAGCCGGAAGCGTCCCCGTTGGGTACAACGCGTGCGGGCCAGCCAGCGGCCCCGTTCGCGCCCCGCTAACGAGGCCACAAACCCAGCCCCGTGGGCGGGCAACTCAGACTCGTCGTGCAGTTCGATCCAGAGCTTGGGCAGCGGCCAATGATTACGCACCGTAATCCGTTCACGGGCATACTCACCAACCGTCGCCCGTTGGGTCAGCGTTTCGCGGATCACCTCAAGCCCACGCAGATTGAGCCAGGCCCAGATCAACGAGAGCAAGAGCAGACCAACGAGCAGATAGCTCAGATGAAAAAAGAGCCGCAGCCCAGTCCCCTGAGCCGCCAGAAAGCTCGCGGCAGCAAGGATCAGTACCAGAAGTGGTCGAAGCATACCTAGCGTGAAAGGGCGTCACGCAATTCGCGGATGGCGCGTTTGGCATTGATCCAGACCGCGCCAATCTTCGAACTGGCAACCTTTTTATTGAAGACCAGCACTAACAAAAAGCGCTGCATCACATCAAAACAGTAGAGGTCAATCCCCAACCCTTCGTGAATATAGACACTGGTGGCATCCTCTTCACGCAACTGGCGGGCGACCTCGCCGGTAGTCGAAAAGCCGGTCGAGAGCAAGGGCAGCACGATCATCATGGGCAGATTAGAGGCTTGGCCGACTTCCACCAAGACCATCCCGGCCCGATCCGTGAGCATCACACTTTGGGTGCCGAGATCTTGGGCCAACTGGCCCATGACCGCCCGAATAGCACTGATATTCTGCTCGGTAACGACCAGATTACCGGTGCCGCTGCGCCATGCGCTGGCCCCATCGTCTTTATCGGCAGCCGGTGGCGCTGCAACCGGAACAGCAGGAGCCGGACGGCTCGCCGCTACGGCTTTACTGCGGGCGGCGAGGCCACCCCGCGCAGCGGGCGCAGCCGGGGCGGCTGGGGGCTGGGCGGCAGCAGCAGCAGCCTCAGCTTCACGCTCGGCGCGGGTAGGCAAGGTAACCCGGGCGGGCGTAAAATCGCGTCGTTCGGGACTTGCGCTAGGGGCTGGGGCAGGAGGAGGTTGGCGTGGTGGTTCGGGCCGCGTCGGAGCGGGGCTTACGATGCGAGCAGCTTTGGCGGCAGCTTTGGCCGCCGCAGCTTCGGCGGCAGCTTTAGCCGCAGCTTCGGCAGCCGCAGCAGCTTCGGCTTCGGCGGCAGCTTTGGCCGCAGCTTCGGCGGCGGCGGCTTCAACTGCTGCCATATTCGCCGCCGCAGCAGCCGCATTCAGGGCCGTGCGCAGATCATCAGCCGACAATGCCCCCGACAGAAAACGGAAGACCCCTACCGCCTCGGCATCAGCACGGGCCGCTTCATTGGTTGCGCTATAGAGCACAATTTTGGTTGGGACTTCAAAGTTGGGCAGAATTTCGGCCAACTCCAGCCCAGTCATGCCAGAAAGTTCAACTTCAGCCAGCAACGCTTCGGGCGGATTGCCACGCACTTCCCAGAGTGCATCATTCGCCGACTCACAGAACTGCACCTGTACCTCAGCGCCAAGCTGTCCTACAAGTCCACGCAGTGCCGCATCTGCGGCGGCAACCACCATCAATCGGTAAGTCATAACACACTCTCACCTTATGGGCGCGACGGCCAGGCAACCAAGCTCAGCCTCAGCCAACCATTGGCAACAGTACCATGAGACAGCAAGACGCCGGTTCAAACCCCGGCGCAATTTGCAAGCACCGATAGTATACCCGATCTCACTTACCAACGTAACACCAGGTTTGGGATGAGGTAGGAAAAGCCACAATGGTATAATACGCCGGGCCAAAGCTGATCAGAGGAGTTGCTGTGGGTGCGCGTCGTGACGATGGAGCTAGGATTGGCTGGCTCCAGGTCATGCTGGGCCTAGTGGTGCTGCTCAGTGGAAGTGTGTTCAGCGTTTGGCTGGGCTATCGTCAACCGCGGCTGCTTGCGTTTGACGCCCTGCAGCCCCCACCCGCGAGCGGGTTGTATCTGCCCGAGCCCTGGCAATGGGATGCTACCGGCTTCCGTTGGAGTGCGCCGCAGGTGCGCCTCGATCTGCCGAACCCTGGCGGCAACCTGATTATGCGCCTTCAGGTTGCGGGTGGGGTACGTGACCCGCAAGTAGCCCTGCGTGGCCCACTCACCCTCGATCTGGCCCTGAGTTCTACCCCGCGCACGTTGCATCTGTTGCTGCCCCCCCAATCAGGCGAACAGGTGCCGCTTACGCTTCAGGTCGAACCGTTGCGGCTGCCAGGCGAACCACGCGAGTTGGGCGTGCAACTGGGGGCGATCCAACTTGAGGGCGGCGGGCAGGCTCCTAGCCAGGTGGTGCTTGCCATGCTGGCGACCAGTCTGGCGCTTGCACTCGCCGGAAGGCGGATGGTTCAGCCCCTGGTGCATCCGCGCCCACCACCTGGCCTGCGGCTTAGCGAGATTGGTGCGATTGTTGGCCTGACGCTGGGGCTACTTGCGGCCCTGCTCGCCCGGCATCAGGTGGTGCGTTGGCCACTCGGGCTGTTGATCCCGTTCTTGGCAAGTCTGGCGGTTGGATTGCTCATTCTGGCCCCCGGGCCAATTCTGCTGCGTGCAGCATGGCAACACTGGCAGGATGCGCCTGGCACTGGTTCGATCCGCCCCTGGTTGCTGGCTGGCATCTTGCTGGTACCCTATCTGACCCTAGCACTCTGGAACCACCTGCAGGTGCATCCAGGCCTGGCCTTTGATCTGGCGATCTATCTTGATGCCGGTGCCCGCATTGCCCAGGGCGAGAGTCCCTATCCCCTGTTTGCGCTGTATGGAATCGGGGTGGCGTTTGTCTATCCGCCAGCCAGTCTGCCAGTCTTTGCGGCGCTGGCCCACCTCGATCCGCACCTGGTGGCCTGGGCCTGGATCGGAACCAATGCCCTAGCCAGTGCGCTGGCCCTGCTCGGAGTGGGCTTGCTCTTGCCGCAGCCACGCTCACGCCTGGTCTGGATCATGCTGCTCGGGGTGGGGATGTTGGCCGGGCCGCAGTTGGAAGGCTTGGCGATTGGGCAGATCAACAGTCTGATGCTGCTGGGCCTGGTCTTGTTTGGACTGGGACTACGGTATCGGGCCATGGCCGGATCGGGTGATGTGGCCCTGGCAGCGGCGATCCTGATCAAACTGACTCCGGCCATCCTGTTGTTCTTGCCGCTGGTACGGGGGGATTGGCCGCGGCTGCTGCGGGTGGGTCTGGCGCTGATGATCCTGAGTCTGCCGTCCTTGATCTGGTTTGGCCCAGGACTCTGGCTGGAATTTGCCCAACTTGTGCCCGAATTGTTACGGGGTGCCCCGCGCAATCCCTACAACCAGGCCCTGGTAGGGGTGTTAAGTAGCTTGACGACCGAAGGTTCATGGGCCGAGCAGGTGGCGGGATTGCTCGGTCGGCTGGCAAGCCTTGGGCTATTGCTCAGTTGGCTTGGGGTTGCCTGGCATCTCCGCCACCGGCCCGACGCCCTGGTCTTCGGGTATGGACTGACCGTTGTGACCATGGCCTCAAGCCTGATCTGGTACCATCACCTGATCTTTTTGAGCCTGCCACTCGCCTGGTTGGGCCTGGCAACCGATCAACGCGGGCGGCTGCTCGCCCTGCTGGCGCTGGCCTTGATCCAGAGCACCCGCTGGCTCGAAGCGCTGCTGGGCTGGTTTGCCTGGCCCGCCACCCTGGCGATGCTGCTCATCCTCGGGGGCATGCTCTGGGCATTGCGATTAGTCCCTGCCGATCATCAATAGGGACGCAGCACGCTGCTACGATGGGGTTTAGGGCATTGTGATGCGCTAGAAGCCATCACCCCTGTCCCCCTCTCCCGGCTGAGGTGAGGCTGTGCCGTCCTGATGCCGTCTAAAGCGTCTGTCGCATGCATTTTCTGTCCGCCCTTAAACTCCAGCGGGGGAGGGCTGGGGAGGGGGCGTTGCAGTTGCGAAACGGTCACGTACAGGTGAACGATGCCTTACCGCCCAAGCGCCGGATGGTTGCGTTGCGAGAAGATCGTATCTACCGAGACGCCGCTATGGATGCGCTGGATCACTTCGGCAATCAAGGTACTGACACTTAACACTGTCAGGCCAGGCCAGCGTTTGTCGGCAGGCAGCGGCAGCGTATCGGTGGTCACCAATTCGCGGATGGAACTGGACTTGAGGCGTTCGACCGCATTACCAGCAAAGACTGGGTGAACACAGCAGGCATAGATCTCGCGGGCTCCTTCACGTTCGAGCAGTCCAACCACTTCGAGGATCGAGCCGCCGGTGGCAATCTCGTCGTCTACAATGATGCAGCGTTTGCCTGCGACATCGCCGATCAGGTTCATAATTTCGGGCGACGTCAACTGACCGCCATCGCGCCGCCCAAAATGCTGAATCCGGCGTTTTTCGGCGATTGCCAAGGGGGCACCAAGCGCTTCGGCAAAGTTACGAGCCCGTTTGGCAAAACCCACATCGGGCGACACGATGATCAAATCGTCCCAGCCTTTTTCGGCCCAGTAGCGCACCAGCAGATGCATCGCAGTCAGTTCATCCATGGGAATGTTAAAAAAGCCCTGGATCTGGCCCGCGTGCAGATCAATCGTCAAAACTTGATGCGCCCCGGCCGACTGGATCATATCGGCCAGCAGGCGCGCCGTAATCGGCACCCGGGGCTGATCCTTCTTATCGGTGCGCCCATAGGCATAGTAGGGAATCACTGCCGTAATACGCCCGGCCGAAGCGCGGCGGCAGGCATCAAGCATGATCAACAACTCCATAATCCGATCACTCAGATGGGGAGCCGAGAGTGACTGCACGACAAACACATCTTTTTCGCGCACGCTCTCATTGAGTTTGATAAAAATATTTTCGTTACTGAACTTCACAATCGTGGCATCGCCCATGGGCACGCCCACGCGGTCGCAGATCGAGTGGGCGAGTGGTTCATTGCCATTCCCCGAAAAGATCCGCATCTCATCAAAACGACTGCCCATGGACTGCTCCTTCGTTGCGACCGAGTTCGGCCGGGTACGGTTTGTGCGACGTGGATGAAGTGGTGAACCCCGTTACGATCCTAGGGGCCGTTACGAGATCACCCCGGCGAGAAGTTCGATCAAGGCGGCGCGCTCGATCCGCAGACCGGGCGGTAGCCCCCCAATCAGGGGGGTAAGGGTCGATTCGGCGATCAGCAGGGCCACAATCGCCGGACGTTGAATGATCGCAGCCAGGATCTGGCCCAGGCTGAGCGGCACGAGCCGCGGGCTGGATCCCAGGCCGGTTGCTTGGGCAAAGGCCAGGGCGTCATCAGGGCTCTGGAAGGCGAGCAAAAGACGTGGGCGACCGCTACTCTGGCTCGTGGCACCCGCACTGCCGACGCCACCATCACCCGTACGATAGATATAGAAGCGCCGGGTGGTGATCTGGGCTTCGGCCAGTCGTGCCCGAACCGCCGCCAAGGCAGCGACAGCAGCCTCAGGCGGATAGCCCTGGCTACGGGCTACGCCAATGAAGATCAATGAGTCAGGCATTGCAGCCTCCCGCTGAATGAACCTGTTGACGCCTGCGTTGGGCCACCACGGGCTACGCCTATCTTACGTCAACTTTCGCCACTGGATTCACGCCAGGGCCGCCGTCAATTGCGCCACCAGATCTGCCAACTCGGCCGGAGTCGTGCTCCCAGGTCGCCAGGCCGCGAGGGCATGATCGCCGTTCCAGCGCGGGATAATATGGACGTGATAATGGAAGACCGTCTGCCCGGCGGCGGCCCCATTGTTCTGCACAATATTGAACCCATCGGGCTGGAGGGCGGTCATTATCGCCTGAGCGACCCGCTGGGTGGTTAGGCTGAGCGCAGTCAACTGTTCAGGACTCAGATCAAGCAGACCGGGGCGCTCTTCCTTGCAGATCACTAGACAATGCCCGCGTGAGGCGGGATTGATATCGAGAAAGGCCAGGGTCAGGTCATCTTCATACACTTTGGCAGCAGGGATATCCCCTTGGACAATGCGCGTAAAAATAGATGCCACAGGCGGTGCTCCTCGCTCAAGGGCGCGTTAGCCCTGGTAGGTCATGATGCGACATCGGCGGTTCCTGGTTCGCCGACGTTCACTTCCGGCTCGTCACTGGAGGTCCCATAGCGTCGCCCAAACCAGATCAGGGCGAGCACACCAAGGAGCACGCCAAACCAGAGCGTGCCAAAACGGATCAGGATGGTGGCGGTGGTAGCAACCGAAACACTGACGCCAACCAGGGTTACCAGCAGGCCAACACTGCTGACCTCACTGACTCCCAAACCACCGGGCAAAAAACTTACGAGACCAAACAGGGTACTGGCCGCAAAGATAAAGGTCGCCTGCAAGAGCAGCAGCGGCGAACTTGGTACACCCAGGCCCACCAGCACATAATAGAAAGCCAGACACTCAAAGCCCCACGACAGCACACTCAGCACGGTTGCAGCAAGCAAAACGCGCCATTCGAGCAGTTCGCGGGTACTGGTATAGATCGTCAGCAAACGCGGGGCGATCCGATCACCCAATGGCAAGCGGCCAACCAGAGTGATCAGGCGCTCGGCCAGCGGGCGATACTGCACCACCACGATGCCCAGCAGCGTTCCCACCACCAGGGCCGCAAATACCGGCCGGGCTGGGGGATACAAGGTCAGCCCGAGGCCCATCAGCAAGAGCATCGCAACCCCATCGGTCAGGCGCTCGGCCAACACGATAGGCGCAGAACGGGTGACGGCAGTCTGATTGACGCGGCGCAACAGATAGGACTTGAAGACCTCGCCCAACTTGCCGGGGGTTACGGCCATCACCATGCCCGACGTGAAGATCAGACCACTATCGAGCAGACTGACCCCGCTGCCACAGCCCAGCCGGCGCAGGTAATATTCCCACTTAAGCCAGCGCAACAGATAGTTGAGCAGGGTCAGACCGAGGATGGCAGGCAGCAGGTACCAGCTAAAATTGCCGAGTTCACGCCCGATCGCCCGTAGATCGCCAAGCAGCCCCATCAGGATCACCACGACGAGGCCGATCAGCAACGAAGCAAGGATCTTGCCCTGCAGGGTCTTCAGGGTCATGTGACGTCTCGGTCTAACCATACATAGTGATCTGCCATTGAGCCGATTATACCGCCCCCTTCTGAGATGTGCAATTGCCGGACCACTTTGCTCCAGGGCTGTTGCAAAGTCCGCCTCCGGCGGTGGGGTTTGGGGTGGCGGCTTCGCCGCCACACCGCACACAAACTATGGGCTTGCCCAATGACTTTGCATTAGCCCTGCACTTTGCTCAAGCCCTGTCCCTATGGTAAGATCTATCGCTATGAATAAATATGCTCACCAATTGATCAATCAGCGCTCCCCTCGGCTAGGCCTGATCCTGCTTATGCTGCTGAGCCTGTTGCTGATCCCGTCGCCGGTGCGGGCACAAGGTGATGGGTTGACAGGTGAACTGATCGTGGCACTTGCCCCAGGGATAGAACTGACCGCTGATGGGCGTAGTAGCGATCCGCTGTTAGACCGCCAATTCCGGCAACTTGGGGTACATAGTGCCCGCCCACTGGCAGCCGGAAGTTCAACCTATTTGTTGCAGATCAAGGCCCAGCATGATCCTGCCCTTGCCGCCAGTCGCCTGCATGGCAGCCCCGGGATCATGTATGCCGAACCCAATCTACGCCAACAGGTCTGGCGCACGCCTAACGATCCGGGCCTAGCAGATCAATGGCCGCTGCGCCAAATCAGGGCGGCTGAAGCCTGGGAGATCACCACCGGCGAGCCGATCATCATTGCGGTGCTTGATACGGGCGTAGATGAGCGTCACCCCGATCTGGCAAATAAGCTATTGCCGGGGTACAACAGTCTGCTTGGGCGACCTGGTGCATTGGACGATAACGGACACGGGACGGCGGTGGCGGGTCAGATCGCAGCCCAGAGCGACAATGCGATGGGCATTGCCGGGATCTGTTGGGGTTGCACGATTCTGCCAATCAAAGTGCTGGACTATCGGGGCATTGGTAGTACATTTTCGGTCGCACAGGGGCTGCGTTGGGCCGCTGATAATGGTGCCCGCGTGATCAATCTAAGCCTCGGCGGTAGTCGCCCAAGCCAGACCCTGCGTGAAGCGGTGCAGTATGCAACCGAGCGGGGGATTCTGGTGGTAGCGGCGGTCGGTAACGAGGCCGAGTTAGGCAATGCGCCCAGTTATCCTGCGGCCTATCCCGAAGTGTTAGCCGTCGGTGGGGTTGGCCCTGATGATCAGGTCGCCAGCTTTTCGAATACCGGCAACTATCTTGGCCTGAGTGCCCCGGCTTCGAGTGGCCTCACCACGGTGCCAGGTGGCAACTACGCACCGACGACCGGCACCTCGTTTGCCAGCCCCTGGGTCGCAGGCGCGGCGGGCCTGCTGCTCAGTCTACGGCCCGATTTGGACTGGTTCGATCTCGCCTGCATTCTGCAAGCCAGTGCCGATGACCTTGGTTCGCCAGGACGCGATGCCACCTATGGCTATGGACGGCTCAATCTGGTGCAGGCGCTTACTTTGGCCCAGAGCTACCAGGGCTGCCCCTTGAACGAAGCGGCGACCGCGCCTGGGCGTGAACGGCAGCCGCTCCCGGCTTTTGCGCCGGTGGCCCCGAGTGAGGATCCCGCAGTGCGGTTCTTCCCCGAGACTGGTCATACCCTGCGTGGCGAGTTCCGCAATTACTGGGAACGCCAGGGTGGCCTAGCGATCTTTGGCTTCCCGATCAGTGAGGAGTTGCTTGAAACGGGGAGTGACGGCCAGGTCTATACCGTACAATACTTCGAGCGCCACCGGCTCGAGTTTCACCCAGCCAATGCCGAGCCGTACCGGGTGCTGCTCAGCCGCATCGGTGATGAGTTGCTGAAAACCAGTGGGCGGGATTGGTTCACCTTCCCGCGTAATCGGCCTTCGAACAACTGTCGCATCTTCCCCGAAACCGGCCACTCGGTCTGCGACCTCTTCTTGCGCACCTGGCGCAGTAGTGGCCTCGAACTGGATGGCCGACCGGGGATCAGCGAAGCCGAGAGCATGGCCCTGTTTGGGCTGCCGCTCTCGCCCGCTCAATCCGAAGAGGTTGCGCCCGGAGTCTGGGTGACGGTGCAGTGGTTCGAGCGTGCCCGCCTTGAGGATCACGGCGAGGCGGGCATCTTACGAGGCTTGCTTGGTAACGAACTGGTTGACCGTCTGGGCTTGCGTTAGACGATATAGCCGCGCCGTCGCGCAATCGTCTCTTTGTGCTTACGAAAGAGCACATCGCGCTCGGTGCCTTTGATCTCACGACTGTACGACGCAAGAACCTGCTCGACCTCGGCGTCAATCTCTTCTTCGAGACGCAGATCAGCCACAATAAAATCGTAGAGCACCTTGACCCGTCCGGCCCGTCCGGCCCCGGCGCGATTGCCCGGGGCCTCGCGGTATTCAAGCAAGCCGCGTTCGGCTAATTCATCATGCAGACGTTCGGCAATGCGCCGGATTTTATCTTCAGAAAGCCGCATCAAGCCCTCCTTCTTAGCTTACGGTTCACCGAGTACTTCACCAACTCGCATCACTTCTTCGAGGGTATTGTAGAAGTGGGGCGCAAAACGTAGCCCACCGCGCACCGTCGCAATCACGCCCGCTTCTTCAAGCTGGGCACAGCGCGCCTCGGGGTCGGCGACGTTGGCGACCACAATCCCACTTCGGTTAGCCGGAGTCGTATCAGCGGCCAGGGTAAAGCCGCGTTCCTGTAAATCGGTAATCAAGGCATCGACCAGGGTTGCGATGTGGCGTTCGATCTGATCGATCCCCACCTCGAGCAACATGGTCACGGCGGCATCAAGCGCGAACGCCCCATACACATTGGGCGTCCCCAGGCTGAAGCGCTCAGCCGTGGGCGGGAAGGTCAGATTGTAGTCCAGGTAGTTCATAAAGTCTACCACACTGCCCGCGCCGACATAGGCTCCTGGTTCAATCACATCAAGCATTTCCTGGCGCATATAAAGAAAGCCCGCCCCCGGGGCCGAAAGCAGCCATTTTTGTGAACCAGCGGCCAGGAAGTCAATGTGGCAAGCCTGCACATCAAGCGGGAAGGCCCCAAGGGTCTGGATCGCATCCACCACAAAGAAGATCCCACGCTCGTGACAGAGTTGGCCCACGGCGGCGATATCGTTGCGGAAACCGGTCGCAAACATGGCCGTACTAAGCGCAATCACGCGGGTGCGCCGGTCAATCCGCGCTTCGAGGGTCGCCAGATCCAGACCGCCCCGGTGCTGCGGCACCACTTTGGTCAACACACCCTTATAGGCCAACTGCTGCCAGGGGTAGATGTTAGCCGGATAATCACCTTCGAGCACCAGCACATTATCGCCGGTACGCAGGGGCAAACTGACCGCAGCCGTATTCAAGCCCATCGCCGTATTCGGCATCAAGACGATTTCGTCGGGACTGCGCGCCCCAATCATGGTTGCCAACTTCTGACGCAACTGGATCATCCGCGGGATGATCGTCTTAAAAACCTGGGCCCCGCCATTGTTCAGCGCAAGCTGCTGATACTCATTGACCGCCGCAACGATCGGGCGGCTGAGCGGCGAAACCGCAGCGTGGCTCAGAAAGGCGCAGTGTTCGGTGATGGGAAACTCGGCGCGATAACGGGCCAGATCAATACTCATGCCAGATAGACCCCGTGCTAGAGATGCGGGCGCGTTTGGTGCTTATTGTACCGCAGTCAACACCGTGATGTGCAGCGATCCGTCGCTCGCCACCAAAAAAAGACCAGGGGCACCGTGCATGCGCACGGTGCCCCTGGTACGATCAAAACATCTTAGACATGGTTCGTAGCTACGTTACAGTTTGGCAACCGCCTGAGCGACGGGCTGAAGCCCTTGCTGATACACCAAGCCCTTCGGGCTCATCTGAACCGGTTTCGCTGGCAGCCCGCAGGGCTTCGGATAGCAGGCAGGGCTTTAGCCCGACGCAATGAAGCAGCGCACACTGTCACGCTGATCCGGCCTTTCTGAAACCATGTCTTAGTCCAAAAACGCCCGCAACGCCTGATGATAGACCTCGGGCCGTTCGATCATGGGCAAATGACCGCAACGCTCGATCCAGACCAACTGGCTGTCAGGTACTAAGCGTGCCACTTCGGGCGTACCTGCTGGCGGCATAATCCGATCCTGACGTGCCCCAAGCACCAGGGTTGGGGTGCGCAAACTTGCCATGGTCGGATTGATGATCGCATCACCCGCACTCGCTGCGCTCTCCAGGGCCGTCCGCTGATCCATCTTGAGGAAATCGGCAAAGGCGGCCTGCAAGATTGCGTCGTCTTTGGGAATCCGGTAGAAGAAACGGGTGCCGACCGCCCGGTAAAACATGCGCGAGTTCGCCATCCAGGGGCGGCGCAACGACATCCACAGCGCCAACACGTGATGCACCTGTTCCACAAGTTTGCGCTCACGCTCGCTACGGAAGGTACTCACACAACTGAGCACCAGGCGACGTACCCGTTCAGGATTGCGAGCCGCCACATGCACCGCGACATTGGCACAGAAGGAGTGCCCGTTCAGATCAAAGACCTCAAGCCCAAGCCGATTCGCAAATTCGAGCACCACGTCGGCCAGGCGTACCGCCGAAGCGGTGCCATGCAAGGGCGGCGAGTCGCCAAAGCCAGGCAGATCAGGCGCAACCACGCGTCGGTCGCGGCCCAGATCGGCCATGGTTGGCCCCCAATAACGCGACGAACCACCCCAGCCATGCAGCAGCAAGAGGGGCGGGTGGGTTTCGTGGGTCGGAACAGTTTCGCGGTAGTAGACCGGGGCGTCATCGATCATTACGGCAGGCAGATCAACCGGGGCCATAGCCAGGGGAGTATGCATCGTCATGACATCACCTCGTAATTATATGACATATTATACCATGACCACACCCCTTGACAGCCACCCCACCTTGCGCTACCCTATCCGTCAAGCAATTCAGGGCGTTGAGCCGGAGGAGTAGCCCGCACGACGACCATTAGCGAGCCGGGGATGGTGAAAGCCCGGTGGTACGGGGTGGGTGAAGGCACCGGTGAGCCAAACGTAAACGAGGTGAGCGTGCGCTCCGCGCGCCGCTAACTGGGGTGGAACCGCGCGTCATGCCGATGCGTCCCCAGGCGACCGTTTTGGTCGTCTGGTTTTTTTGTGTTCGCTGTTTGACCAAGGAGAAGCCGATGCCTGCCCTCTCGCTTGACCAGGTGGTTGCGCTCTGTAAACGTCGCGGCCTGATCTTTCCCGGCTCCGAGATTTATGGTGGCTTGCAGGGCACCTTTGATTTTGGCCCGCTCGGGGTCGAGTTGAAGAATAATCTGATTGCCGATTGGTGGCGCGCCAATGTCTATGAGCGCGATGATATGGAGGGCCTTGATGCGGCGATCCTGATGAATCGCCTGGTCTGGAAGTATTCCGGCCACGAAGAGACCTTTAACGACCCGCTGGTTGATTGCCGCAGTTGCAAGAGCCGCTGGCGCGCTGATCATATCAGCGGCAAATGCCCGAATTGCGGTTCGACCGATCTGACCGAGCCGCGCCCATTTAATATGATGTTCTCCACTCAGGTTGGCCCGGTCGCCGATAGCGGCTCGTATGCCTATCTGCGCCCCGAGACGGCCCAGGGGATCTTCGCCAACTTTGCGAATGTGTTGACTACCACCAGCCGCAAGCTGCCGTTTGGGATTGCCCAGGTTGGCAAAGCCTTCCGCAACGAGATCAACCCGCGCAATTTTCTGTTCCGGGTGCGCGAGTTCGAGCAGATGGAGATCGAGTTTTTTGTTATGCCGGGGACTGATGAGGATTGGCACCAGCGTTGGCTCGATGATCGGCTGGCCTGGTGGGCCAGGATCGGCGTGCCCCGCGAGCGGATGACGATCTATGATGTGCCCGCCGATGAGTTGGCCCACTATTCGAAGCGCACCTACGATCTGATGTACGATTATCCTTCGATTGGCGTGCAGGAGATCGAAGGGATTGCTAACCGGACCGATTATGACCTGGGTTCGCATTCGAAGGAACAGGCCAGCCTCGGATTGACCGCTCGCGTCAATCCGAACGAGGATAGCATTGCCCGTTTGACCTATTTTGATCAGGAGAGCCGCCGCCACCTCGTGCCCTATGTGATCGAGCCGTCGGCCGGGGTTGGGCGCTGTATGCTCGCGGTACTCTGTGAAGCCTATGCCGAAGAACTGACCAAGGCCCCGCCCCCTGAACGGCTCCAGGCCGTCAGTGACGCACTAGCGGCGTTCCTGAAGTCTACCGGCAAGAGCGACAAGCTCAGCGCCGAACAACGCGATGCGTTGAGTGAACGGGCCCAGGCGATCAGTGCCGATCTGGCTGAACGTCTGCCCGAGATCGAGCCGTTGTTGGCCATGCCGGGTGCCGAAACGATTGAACTGGGCAAGAAATTACGTGGGCAGGCTCAGCCGGTCCTCGATGAGCACTACCGCACGGTGTTGCGGTTACGCCCGCATCTGGCCCCAATTAAGGTTGCGGTCTTCCCACTCAAGCGCAACCACGAACAGATCGTGGCGACCGCCAAGCAGATTCGTCGCCAATTGCAAGCCGAAAGTGGCGTGCGCACGATCTACGATGATACCGGCGCAATTGGCAAGCTCTACCGCCGCCAAGACGAGATCGGGACGCCGTTGTGCATCACCGTAGACTTCGATACACTCGGTGAAGGCAAGGATGGCGCACTGGCCGGCACGGTCACGGTGCGCGACCGCGATAGCATGGGCCAGGAACGGGTCGCGATCGCCGAACTGCCCGCCTACCTGAACGAGAAGTTGCGCGGGTAAATTTCCGTAGGGACGTAGCACGCTACGTCCCTACGGAGGTGATGGGTTCGGGATCACCGCGAAGGGGTCTTGTTATGGACGAAGGTCGCTATACCATTCCAACGCGGATCTATCTGAATGGGCAACAACGCGTCAAGCTCCTGCACCTACTTGAACAGCACGAACTAGAGCTTGATCACTGGCTCAGTCAGTTAGTGGACCGCGAACTTGCCAACCACCCTGATCCGCCTGATCTGCCCACCGATGATCAGAGTACCGCCCGTGCCCATGAGATTCTGCGCCGTCGGGCGGAATTGCGCCGCTTGCGCCCGCGCCTGGTTGATCCGCATAACCCGGCCCCGGCCTGGCTGCGCCAACTGGCAGCCGATCTCGAAGCCGAAATTGCCCGCCTAGAACGAGAATGAGGGGTGTTTGGCCCCAACAAGCCCAGCGCGGCGCAAAGCACCTGCCTGCAGCCACCACCCCCAGCACGAGGCAAAGCGAGGGCCTGGCAGCACAGGGTGCTCCCAGCAAACGCAGTGGGGGGGGGGGGCGGGCGCCGCCCCCCCCCCCCCCCCCACCCCCCCCCCACAAAAAAAAAAACCGTCCCCCACACCCCA
>JBLWKA010000008.1:0-12726 GCA_048381555.1 Oscillochloridaceae bacterium umkhey_bin13
GGGGTTTTTCTGTTGACATAATTGTGATTATACCCGCACGTCCGTGGCTTGACAAAGCGGCGCGGGCCTTAACCTTTCACCATTACCCGGCGTGGTCGCCCGGGGCAGCCACGTGGGCTGCCCCTACGCGGTATCATGGCCGTGATGGGGCACGCCGGGCCGTAATACGGGCACACCGGGCCGCCACGGGGACGAATCGAATTCGCCAGCAGTATCGTTGCAACCGCCCTGCCAATCCCACTGAGGTGTGGTGTTTGGGGCACGATCTTGGGGTACAATAGATCTATCCCAATGTGACCCCACAACTTAAGCTCAGTGAGGAGACCCTTCCGTGGATACGATCATCCGTCGGCAGATCCTGGGCGATCTGTTGCGCCGTACCGCAGCGCGTTCGCCTCAGAAGCCCGCCATTCTTTGTGGCGAGACCAGTTGGACGTATGCGGAGTTCGACCGGATCTGTAACCGCCTGGCTCACGGCCTCGCAGCGCAGGGCATTGGCGTTGGTGATCGGGTAGCGATCCTGGCTCGCAACTCGCATGCCTTTGCGGCACTGCGGTTTGCCTTGGCGCGCCTTGGGGCGGTGCTGGTGCCGATCAACTTTATGCTCAATGCCGAGGAAGCGGGCTTCATTTTGCGCCACGCTGGAGCGCGGATGCTTTGGGTGGGGCCTGATCTGGTTGAACTCGGCCAGGCTGCGGCAACCCACGCACCGGCGGTCGAGCAACTACTTTGGCTGCCGGGCGAAGCACCCGCCGACCCGCCTTCCGGCATGCTGACCTTTGCCGATCTGCTTGCCGAACGCGACGATGAGCCGATAATGGAGCTCGATAGTCGCATGCCGTTGCAGATTATCTACACCAGCGGCACCGAATCGCTCCCCAAAGGAGCCGTGCTCAGCCATGAAGCTGTGCTCTGGGAGTATGTGAGTTGTGTGGTTGAAGGCGAGATCAACCATAGCGATGTTGTGCTCCACGCTCTGCCTCTGTACCATTGCGCTCAGCTAGATGTGTTTCTTGGGCCGTGTGTCTATGTTGGGGCCACCAATCTGATTACTGGTCACCCCCGCCCCGAGGTCATCCTGCCACTGATCGAGCGCCACCGGGTCAACTCCTTTTTTGCGCCGCCCACGATCTGGATCGCCTTGCTGCGCTCGGCCCTGTTTGAGCGTAGCGATCTCGCCAGTCTGCGCAAAGGCTACTACGGCGCCTCGATCATGCCGGTAGAGGTGCTGCTCGAACTCCAGCGGCGCTTGCCCCAGGTGCGGCTCTGGAACTTTTATGGTCAGACCGAGATCGCCCCGCTGGCGACGGTGCTCCGCCCCGAGGATCAACTGCGCAAGGCTGGTTCGGCGGGCAAACCCGTGCTAAATGTCGAAACCCGGGTGGTTGATCCCGAGGGGCGCGATGTAGCTCCGGGCGAGATCGGCGAGATTGTACATCGCTCGCCGCAACTACTGAATGCCTACTACCATAACGAAGCCAAGACCAACGAGGCTTTTGCCGGTGGTTGGTTTCACAGCGGCGATCTTGCGACGATTGATGAAGAAGGCTATATCACGGTTGTCGATCGCAAGAAGGACATGATCAAGACCGGGGGCGAAAATGTCGCCAGTCGCGAAGTCGAAGAGACGATCTACCGGCTGGGAGCGGTCGCCGAAGTTGCGGTCATTGGCGTGCCCGACCCCTATTGGGTCGAGGCCGTGACCGCCGTGGTGGTGCTGAAACAGGATCACACCCTGAATGAAGCGGAGGTGATCGAGCACTGCCGCAGCCATCTGGCCCACTTCAAGGCCCCCAAACACGTCGTTTTTGCCACCAGTCTGCCCAAAAACCCCAGTGGCAAACTCCTGAAACGCGAACTACGCGAACGCTACCAGCAGCTTGCCGAAGCACAGCCCCATTGAAGGGGCGTACGGGGGAACTTGGGCAAGTCCCAGGTTTTGGTATGGTTTGGCGGCGAAGCCGCCAAACCATACCAAAAAACCGTGTGGTGCGGCGTAGCCGCACCACACCCACCGCCGGAGGCGGACGTTGCAACAGCCTTAACAGGGGAACTTGGTTCCCCCGTTTTTCTACAGCGGGTGGAGGCCTAAGCCTCCACCCGCTGCGCCAACAACCATTGCACCCATGCCCCAATGCCTTCGCCGGTGCGGCACGAAACCGGGATAATCGGGGCCTGAGGGTTGACCATGCGAATCCCGGCCTCGAAGCTAGCCATATCAAAATCGAAGACCGGGCGCAACTCGGCCTTGTTGAGCAACACGATATTGGCGGCAGCAAACATACCGGGGTATTTGTAGGGTTTGTCGTGGCCTTCGGGGGCGCTGGCGATCACCAGGTTCAGGTGGGTACCCAGCTTGAAGTTGGCCGGACAGACCAGGTTGCCAACATTCTCGACCATTAAGAGTGCTAACTCGGTCAGGGGCAGGCGGACCATGCCACTTGCGACCATCGGCGCATCCAGATGGCAGCCACCGCCAGTATTGATCTGCACGACCGGGATGCCCTGCTGAGCAATCGTTTCAGCATCAATTGATGAGGCCAGGTCGCCTTCGATCACGCCCAGGCCAACCCCGGTTGGCAACTGCGCCGCCGTCGCCAGGATCAGACTGGTCTTGCCCGCCCCTGGCGAGGCCATTACATTTATGCCCAGCACCCCGGCGGCGTCAAGCGCCTTGCGGTTGGCCGCAGCGACCGAATCATTGTCGCTCAAGATTGCCTGGATCACTTCTACGTGTGGCATATCAATCATTCCTTGTGTGCATTATGCTCGCAAATTGTAGCATGTTGCTACGGATCATCAACTTCGATACTCTCGACCAGAAACTGATCACCGCCTGTGACCCGCAGTTGCGTTGAGCCACAGGCCGCACATTCCAAGGGCAGGGGCGGCACCACATCGTGGCTGGCCCCACAGGCGAGGCAGGTGGCCGTTGCGGGAACGCGCCGAAATTGGAGGCTCGCCCCTTCGGCCAGGGTTTCGCGGCTCAGAAAATCGAAATAGAATTGAACCGAGTCATCCACCACACTGCTGAGCGCCCCGATCAGCATGGTGATGCGGCGGATGCGGCGTCCGTCAGCGGCGTTGGTGGCAACGTTGATGATCCCTTCGGTAATCGCAAGTTCGTGCATACGTCCTGCATCTACATGATTATGCCTCATCCGAGCGTGGCTGCAACCTGATCCCCCAACCGGCCAGTTCGGCCACAAGTTGGGCCATCAATTCATCCAGTTTGGCAGCGACTGGTTCACTCAGTTCAAGCCCGAACTCCATGCTGGCTGGCACAATCCCCCAGAGCACAATGCGTTGCGGCATCGGGCCGTACAGGCTGCCAACCGCAAGGAGTTCGGCGAGTCCGAACTGGTGGGGCGACATCGTATCGTTCAGCGCGACCGGAAGGGCCTCACCTTCGAGCCGGATCAGGCTACCGGGTGGTTGATCAGCCCAGATCGCATCAATGATCAACAGCGCCTGCACGCCTTCGAGGTATGGTAACAGATGCAGACCAAGCGTGCCGCCCTCGATTGCCTCGACCTGCGCTGGCAAAGCATACTGTTCGAGCAGGCGCTCGATCATGCGCACGCCCAGCCCATCGTCACCCAAAATCAGATTGCCTAAGCCAAGAATCAAGGTTGAGGCCATGGGATGCCATGTTGGATTGTGCGGCTGAGCATCGGCGGAGCGAAGCAACTCAGCGCGTGTGCTGTAGTTCGTGCATGGCGACTGCCAGGCGGCGCACGCCTTCGGTTAACTGGGCCGGGTTACTATGCGAGAAGTTCAGGCGCAGGGTATTGGCACCGTCGCCATAGGGATGGAAGGGTTGCCCCGGCACAAACGCCACCTGATTGGCAATCGCGAATTCGAGCAGGGCGGTGGCATCCTGGTTGGTGGGTAACGTAAGCCAGAGGAACATACCACCGGTTGGTCTGGTCCACTGCACCTCAGCAGGCATCTGGGCGGCCAGGGCGCTTACCATGGCGTCGCGGCGCTCGCGATACAGATCGCGAATCCGCAGCGTATGGCGATCAAGCAGACCATCGCGGCAGGCATAATAGGCCACAGCCTGGGCCATACTGCCGGTATGCAGATCAAGCCCTTGTTTGAGCAGACCTAACCGTTCGGCAACCCCCTGCGGAGCCACCGCCCAGCCCACCCGCAGCCCTGGGGCGAGCAATTTCGAGAGCGTGCCAAGATAGATCACGTGGCGCAGTTCACCGTGCAGTTCACAATCGAGGGCCGCAAGTGGTGTGCTCCGCTCCCCTTCATAACAGAGTTCGCCGTAGGGATCGTCTTCGACAATCGGCAACTGGTAACGGGCCGCAAGTTCGATCAAACGACGACGACGTGTTTCGGCCAGGGTGACGCCGGTGGGGTTCTGAAAGCACGACACCACATAGAGAAAACGGGGACGGGCACCGCTAGCCAGCATGGCCTCAAGCGCGTCCACATCAAGCCCCTGATCATCGAGCGGCACCGTCAGATAGTGCGGCTGGCAGGTCTGCCAGGCCTGAAGTGCGCCGAGATAGGTTGGGGATTCGACCGCGACCGGGGCACCCGGTTCGAGGAAGAGCCGCCCGAGTAGATCGAGGCCCTGCTGCGACCCTGACGTAATCAGAATCTGGTCGGTAGGCGTGCGCAGGCCAAGCTTTGCCATGCGCGCCGCCACCCATTCACGCAGGGGTGTAAAACCCTCGGTTGGGCCATATTGCAGGGCCGCCAATGGAGCCTCGATCAGGGCCTGCTCACTGGCGGCAGCGATCTCTTCAGCGGGAAAAAGCTCGGGGGCAGGTAGGCCACCGGCAAACGAAATCATGGTCGGTTGGGCGGTCAGACGCAACAGATCGCGAATAGCCGAACTTCGCAAACCTGCCGCACCAGTCGCAATCCGCTCACTCCAAAACGCCTCCATCAAACACACTCCTGCTACACTAACCTTGTCGGGAGTCATCAGTATACCCGGACTTGGCGCGGGCAACCAGAGACAATGAGGCATCGGATGGGGCGAACAGGATACCTTTTTGCGCGAGCAGATTTAGCAATGATTGTGGCTAGGGTATAATCCTGGCGCACGTATTTGTGCCTAGAAAGGCTCTGGCAATGCTACGCATCGCCCTGCTTCACTCACGGCTGCAATTGACGATCATGGCCGTGCTGGCGGGTTTACTCGTATGGGGCCTGATCTGCGTCTGGCGGGGCCGGGTTGGTCAGGGCTACCTGGCGGGGATGTGGGTGATCCAATGGTTGCTGCTGGCCCAGGGCTTATTGGGGGTTGCCATCGTTGTGCTTGGTAGCGCCCAGATCATGGCGCTGGCGCTGCATATCATTTACGGCATCGTCGCCATGATCAGTATCCCGGCGCTCTTGCGTTACACCCGCACCTTGGACGGACGCGAGGCAGCCTGGTATTTGACGGGCGGCTGTTTTGTCTTGTTGATCATAGTAGGGCGCGCCTTCGAGACGATAGGTTGAGGATTGGCTGTAACCAGATCGTTTGACGGTGCATCTCACTGGCGAAGCTTGGAACCGTTTTTACAAATACCAGGAGATGTACCGTATGTTGAGTTTGGCCACCCGCTGGTTTGGATTACGCCGCAATCTTGGGGAGCAGTACTCGCCGGCCTATTTTCTTGCCGCGCTCGGCAATGGCGGCATTGCGATCACCTTCTTCATCTGGCTAAACTTCCTCGTACCGCATCCTAAAACGCCCATCATCACCTATGACGGCATTGTTACTTTCTTGGGCCAGACCAGTCTACTCGGCCAGGGACTGATCTTCATCGCCATGGCTGGCATCCTCTTTTTTGCCGTGCGTCATTTGCGTTTGGTGGTCTGGAACCTGCGTGAGTATAGCCGCTTCAAGCAGACTGCGGCCTATACGGCCTTGCGCGAAAGCCAGGCGGCCGTTTCGTTGATGGGCCTGCCGTTGATGCTTGCGATGACGGTGAATGTCTTTTTTGTCCTGGGAGCCGTCTTCGTCCCTGGGCTCTGGAACGTGGTTGAATACCTCTTTCCCTTCTCGCTGACCGCATTCCTGCTGATTGGGGCGCTGGCCATCCGCATGTTTTTTGATAGCTTCGGCAAGGCCCTGGTCAGCGGCAAATTTGATTGTGCCCGCAACAACAGCCTGAGCCAGTTCCTGGCCGCCTTCACGTTCTCGATGATCGGGGTTGGCTTGGCTGCTCCCGCAGCGATGAGCGAAAACCGTCTCACGATTGCTTTTAGCCTGCTGGCCTCGCTCTTTTTCCTTGGGGCGGCGCTGATCTTTGGCCTGATCCTGCTCGTGCTTGGCTTCCGTGGCATGATCACCCAGGGGTTGGCAGTCGAAGCCGCACCGAGTCTGTGGATGCCCATCCCGATGCTGACCCTGGTTGGCATCACCCTGGTGCGCATGAGCCATGGCTTGCATCATGCCTTCGAGGCTCATATTGATCCCGCCTGGATGTTTATGCTTACCGGCGGTATCCTGATGCTGCAATTGCTGGTTGGCCTGATCGGCTACGTGGTGATGCGCCAGGTTGGTTACTTCCGCACCTTCCTGTGGGGCGAGCGGCGCAGCCCGGCCAGTTATGGTCTGGTCTGTCCCGCAGTCGCGCTGGCCGTCTTCGGGTTCTTCTTCATCCACCCGGGTCTGGTGCAGAACGGGCTGGTTGACAAATATTCGCTGGCCCACATGCTGTTGCTGCTCCCCTTTGCGGCGGTACAACTGCTGGGCATTGTGACGATTTTGCGCCTCGATAGCAAGCTGATCCGGCCTGAACCGGGCACGGCAACGATGGCTGATCCTGCGGCTGCGTAGGAGGGTTCGGGTGGGGCGATGCCGTCGGCTCGCCCCACCCGTCGCGTAGCTTCTGGGCGCATGCTGTATCCCAATGCTGAACTGTTACGTTATACTAGCCTAGCGCAGAACTACTGAACGAAGGATATGCTGTGCCGGGACCAATTATTGACCTATCGATCTACGACAATGAGTCTGCGCTGCTCGAAGGATTGCGGCGGCAAGATCCCGATGCCTGCACCTGTTTGGTTAAACGCTTTGCCCCGCTGGTGTATGCCCGAGCCTTGCGCCTGACTGGTGATCCCGACGAGGCGGAGGGGATCCTTCAGACGACCTTTATTAAGGCTTGCGAGGCTCTGCCCCGTTTCGATGGAGCGAGTAGTCTCGGCACCTGGATCTACCGGATTGCCACTAACGAAGGGCTGATGCACTTGCGGCGGCAACGGCCGCAGGTTGACCTCGATGCGGTAGCCGAGAGTTTACAGCCAGACGAGTTGCCCCGGCAGTTTGAACACTGGTCACCTGATCCGGCGCGGCTGGCACTCAATGGCGAGTTGCGAACCCAGATTGAGCGTGCGATCGCCGGCTTGCCGGAGCCGCTCCGCGTCGTCGTGATCTTGCGTGATATTGAAGATCTGAGCACCGAAGAGACCGCTGAGCAGCTTGGCATCAGCCCCGGCGCAGTGAAAGTACGCCTCCATCGCGCACGCTTACGGCTACGCGAGGTGTTAACCGGTTATTTAGTCACGCATCCGGAGGCTGACGATGCAGCATGAGCATAGTCTGGCGCAGTGTCGCGAGTTGGTAGCCCAGTTAAATGCCTTGATTGACGGCGAGTTGGCCGATGATCTGTGTGCCGAACTGCGTGAGCACCTGGCCGATTGCCCGGAATGCAGGGTGGTCTTTGATACGATTGGGCAGACCGTGCAGATCCTGCACCACCTGGATGATGCGCCTCCGCCGCTGCCCGCCGAACTCGAGACCCGGTTGCTGGTGCGGCTCAAGCTTGGTGGTGGGTAAAAGGGTGTAGCCCAACAACACAACAACGCCGCTACGACTTCGTTGTCAGTAGCGGCGTCGTGCGACAAAATTGGCTGGGGCACAGGGACTCGAACCCCAACTACCTGATCCAGAATCAGGCGTTCTACCGTTAAACTATGCCCCAATGTGTTGTTGTGGTGGTGCCGAAAGTGGGATTTGAACCCACACGAGGTTGCCCTCACTACGCCCTGAACGTAGCGCGTCTGCCAATTCCGCCACTTCGGCACGTGCATCGCAATCCAACGCTGCGTATCTTACACTGCCCGAAGATATTTGTCAAATCTGCTCATCAGTTCGGTTTGATTAGCTCGGTTGACGCTCCCCCGCCCCCGTGGTAAAATACGAGCCGTTCGTCGGGGTAGCTCAGCGGTAGAGCAAACGGCTCATAATCGTTAGGTCGCGGGTTCAAATCCCGCCTCCGACACCAATCCAGAACGCTCAGGATGAGGGATGCAATTGCATCCCTCATTTGGTTTATGGATGCACAATTGCTTGCACAGGTACGGGTTAGCCTGCATCAGTATGGCCTGTTCCGGCCCGAGGCCCGTGTATTGGTCGCGGTCTCGGGAGGCCCTGATTCGTTGGCGCTGTTGCATCTGTTGCTGGGCCTAAGCGCGCTTGGTGGCCCGCAGGTGCATGTGGCGCACCTTGATCATGGCACGCGGGGCACCCAATCTGCCGCCGAAGCCCAGGCTGTGGCGGCGCTCGCCCATGCCTGGGGTCTGCCCGCAACCATCGGCTACCGTGATGTGCCCGCCCTGGCTCGCATCCAGCGCCAAGGTTTGCTGGCAGCAGCGCGCTACGCCCGGTACAACTGGCTCGCCGCTACGGCCCAAACTGTTGCCGCCGATGCGGTTGCCGTTGCTCATCAGGCCGATGACCAGGCCGAAACTGTGCTGCTGCACCTCTTACGCGGCGCGGGCCTAACCGGTCTGCGCGGCATGGTGCCCATGGTGCCCTGGCCTAACTGGCTGCCCGATCCGCCTGAACCAGGGATCGAGCCAGCGGGGAACTGCCAGCCAAGTCTGATTCGCCCCCTACTCGCCACTCCGCGGGCCCAGATCGCAGCCTACTGTGCGGCCCATGGCTTGCGACCCAGTGATGATCCGAGCAATCATGCCGAACGGTTTGCCCGTACCCGCGTCCGGCGCATGCTCCATACGCTAAGCCAGGAACAGCCTCGTTTGGTTACAACCCTTGGCCGTACCGCCAATCTGCTCGCCGAGGACTACGATTTTATCCAGACGCAGCTTGATGCGCACTGGCCCGATCTGGTCGAAGCCCACCCCTCCGGTCTGGCCTTGCGGCGGACGGTCTGGATCGCTTTGCATCCGGCCTTGCAACGTTACGCCCTACGCCGCGCTGCCACGCTGCTTGGTCAGCCCAGTCTGAGTATGGCCCAGCTTGAGCAGGTGCGCCAAGGGGGGATGCGGGTAGGGCAACGCTTTCCGTTGGGGCCACGGGTATGGGCCGAATGGACCGCAACGGCCTTGTTGCTTGGCCCGTCCCACCCGCCCCTGTCACCCCATGCCCCCCAGCTTCAAGCTGATCACCAACCACTGCCCGTCCCTGGCCAGTTCGAGCTTGGGGCGGGCTGGGCAATCGTGGCCCAAACGATCCCACCCGAGGAAACTTCGGGGGCGGTCTGGGTCGCCCTTGATCCCCAACAGCTTGATGGGCCGCTTGAGGTGCGTCGACGGCAAGTGGGCGACCGCTTTCGGCCTGCCGGGGGGCGCGGGAGTCGGAAGCTTCAGGATTTTTTTGTGGATCGCAAGATCCAGCGCACTCTCCGCGATGGCTGGCCCCTCCTCGTAACCCCCCACGCCCTAGTCTGGGTGGTGGGCCTGTGCGCCGATGCCCGTTTTGTCGCAACGAGCGCGACTCAGGGTACAATCTGGGTGGGTTTGGTTTATGCATCAACCAGAACTGAAGCTGAGTAGGCTGTGCGTGGATGAGGGAGACCCCGGTTTTTCCTGTTTTTTGATGCAGGCACGGTGCACTTGCGCACCGTGCCTGCATCGCATACCAAATAAAGGAGCATCTCGATCATGCACGAGGACATTGCTAGGGTCTTGATCGCGGAGGAGCAGATCCATGCCCGGATTCAGGTTCTAGGGCAGCAGATTGCGGCTGATTATGCCGAGTACGACGATCTCCTGCTGGTCGGTGTCCTCAAGGGGTGTGCCATGTTTATGGTAGACCTCGCTCGCCAGATCAAGCGCCCGCTGGCAATCGATTTTATTGCGGTCGCAAGCTACGGGGCGAGTACCGAATCGAGTGGTGTGGTGCGGATGCTCAAGGATCTGGATACCGATATTGCCGGACGCCATTTGTTGATTGTCGAAGATATTATTGATAGTGGCCTGACCCTGGCTTACCTGCGCAGCCAGTTACTACGTCGCAATCCGGCCAGTCTGCGGATCTGTACTCTGCTGAACAAGCCTGACCGTCGCACCGCTGATGTACCGGTGGACTACCTGGGTTTTGATATTCCGAATGAGTTTGTGGTTGGGTACGGCCTGGATTATGACGAACGCTACCGTAACCTGCCCTATATTGGCGTGCTGCGCCCCGAAATCTATACCACGTAAGCTAGATTACAAACATGCTGTGATCTAGTTCTCTTGTGGTGGCTAGGGCGCTCTGTTATACTGCCAATACTGTGTCCCGAGGATCAAATTTGGGCCAGCCAATCAGGCTTGGCTCTGCTTGAGACTCAGCATTGTGCCCCCAATCCATTGAGCGCATCTCGCTCCTGAAGGGAATCCCACGCATGGGCGACAATCGTTGGTTGAAGAACAGTTTCGTCTATCTGATCATCCTGGTTGCAGCACTCGCGCTCTTCTTCCAGTACTTTGGCCAATCCCAGAGCCAGAGCAGCGAGAAGGGTATTGCAGAGGTCATCTCCGATGCGAAAGCAGGGCTGATCTCCGAGATCCAGGCCCGGGCCGGCGATGAGCAGATCATCGTTCGCTACAACAATACCCAGGAAGAGTTCCGCTCCCGGCTCGAGTCGGGCGATACCGTGATGTCGCTGCTGATCCAGTCGGGTGTGCCCCTGACCAGTGCCGATGGCCGTCAGGCTATTCAGGTACGGGTTGAGCCCGCCCCGGCTTGGGGTGGTTTGCTCAGTATTTTCACGATTTTGCTGCCGACCCTGCTGCTGATTGGCTTCTTCATCTTCTTCATGCGCCAGGCCCAGGGTTCGAACAACCAGGCGATGTCGTTTGGCAAGAGCCGGGCGCGTATGTTTGCGGGTGATAAGCCCACCGTGACCTTTGCTGATGTGGCCGGTCAAGAAGAGGCTAAGCAGGATCTGACGGAGATCGTCGAGTTCCTGAAGTTCCCCGATAAGTTCGCCGCGCTCGGCGCACGCATTCCCCGCGGTGTGTTGATGGTCGGCCCTCCCGGAACCGGCAAGACCTTGCTCTCGCGTGCGGTCGCAGGCGAGGCCGGGGTACCTTTCTTCAGTATCTCCGGTTCCGAGTTCGTCGAGATGTTTGTGGGTGTCGGTGCCAGCCGTGTGCGTGACCTGTTTGATCAGGCCAAGCGCAATGCCCCCTGTATCGTCTTCATTGACGAAATTGACGCCGTCGGTCGCCAGCGTGGCGCGGGCCTCGGTGGTTCGCACGATGAGCGTGAGCAGACCCTCAACCAGATCCTGGTCGAGATGGACGGCTTCGATACCAATACCAATGTGATTGTGGTCGCGGCTACCAACCGTCCCGACGTGCTCGATCCCGCCCTCATCCGCCCCGGTCGCTTCGACCGCCAGGTGGTGCTTGATGCGCCCGATATTCGTGGCCGGGTGGACATCCTCAAGGTTCACACCAAGGGCAAGCCGCTCTCTGAAGATGTGGATATGGAAGTGCTGGCCCGCCTGACTCCTGGCTTTTCGGGAGCCGATCTGATGAATGCGGTCAACGAGGCCGCGATCCTTGCCGCCCGGCGCTCGAAGAAGAAGATCGGGATGTCTGAACTGCAAGACGCCATCGAGCGGGTGGCCCTCGGTGGGCCAGAGCGCCGCTCGCGGGTGATGAGCGACCGCCATAAACTGGTGATTGCCTACCACGAGGCTGGTCACGCCATTACGGGTGTGGCAATGCCCCGTGGCGATAAACTCCAGAAGGTGACGATCATTCCGCGTGGCCAGGCCGGTGGCTATGCGCTCTTCCTGCCCGATGAGGACAGCATGAACCTGCGCAGCATTGCGCAGTTCAAGGCCCGTATGACCGTCGCCCTTGGTGGCCGGGTTGCCGAAGAGATTGTCTTTGGCTCTGAAGAGGTCACGACTGGGGCTTCGAGTGACCTGGTGACGGTGACCCGCATGGCTCGGTCGATGGTCACTCGCTACGGCATGAGTGCCAAGCTTGGCCCGATCGTCTTTGGCGAAAAGGAAGAGTTGATCTTCCTCGGGCGTGAGATCAGCGAGCAGCGCAACTATGGTGATGAGGTCGCCCGCCAGATTGACGAAGAGGTCAAGGGGTTGGCCGAAGAAGCCTACGACAACGCAACCCAGATCCTGATCAACAATCGTGCCGTGCTTGATGATATGGCCAACGCCCTGCTTGAATTCGAGACGGTCGAAGGTGCGCAGTTGGCCGAACTGCTGAGCCGGGTCAAGCCAATGGTGATTGATATGACCCGCCAGAGCACCAACGGTAGCCGTGCGCCGAGTACGCCGAGCCTGCCGCCGCCCGCCCCGGGCGCGATGCCCGCCTAGTTTACTTCGCTCTCCATACCCAGAGGGGGCACGTCCCAGGTTTTGGTGTGGTTTGGCGGCGAAGTGCGCCCACACCACCCAAAAAAATTTTAATCCCACTTTGTCTATGTGGGCGGTGGGCAACCCCCCGCTAGGGGAAAAAGAGACACTTGCCCACGCGCAAAAAAACAACCAACGGTGGGGCGCG
>JBLWKA010000008.1:12736-74162 GCA_048381555.1 Oscillochloridaceae bacterium umkhey_bin13
GCCCGCCCCCCCCGCCAAGGGACCCCCCCCCCCCGCCCGGGGGGCGCCCCCGGGGGGGGGCGGGGGGGGCGCCCCCCCCCCCCCCCCCCCCCACCACACCAAAAAATTTCTACTCCACATTGTCAATCTGAGCGCGTTGCAAAGCCCCGCTATAGTCTACATAGACACTCTTCCACTCGCTAAACACATCAAGCATGGTTGGCCCGGCTTCACGGTGACCGTTGCCCGTAGCTTTGACACCCCCAAACGGCAAGTGGATCTCGGCCCCAATGGTGGGCGCATTGATGTAGACAATCCCGGCTTCGAGTTCGTGCATGGCCCGGTAAGCCGCATTGATGTCGCGGGTGTAGATCGAGGACGATAGCCCGTAGGCTACATCGTTGGCAACCGCCAAGGCTTCGTCCAGACTATCAACGGTGATGATGCTCAACACCGGCCCGAAGATCTCTTCGCGGGCGATGCGCATCTGGGGTGTAACCCCGGTAAAGACGGTCGGCTGCACAAAGAAGCCGTGGTCGTAGTCACCGCCGGTCAGGCGCGAGCCACCACAGCGCATGGTCGCACCCTCGCTCTGACCCAGTTCGATATAGCCCAGCACCCGCGAAAGTTGATCGGCATTGACCAGCGGCCCCATCTCGGTGGCGGGATCAAGGCCGTTGCCCACCCGGAGCGCTTTGGCCCGCGCGACGATCCGTTCGGTCAACTGTTCGACCACCGCCCGATGCACAATCAGGCGACTGGTGGCGGTGCAACGCTGGCCCGTGGTGCCAAACGCAGCCCAGACCACACCCTGCTCGACCAGATCCAGGTCGGCATCATCCATCACGATCAGCGGATTCTTGCCGCCCATCTCGAGGCTGACCCGCTTAATCTGGCGTGCTCCCAACTCGTAGACCAGCCGACCCACTTCGGTGCTGCCCGTAAACGAAAGCACGGGCACATCGGGGTGTTCGACCAACGGTTGACCGGCACTCGGTCCGTAGCCGGTCACGATATTGACGACCCCAGGCGGGAGTCCGGCTTCGACCAGACAGGCCACCAGATTGTAGGTACTGAGTGACGCATCTTCGCCGGGCTTGATCACCACCGTATTGCCACAGACCAGGGCCGGCAGCATCTTCCACGAGGCGATTGCCATCGGAAAGTTCCAGGGCGTGATCATGCCCACCACTCCAATCGGCTGGCGCATACTCATCTGGAACTTGTTAGGTAGTTCCGAGGGCGTGGTGACCCCGTGCATCCGGCGGCCTTCGCTCCCGGCGAACTGGGCCATGCCAATCGCCTCGACAATATCACCGCCAGCCTCGAAGAGTGGTTTGCCCATCTCGCGGGTCAGATCGTGGCTGAACTGTTCTTTGCGGGCCAACAACAGTTCCGCCGCCTTCAGCAGGATCTCGCCCCGGCGCGGGGCGGGCACCTTCTTCCAGGCCGGATAGGCCGCTTTGGCGGCAGCGACGGCAGCATTGACATCAGTGGCATCACTGTCAGGGAAGACTGCCACAACATCACGCTGATCGGCAGGATTGCGGCGCTCAAAGGTTTTGCCGCTGTGGCTGGGCACAAACTGCCCATTGATGAAATTCTGGCAGATTCGGGGTTCGGACACCGTCGTCCTCCTTGTTATCAGGTCACGAAACGCGGCTGATTATACCATTTTAGACCAGCGCAGCCACCGCACTGGTAACACTGTCGGCCGGTTTGACCTTGCGGGCGATTTCGCGCAGGATGCCCGTTTCGTCAATCACGAAATGCGAACGCTCGACACCCATATACTTCTTGCCATACATGCTCTTCTCGACCCACACGCCATAGGCTTCGGCTACGGTATGCTGGTCATCCACGAGCAGCGTGAAGGGCAAGTTGTGCTTGGTCTTGAACTTGGCGTGCGATTTCACCCCGTCGGGACTGATCCCCAGCACCACCGCGTTCTTGGCCTCGATCGTGGGATAGGCATCACGGAAATCACAAGCCTGGGTTGTGCAACCCGACGTATCATCTTTGGGGTAGAAGTAGAGAATGACCTGTTTGCCGCGCAAGTCAGACAATTTCACGACAGTGCCGGTCTCATCAAGCAGTTCAAAATCAGGGGCCGGTGCCCCTACGGTAAGCAGATCTTCAGCCATTGGGCTTGCTCCTTTGTTGGGTAGCGATTACCAGAATCGATTCTACCAGAAATATGGTTGCCCGTAGGGACGCAGCGTGCTGCGCCCGTACAGATGTTGCGAGGCGCTTTACGCCAAACCCATTCCCATCGTAGCTTATGCGCTATAATTCCTAGAACGCCTGATCAGGCGTAGCAGCCAATACTGTGGGTGTTAGCTATGGTTTGTATCACGCCCCGCTATACTTAGAGCAACCAGGGCGCAGTGGCTCGCGTGACCTTCCCGCCTGCTTTCCACCCCGCCCCTTAGTCCGTCGTTCTATCATGCACCCGCCTGTGTATGCAAAGGAGCAATAGTCGCAATGGGCAAGGACACACTGACGATCACGGACAATCGCACTGGGCAGAACTACGAGATCCCGATTACCCACGGCACGATCAAGGCCCTGGATCTACGTAAGATCAAGGCCGATGCCGAGGACTTCGGGCTGATGACCTATGACCCGGCCTATATGAATACGGCCGAGTGCAAGAGTACGATTACGTATATTGATGGCGATAAAGGCATTCTGGAGTACCGTGGCTATCCAATCGAGCAACTAGCCGAGCATAGCAGTTATCTCGAAGTGGCCTATCTGCTGATCTATGGCGATCTCCCCAACAAAGAGCAACTGGCCTGGTGGGAGAACCGGATCAAGCGCCATCTCTTCCTGCACAATAGCTTGATCTCGCTCATCCAGGCCTTCCGCTACGACGCTCACCCGATGGGCATTCTGGTCAGTTCCGTCGCAGCAATGTCCACCCTCTACCCCGAGGCCAAGCATATTGATGATCCGATCGTACGCGAGAAGCAGATCTGGCGCATCATCGGCCAGATCCCGACCATCGCCGCTTTCGCCTATCGCCAGCGCATTGGGCGGCCCTTCAACCAGCCCGATAATTCGCTCAGCTATACGGCCAATATGCTGTACATGATGGACTATATGAACCAGCGCGACTACGAGGTCAACCCGATCCTCGCCAAGGCGCTGGACGTGCTGTTCATCCTGCATGCCGACCACGAGCAGAACTGTTCGACCGCGACGATGCGTGGGGTGGGTTCGAGCCACACCGACCCCTACTGTGCGCTCTCGGCGGCTGCAGCCGCACTCTACGGGCCACTCCACGGCGGAGCCAACGAAGCGGTGCTGCGCATGCTCCAGCAGATCGGTAACGTCAAGAATGTGCCTACCTTCATCGAGAAGGTCAAGCAGGGCGAGGGTCGGCTGATGGGCTTCGGCCATCGTGTCTATAAGAACTATGACCCGCGCGCCAAGATCATTCGCAAGGTCGCCTACGAAGTCTTCGAGGCCACCGAAACCAATCCGCTACTCGAAATTGCCGTCGAGCTCGAACGGATCGCTTTGCAGGATGACTACTTCATTTCGCGCAAGCTCTATCCGAACGTGGACTTCTATAGTGGTCTGATCTACCAGGCTCTGCGCTTCCCTATCGAGTATTTCCCCTTCCTCTTCGCCATCCCCCGCGCCTCGGGCTGGTTGTCGCAGTGGCAAGAGATGCTCGGCGACGAGGAGCAGAAGATCATGCGGCCGCGCCAGATCTATCTGGGCGAGGCCCGGCGTGACTATGTGCCGCTTGATCAGCGGTAAACCTGTGGGATGTGAATAAGCGGCAAGGGGGCGGCTAAACCGCCCCCTTGCCGCTTTTATGGTAGACAGGTTGCAGTGTGTGATGCGTTGACATCAAAATTATGATGTGATGACATCATGCTGCGCGTCATCCCAACAAAAAGAAAGATGTGGCCCCCAGATGCGTACAACCGTTGATCTCGAAGAAGATGTGCTGCTCGCAGCCAAAGCCTTAGCCCGCCAACGCGGTGTGTCAATTGGTCGGGTACTGTCCGATCTCGTACGCCAAGCCCTGGCAAGTACGGCCCCTGGCAGTACACGTAACAGTCTACCGCTCTTCCCGATTCAACCAAATGCCCGGGTTGTAACGCCGGAACTTATTAATCAACTCCGTGATGAACAACTATGAGCGTTGCCTTACTCGATATTGCTGTAGCCCAAGGCGGTCGGCTGGCAACTTTCGATCAGCGCATCCCAGCTACCACGGTGTCCGGCGGCACACAAGCCCTGGAAGTGCTTCAGACCTAGGGTGTGCAGCTACTCAGCCGTAGCCGCAAAGGTCGTACTGAGCCGGGGCGCAGGCGCACTCTTCTGGGCGAAGCCGGGCACATCAACTTTGATGATGATCAGGATGCAGGCCAAGAGGCCTACCGCTTCCAGAAAGAAGACTGTGCCATAGGCGATCGGGTAGGAACCGGTCAGCAGGTAGGCGATGTCGCGCACGATCCCACCTAACGCAATCCCGATGCCCCGAAAGAGCAATTGGGCCATCGTCCAGAGGCCCAGATAGGCTCCGGCGCGGTTATTGGTGGTCATTGCCATCAAGAGTGACACCGCACCAATCGTGTAGATCCCGAAGCCAATCCCGAACAGAAACAGGGTCGGAATGAGCAGGGCTTCGATCTCGCCTAGGGCCACAAACCCCAGCAGCGCCAGCGGCAAGGCGGTCAGGGCCAACCCAATCACGGTCGTAGCGGTCTGTTCAAAGGCCTGGCGACGGCGGGTGAAATAGACTGTTGCCAAGAGGCTGATCACCACGCCGGTGCCCCAATAGGCATTGAAGCGCGTCGTTTCGCCCACCGGCAGATCAAACACCTGGCCGCCAAATGGTTCGAGCACCGCATCCTGGGCGAAGGCACTCATCGCCCCTAGGGCCAGGAACAGAAAAAAGAGCCGCGTGCGCCGATCCGCCCACATGTCACGCAGCAATGTGCGAAACGGCACATGCTCGGCAGGTGCTTCGGTGACTACCGTCTGGCCGCGGCGCTCTTCGCCTGACAATGAAAAGAAGAAGAAACAGGCCGCAATCGCCATCCCCGCCAGCGTGATCTGCCAAAACGTGTCCGGATCATAGACTGGCATCATGCGCCCATAGACGATTCCGGCAATCGGGAAACTGGCGATCAAAAAGATCTGCACGATGCTTAGGGCTTGGCCATGCCGTTCGGGCGGGGCACTGTCGCGCACCAGGGCCAGGTAGGTGCTGCCCGAGATCAGGGTGCCAATCCCGTAGATCAGAAAGGCAAAGGTTGCTAAGGCCCAGCCCAAGATTGAGCGCGGATCTGCCGCCAGCATGACGGTGACGATTGGCAACAGCGGGAGCGAGAGCACCATGGGGATGCGACCAGCCCAGATGTAGGGTAGGCGGTGCAAGCCAAAGATCGGACGTGTATCGGAGCGATAGCCAGCCCAGATGCTTAATGGGGCGAGCAAGTAGCGTAACGCCGAAAGTAGCGCGACCGGGGCGGCCCATAGGTTCAAATCACTGATCAGAACGCGGTTCAATACGCCCGAGGTCAAAAGATCGACAAACGAAGAGCCGATGTGGAACGTGCCGATCTTCATGGTGCGCAGAACGCTAAAACGCTGGGGTGCTTCGCTCACGGTGACCTCTCGTAGCTGGCGGCAACCGCCAGATGAACTTCGTTGGCGACCCGGCTGATCCGACGCAGCAGACGGGCACTTTCGTCGGGGCGGGGATGGGCTTCGGCCGAAAGTTGCATCGCCGACTCGACCAGCGAGTCGCGGAAGAAGAGCGCCGCTTCGAGGGTGGTGGTCAGGGGGAGGCCCGCCCGGCGGGCCAACGTAGCATACTGCGCCCCGATCCGGCGCGCCTCGCCAAGCAACTCTTCGTGCTCGTGGGGGCTGTTCAGATAGTGCAGCACTACCCCCATCAACTGCTGCCCAACCCGTCGCCATGCCTCACGCTCGTTGGGATCAATTCGGGCAAGCCAGGAATGACCGGTCGGCGGTCCGGCCGCCAGATCGCTGCGGGCCTGAATAACCGCCCGATTGGCCCAGGTACTACTGAGCACTCGCGTGCTCAAGGGCTGACGCGCCGCTAGCGCCTCGATATCGCTGCGCGCAAAACGCCGGTGCCCCCCTGGCGTCAGGTAGACCGGGATCGAACCCGCGTCGGCCCAACGGCGCAGCGTGGTGGCATGCACTCCCAGCAACTTACTGGCCGCCGCAAGCGATAAATGGGTCGTCTGATCCTCGTCGCTCATGCCCAAAC
The DNA here is from genome assembly GCA_048381555.1 of Oscillochloridaceae bacterium umkhey_bin13. Lineage (GTDB taxonomy): Bacteria > Chloroflexota > Chloroflexia > Chloroflexales > Chloroflexaceae > Viridilinea. The sequence goes on from JBLWKA010000008.1 coordinate 18,981, forward strand.
CTATGCAAATCTATGCAATCCTGGGGAATTATACTGATAGGTTTGGGGGAATGTCAACCCGGCAGGCCAACCCGTTTGGTGAAGGCGTATAAACGGGCAGCTGTATTGTGGCACAAGGGCACCCCATGCCCAAAACAGACCATGGCTGGTTCGAGTGCGGCCAGGCGTGTGATCGCCCGCCGATTAGCGGCCATATCCACCGTAAACGCGGCAAACGGCAAACGCAGTTGGGGGATGCGGAAGATCACGTCACCACAAAACAGGATGCGGCGCTGCGGCTGCCAGAAGGCCAGGTGGCCCGGCGCATGGCCCGGCGTCAGTAGGGCTACCAGACCACCCAACGGTTCGGCGATCAATTCACCATCGGCGACGGTGTACCCCACCGGTGTTGCCGGCATGAGGCTTTGGGGTGTTTGCATCATGCGGGCCAGCGGACGCAAACTGGCCGGGTCGGGCAACTGGTTGGGCTGCTGCCCCTCGACCACTGGCCGCTCAATCGCTGAACAGATCACCGTGGCTCCGCTGGCCGCATATAACGCCGGTAGCCCGCCAATATGGTCAAAATGGGCGTGGGTGATCAGAATACGCTTGATCCGCGCCGGATCACGGCCCGAGGCCACAATCTGCTGCAGGATGTTCGGCCCACTCGGCGCAATACTGGCATCAATCAGGGTATGTCCATCGGCATCGTCGCTCAGGTAGACCCGGCCCGCGCCTAGGCCTGTGAAGGTGAAGAGATCCTGCAGGAGTTGTTGCATCGGTTGTGGTTGCCTTTTGGAATGCCAATGGGAACGAGCATGCGCTCGTTCCCATTGGCAGGATTACTGGGAGAACCATGTTCTCCCAGACCCTTATTTAACGCATGAATTGCCATAGACTCCAGAGCGTAACGCCGGTTCCGGCCAGCAATAAGCAGGCCAGGTAGAGCATCACCCGTCGCGGGTCACCGAGCAGACAGTCCGAGTCGCGCAGCCCGGCGCGCCAGGCCCGCCAATATTTGCGTAGTCCCAACCCGGCAAAGAAGGCCACGGCAAGCGGGGGCGAGACCAGCCAGGCGATCAGGGCGACTGTGGCGTAAATACAGTAGGGCAACGGGTCACGTACTGCCACCGGCCCCACTGAAGCCTCGGCCAACCGGGCGCGCTGGGTCGCACGAGCCGCCTGCGCAGCCTGTTCAGGATCGTAACTGCTCATCTTGGCCCTCCTCGAGATCTTCGGCTGGTGGATGCCAGCCTACCAAAACCCAGCGCTGGCGGGCCACTAAAAGGTGCGCACGGTTCAAATCAAGTGCAGCCACTGTAGCCCGACCAATCGCTGTCTGGCCTACAATCTGTAGACCATCATCGCTCCAACGAAAGTGAGCCAACCATGATTGGGTGCGTGGATTGAATAGGTCCACTCGTTCGCCACTGAGCGGATCAAGTACCTGAAGCTGTGCGCCTTTGCGTTCATTGCACTCACGACATGAATGCCATAGATTAGAGCGCTCGCTTGATCCCCCTGCCGCAATCGGTACAAGGTGTTCAATGCTGAGGCGGCTGCCAGTCAGGCGTTCCTCAGCCCGACAGTAACCACAGCAATGACCGGCATCGGCCATGATCTGTGCCGCAAGCTGGACTGAGATATACGGGCGGCTCATTGTTCTGGAACAGGCAATTGATCAAGACGAGGGAGTTCAATGCCACGACTCTTTAACAGAACAAAGGCATGGGCTTTCCGCACCATCAAGGCTTCGGCTTCTTGGCGCAGGGTGGTTAGTTGGGCTGCTTGTTCCGGCTTGAGGCTACCTTGTTGTTTCTGTTCGATCAGCACATCAAGCTGGGTTTGCTGTGCAGGCGAACTGGTGCTATAGGCTAGGCTACGGAGCGCATCATCCGAAAGATGCTCCATCGCGGCGAGTTCGGCTTGCAAGCTGGGTGGCAAGCCACTTGCCAACGGCACTGGAATTGTTCGCTCAAGCGTTTGGGTGATAACGGTTTCCAGTGATTGAGCTGAACTGCGGGCTGCCGCCTCTAACTGTAAAAAGAGCGGCTCAGAAAGAGTCACGGTGATAGTACGGGTTGTCATCATTACCCTCCGAAGCTTTAGATAAGTGGGATGGACGTTCTGGCATCCCCACTGCCCCGCCCGGCCCGTTCACTCAGTTTCTGGCGACTTAGCGCCGGCCATGCCTGGGCCGCGCAGAAGGGCGCACACTGGTGGGCGTCCGCTTCGCTACGGGTGCCAACATGGACACAACATTGTAACAGGCGCTCTTCGAGCATGGTGTTGATGTCCATAAACGGCTTGATGGTAATTCGTTTGACCCGGCGGGCCAGTAGTTCACGCAATTTGTCCTGCCGCCCCAACACCGCGCTGCCGGCAAGTTGCATCAGGGTGCTTAAACCCAGGTCGCAGGCGCTACAGACGTTGCGGAACAGTTCGCCAATCTGCGGATGGCTCAGGCTGCTCTGCTCGCTCAACAAACCAAGCAACGATTCTTTGACCAGTTCGCGGAGTTGCGCCGATAGCTCGGGATCAACAATTCGGTTGCTCACCAGATCGAGGTGCGCCTTGAGTTGTTCGTGGCCGATGATCGCACAGAGCGACTTCCATGCACCTTGGTCGGTGTAGATCAGATAGCCCACCGAGCAACAGTGCGGGTGCGAACAGGGCAGCGCGGTCAGATCCTGCCAGGTCACGGCCCCTTGGGTCTGTGGGCCTAAGCGCGCCAGCACGCCGGTATGGGTCAGGCGGTTGGTAGGATCAAGCGCCGTACTGCGCCCGCTGCCAAATTGGGGCTGGATACTGACCCCACCCACAAACGGCGTGTCCAGCGCATACTGCACCACCGCGCCAATTTCGTCGTCGTTCACCCCCAGGGTCGCGGTCATGGTCAGGGTCGTAAACACGCCCGCCGCACTGAGCCGTTCGAGCGCCCGTTGTTTGACTTTGCGCAGATCGGCCCTGCGATGGTAACGATGGGTTTCGAGTTTGAAGCCATCAAATTGCAGGTAGACCTCGACCCGTTTGCGATGCTTTTGGAGCAGCGCCAGCAGGCGATCATTCTGGGCCAGTTCGATCCCGTTTGTATTCAGCAGGATGCGGACAACCGGACGCTCAATCAGGGCTTCGATCAACGCCTCAAGCTGGGGATGAATGGTTGGCTCGCCACCCGAAAGCATCAACACATCGAGCCGCCCATTTTCACGAGCGAGTCGCGTATCCACATTCGCCAGAATCTCGTCTACCGGCACAATTCCGCGCAACTGGGGCGAACTGGCCGCAAAACAGTTCGGGCAACACAGATTGCAGCCGAGTTCAATATCTTCGAGCAGAATACAGGTATGCTGGGTCTGCATCTCGCCCAGCCCGCGCAAATAAGCCGCCGGCACCGGATCGAAGTTGCCAAACAGGTCAGGGGTATGGCGTTTGGTTGGTGCCGTCCACTGTTCGAGATAGGCCAACAATTCGGCCGACTCGTCGTAGAGCGTGCGCACCATGCCGTGATCGGGGCAGCCGCGCACCAGCCAGACCGTGCCATCGGGTTCAGCCGACAGGTAGCCACTTAAACGGCGCACCTGAGCCAAAGGGCGTTCGGGCTGTTCGTGGTGGCAGTGGGGGCAAAACGCACTGACGTAACGTGACCCGATCACCACGCAGAGGCATCCCAATCGTCAATCTAAACCTCCTTTAGACCAATTACCGTTGATGATACCGCATTACGAGCGTAGGCACGCAGCGTGCTGCGTCCCTACGAAGGCGAACGGGTCAGCGGCGGTGGCGTCGGCAAGCGGTAGGCCCCACGTCGCCATTGGCGCATAAAGTAGAAGACCAACAGGGCGGTCGTGGGGATCAAAAAGATCTGCGAACGGGTCAAGCCTTCCCAAACCACCTGATTGCCCCGCACAAACTCGACCCCAAAAACAGATCGTGGGTGGGGACATTCCAGGGGCCAATTGGCAACGTAGGGAACATAGGCGCTTCAGGGTGTGATTTGCGCGGGTGCTTCGGGTAGCATCGGGTTACGGCAAGGTAAGCGTAACATAATCGAGCAGATTAAACAGCAGGGTCAGCGCCAGCCCAAGCACCACGGTCAGCAGGAAGCCCCAGAGCAGCGCCCGTGCGGCATAGGGATTGCGGTGGCGCACGATCAGACCCGCGCCAAGCATCGCCCCAGGCACCAGCAAGGCAACCGCCGTTGGTCCAGCGATCTCGATCCAACGTGGCAAACCGGCCCGCGCAACCAGAATCGCCCCCAACCCGAGCAGATTACAGGCCAGCACTAGGCCCAGCAGCGCCAACAGGCATCCGAGCGGCCAGGCTGGTAGCCTGCGCGGATTAGAGGATTGTGGCTTCAAAGAGCCCTAAAACTGCGAAGCAGACCCCAAACAGGAAAACAATCACCCCAAAGATGCCTAGCGGGATCGCAGCCCCAAGCAACAGGCCCTTGCCAATAATCCCAGTTTGACCATTCGACATGCGGGCACCAATCACGATCTGGATGATCAAGGGTAAAATGATGACTGACGAGATAAAGAGAAATGGCCCCCAAAGCAGACGCCCGAAGTCAGGGATCAACCTGATCACCAGATCATTGAGTGCAAAGCTGATAAGCGGCAAGAACATCAGATTAGCGATACTGAAGATAATGACCAGCCCAAATGTGCCCAGCGCATTGCCTGCCCCGGCTTGTGCCGACGGATTCACCCGCTGCACGGCTTCATCTACTAGGGCCTGGGGATGGCCAGCCTGGATCAATTGTTTGCGCAGCGCTGCGATGTTGATCTGGTCGCGGTGCTGGTTCAGGTAATCAACCAAAACCTGGATCTGGCCTTCGTCAAGTGGGGCCGTGGGTGGCTGGGAAGTCCGATCAGGATCGCTCATGCACAACCTTCTTATGCATCAGGCAGCATATGACGAACGCATGGCGAAGGCGTGGTAGCAGATTGTAGCGTGATGACAGCGTTAGCGCAATTACCGTTGATGATGCCGCATTGCCTACCGAAACGTGAGGCTTTGTGCTGCCCTGCAGCGCAATCCAAAATCCAAAAGCTAAAACCCAAAATGGGCTTAGAGCAGCGCGTTGATCTTGCCGAGCAAGCGATCAAAATCAATCGGCTTGACCTCAAAATCATTGCAACCAATGGCCAAGGCACGCTGGCGATCTTCATCCATCACATAGGCGGTCAGGGCAATGATCGGAATGTTGGCCGTGTCGCGGCGGGCACGCAGGCGCTGAATAGTCTGCCAACCATTTAACTTGGGCAGACCCATATCCATTAAAATCAGGTCAGGGTGGGCCTCGCGAGTCACCAATAAGGCCTCGACGCCATCACTTGCTGTTACGACCTCGAAGTCGGCCATGCGCAAGAAGGTGCACACCATGGTGCGGATCTGCTCATCATCTTCCACCAACAAGATCCGACGGCTCATGTCGCACCTCCTTCGGCCTGGTTCACCTGTTGATGCCAACCAATCAAGGCCTGGGTACTCCGCAACAGTTCATCGCTACGAAAGGCACCTTTGTGTAAGACCTGTTCGACCGATTGGTGCAACACCGCCAGTTCGTCTTGGCTCAGGTCACAGGCCGTGATCACAATGATTGGTAGGCGCTGGCCGTTGGGCATGGCTCGTAGCGTCGCAATCAGGTCAATCCCGTTCATACCAGGCAGCATCAAGTCTACCACCGCCAGATCGGGCATGTGTTGATGCATATAGTGCAGGGCTGTTTCGGCATCGACCGCCGTTACTACCTGCCAGCCCCCAAATTCAAGTGACTGCCGCAGATAGCCCCGAATATCATCATCATCCTCGACCAGCAAGAGTTGACGCTGTTCGGGGCGATGGTCGAGCGCCATGGTGATCTGCTGGGCCAGTTGCTCCAGATCAACGGGTTTATCGAGCACGCCAACCGCACCGAGCACAAAGCCCCGCTCGTTATCAGGTTCGATGGTCAACATCAGCACCGGAATATGACTAGTCTCGGGATCGGCCTTGAGGCGGCGCAACACACTCCAACCGTCCAGGTCAGGCAGCAGCACATCAAGAATGATCAGGTCGGGCAGCAGCACTGCGGCCAGATCAAGCCCTTCATCGCCACTGGTGGCGGTCTCGAAATGCAGATTGGGCCGGGCGAGCATGCGCGGCAACAGGTCACGCACGGCGGGATCATCATCAATCACCAGCACTATCCGGCCCTCGCTTCCCGCCAAATCGAGCACATAGGGTTCTGAGGGTGCGGGATCTGGAACGACCCGCAGGCTTGGCACATGCGCTTGGCCCTCGGCAATTGCCCGCGGCAAGTTCAGGGTAAAACATGAACCGACCCCAAACTCGCTGACCACGTCAATCTCGCCACCAAGCAGATGGGCCAGGCGGCGGCTCAGGGCGAGACCCAGGCCAGTGCCGCCATACTTGCGGGTACTGCTGGCATCGGCTTGCACAAAATCCTCGAACAGGTGCAACAGTTGATCGGGACGGATGCCAATCCCGGTATCCTGCACCGCAAAGCTGATCGGCGCATCGGGGCCAGCACTGCGGATTAGCATCGTCACGGTTCCCTCGTGGGTGAATTTACAGGCATTACTCAGTAAATTTAACAAAATCTGGCGCAGGCGCAACTCGTCGGTCACCAGCGCATCGGCATTCGGATCGAGTTCGACTACCAAACGATTGCCATTGCGTTCGGCCAGCGGGCGCACCGTGGCAAGCAGGGACTCGATCAGCGGGGACAGACTGATCCGAGCGGTCTGGATCGTCATGCGTCCGGCCTCGATCTTCGAGAGATCGAGCACATCATTGATCAGGGCCAACAGATGGGATCCGGAGGTACGGATCCGTCCCAAATCATGGACAACTTCGGGCACATCTTTGTATTTCAGGGCGCGTTCGGCCAGTTCGGCATAGCCCATAATCGAGGTGAGCGGGGTACGTAGTTCGTGGCTCATGGTGGCCAGAAACTGGCTTTTGGCCCGACTGGCCGCGTCGGCGGCTTCACGCGCCGCTCGTAACGAGTATTCGACCTGTTTGCGTTCGGTGATGTTGCGCACAATCACCTGGGTCACCGACGTGCCATGGTCATCAAAACCCAGCGCCACCAACTCAACTTCGATCACCTCACCATCAGGTAACGTGAACAGACGGTCAGCAAAGGCCGGACTACCATCATCATGCAGCGTAACCGCAAGAATGACCGGATCGACTGGCTGGCCCACCAAGGCTGCCGGATCGCCATTGCCCAACAGTTCGGCCGCCGCCGAGTTCAGGTAACGAATGTGTTGCCCATCATGCACCAGCATCGGCTCAGGCGAGAGTTTGAAGAGTTGGCGGTAGCGCTGTTCACTGGCGGCAAGTTGTTGCTGAGCACCGGCCAGGCGTTCAAGCATCTGGTTGATCGTCGTACCAAGCTGACTGATCTCATCATCGCCGTTCAGGCTGATCCGTGCCCCGGGGCGACTGGCTTCAATCGCCGCTACTTGACTACTCAGAGCCAGAGTGCGCCGCAGCACCAGCCGTTCGAGCAGCCAGAGCATCACGCCCCCGAAGATCACGCCGCCAAGTAGCAAAACGAGGGTGTACTGACGTGATGCGGCCTGCCCAAGTTGGGCGATCTCACGCGGGAGTTCGACCGTCAGCAACAGATCTGGCCCGCCAAGCAGGGTCGGCAAGCGCTGGGCACTCAACAGATACTGAGCATCAAGCACCTGCAGGGCGGTCATTTGACCTGCCGTAACGGTTGCGACCAGCGGGGCATAACTCGCAGGCAGCGTTGGATCATCAAGCCGGTTCAGCGTAAAGGGTAGACGCGTCAACCTCGCCAAACGCTCTGTTTCGAGGACATCAAGGGTCCGGGCCATAATCAGCGTGCCGGCGGGCGGCCCTTCACCCTGGCTGGTCAAAATCGGATGCGCCGCAATGATATATGGGCCTTCATTGAGTACCAATAACCCGGCCAGCGCCGAACTAGCATCACGGTGTTGGAGCAACTGAGCATTCGGGCCAATGAAACTCCGCAACTCTGCGGGCGCTTGCATCGGTACTTCGTTGCTCAGATCAAAGCCCGCCAGATAGATCGCTTCACCCGCTGGATTGACAATTGCCACATACGAGAGCCCATTGGCTACAAAGGTCTGGTCGCCAAAATTGAGACTAATAAAACTCTCATCGGCAGTTGTCACAAATGCATACGTATCGTCCCAGATCGCATAATCGCGGGCGATTCGACCAAGATCCGCCGCTGTGTTGTCAAGCGCGTTGGCAACCTGCTGCACCCGTTCGGCAGCCGTCTGCTCTTCGACCTCCTCAAAACTGGTTGCAATAATCGAAGCAGCCAGAACCAATAAGATCAGCATCAGGGCCGCCAGCGTGAACAAAACAGCCAGCAGGGTACGCGTACGCAACGATTGAAGCGTCATGGCAACGTGACTCCGTGACCCAGATGATACTGACTCCTACGGCATGGTTCAAATGCACGTGACAGTTTGGAAGGCTGGAGAGATGTAGCGTTGTGGAGCTGTGGAGCAACTGTCAAGCTGAAATGACCGACTCTAAAACACGCCTAAGGTTCAGTATAGCAATTGGCGAGTGTGATTGCGAGTCGTGGGGTTGATGCACTGTCAGCATCCGGCAACGAGTGTGGTGCGGCGAAGCCGCCAAATCATACCAAACAAAACTTGGGGCTTGCCCAATGATGTTACAACAGCCATAGGGCTTATTGCTCGTGTACAATAGCAAGGCCTAAAGCGTGTTTTTAAAGTGAGCGATGCTCGCGTGTCCGGTACTCTACACCTCCACACCTCCGCAGCGATACAGCCATGCAAACGTTCATGCTAGTTTGAACCATCCCTAACCCAAGGTCTTACCATGGTGCTTGAACGTAAACCGACCCCGTTCCTGGCCCGCTTGATTCCGCCGAGTCTCGCCAGTTTGTTGCGGCGGGTGCCCTTGATCACCCGCATCCTGCTTGTCAACTCGCTCATTATTGCTTTAGGGGCCGTTTTCGGCACCATTGTGGTGGTCTGGCATGTGCTGGCCTACCCCGATGAGTTTCATTATGGGCTGATCGGGCTTTTTTTGACTGCCGGGGTATTACTGAGCGGCGCACTCAACTATCTGGCCCTCCGCCTGACCCTTGATCCGCTTGACCGCATCCAGGCGACCGTTGATGCGGTGCGCGAAGGTCGCCACGATGTGCGGGCCGACCCTGGCCCGGCCAGTGATGAACAGTTCGCCCGTTTGGCCGAAACGCTCAACCAGATGCTCGACCACCTCGATCACGATGCGCACCAACTGCATCAGCTTTCGCGGGCGATCATCGCCGCCCAGGAAGATGAGCGTCAGCGCGTCGCCCGTGAACTGCACGACGAAGCAGCCCAGGCCCTGACCTCGCTGCTGGTACGGATCAAGCTGCTCGAACGGGCCGAGGATCCGCTCGCCGCTCGCGCCCACACCCACGAACTGCGCGAACTGACCGTCGGAGCACTCGAACAGGTGCGCCGGGTTGCGCTCGAACTGCGCCCGACCATCCTCGACGACCTGGGGCTGGTTGCGGCAATCGAATGGCGCGTAGACGAGTTTAATGCGGCTGGTACGGCCCGGGCACGTCTCCATACCGACCAGCGCGAATTGCGCTTGCCGCACCAGATCGAACTGGTCTGCTTCCGGGTGGTGCAAGAAGCCCTGACCAACGTTACTCGCCACGCTCGGGCCAGTGCCGTCACGATCAACCTCGTGCATGAGGGGCCGCACCTGACCCTGACGATCAGCGATAATGGGCATGGCTTCGACCCCGAGGTGGTCGGCAATGGTTTGGGGCTGCGCGGTATGCGTGAACGGCTCGCCCTCATTGGCGGTACGCTGACCCTCCAGAGCCAACCGGGACAGGGCAGTCAGGTCGTGGCAATTGTGCCGATCCAAGAACGATGATCAATACTGTAGAAGGGGGAAAATGCATGAAACACAAACTTATCACCGCTGATCCGACGATTATGATGGGCAAACCTGTCATTGTAGGAACCCGCATTACTATCGAATCAATTCTTGATCGTTTTGCCGCTGGTGAGACAATTGATCAAATCCTAGATACACATCCACGGCTAACTAAAGAAGCGATCTTTGCGGCATTTGCATTTGCAGCAGATACACTTCGTTCTGACATTATCTATCCCACCTCGGACAGAGCCGCATGAACATTCTTGCTGATGAGGGAGTAGATAAACAAATCGTTGACCGTCTGCGCAAAGATGGTCATACGGTGTTTTACATTGCCGAAGAAACACCAGGCATGGCTGATGATACTATTCTTGAACTCGCAAATCAACAGTCTGCAATTTTGGCAACCCGCGACTACGGTGATTAGCCCTGGCAATATCCGCATTCGAAGAAGAGGGGATTAGTACAAACGCATGTCTACCCCTAACCCCATTACCCTCATCCTTGCTGATGATCACCCGGTGGTGCGCCGCGGCCTGCGCGCCATGCTTGAAGCCGAACCCGACCTGAGTGTCATTGGCGAGGCTAATGATGGGGCCGAAGCAGTCGAGTTGGCCGAGCAGTTGCGTCCGGCGATTGTGATTATGGACATCTCGATGCCCAAGATGGATGGCCTGGAGGCAACCCGGCGTATTCGGGCCAGCGGGCTACCAACCCAGGTCTTGATCCTGACTGTGCACGCCCAGGAACGTTACCTCTTTCCGGTGCTCAAGGCCGGTGGCGCGGGCTATGTGCTCAAGTCTACGATTGATACCGAACTGGTCGGTGCGATTCGTACCGTTGCCAGCGGAGGAGCCTTTTTGTACCCCTCGGCTGCCAAGCTGGTGCTCGAAGATTATCTGAACCAGTTGCGGGGCGGCCCGGCCCAGGATGCCTACGACCAGTTGAGCGAACGCGAGCGCGAGGTCCTGAAACAGATTGCGCTTGGCCATACCGCCGCCGAAGTCGCCGATCAGTTGGGCCTCAGTCCGAAAAGTGTCGAGACCTACCGCACTCGCGTGATGCAAAAGCTTGATCTGCACAGTCGCGCCGCCCTGGTGCGCTATGCGCTCAATCGGGGCTTGCTCGCGTAAGCGCAACCAGCGTTGATGATGCCGCTTGGCCCAACGGGATTCTAGGCGTTGGACGGCCCAGCGCGGCAATCCAAAACCCAAAACCTAAAATCCAAAATCGAGACGCGTCAGGAAAAATTCCCCGGAATTATCACACTTCCCCTGATAGCCCTAACCTGCCCTGCGCCGTATCCTGCAACCAGGATGTTTCGTCGCGCTAGGACAGTGGTATGCGGCTCTTGATTGCAACCCCCGACCAGACCTTGTTAACTACGCTGGATACGCTGCTCGCAGCGGCGCTCGGCCTGGTGCCAATCGAGGTCAATGCGGTAATTGTGTCTGATGCCAAGGCCCTGCTGGAACGCGCCGAGCTTGGCAACGACGATGTAATCTTGCTCGATTGGCAACTGGTCGGCGCGAGAACGCCGGATCTGGTGCGGGCGATCTTTGCGGTCTACCCCAGCGCCCGGGTCATGACCCTGTTGCCTGACCAGCAGCGCCAATACCGCCAACGGGTCTGGGAAGCCGGGGCTTGCACCAGCATTCCCACCGAACGCCTCGACGAAGAGTGGCTCTCGTCGGCGCTCTGCATTATGAACCGGGCCATGGCCCGCGAGCAGCGTATGCTCGCCACGGTAGCGCAGAACGCCAACGAGTTTGGAAGCTCGCATTAACGATTATGGCACCTTCAACCCCTCGTCTCAGTCGCCGCGCCTTTTTACGCACCTCGCTCGCCGGTGCGGCCGCCCTGGCTGCCCCCCGCGATGCCTTTCGTGCCCCCCGCCCGCGTCCCGCCGCCCGTTCGTGGCGACGGCGTGGGCCAATTGCGATCACCTACAATTATTGCGACATGTGCCCCTGGCGCTGTGGCATTATTGTGCAAAGCGTCGGCGGCAAGGTGATCAAGATTGATGGCAACCCTGCCGATCCCAAGAGCCGGGGCATGCTCTGTGCTCGTGGCCAGGGTGGGGTCAGTTTCCTCAATGATCCTGACCGCTTGACCAAGCCGCTGATCCGCACCGGCCCGCGTGGCACCTGGCAGTTCCGCGAAGCCAGTTGGGAAGAAGCCCTCGACCTGGTGGCCCAGAAGATGCTGGCGATCAAGGATCAGTATGGTCAGGAGTCGGTCGCCTTTATTGGGCATACCACCGGCGACCACTGGTTCACCGATCATCTGGCCCAAGCCTGGGGTTCACCCAATGCCACCAAACCCAGCATGTCGCTCTGCACCAGCCCCCGCGAAGAGGCCGCCCTACTTACCTTTGGGCGACCGATTGGCAACCACGAACCCGTAGATTGGGATCGGATTCGCGCCGTGGCCCTGATTGGTGGGCATATTGGCGAAGATTCGCGCAATACCTTGATGCAGGATTTTGCCGATACCGTCGCTCGTGGGGCCGAAGTGATCGTGGTTGATCCACGCTTCTCGACCGCCGCGATGAAGGCGACGCAGTGGCTGCAAATCAAACCCGGCACCGATACCGCGCTGCTGCTGGCCTGGATCAACGTCCTGATTAGTGAGAACCTGTATGACGAATCGTATGTAGCGCAGTGGACCCAGGGCTTCGACGAACTCGCCGAGCATGTGCGGACTTTCACCCCAGAATGGGCTGCGCCGATCACCGAACTCTCGGCTGAGGCGATCCGTACCAGTGCCCGCGCCCTTGGCAAGGCCAGCCCCCAGGCCGCGATTATGCCCGGTCGCCATGTCGTCTGGTATGGCAACGATACCCAGCGTATGCGCGCGGTCTATATCATCAACGCCCTGCTCGGGGCCTATGGTCGCCCCGGTGGCCTCTACCTCAGTCGGGCACCGTTTGTTGAGGAGCATCCCCATCCACCCTATGCCGTCGTCGGCGGGGCCGGTGGCTGAGGTGCTGCCCCTGGCGAGGAGGCCGTGTTGCCTCCTGGACCCACTGGCAAGACCCGCGCTGATGGGGTTGGTACCAAGTTCCTGCGTGGCGCAACCGCGATGCAAGAGCTGTTCGAACCCATGATTACCAGCGATCCCTACCCGATCAAGGGCCTGATCGTCTATGGTTCGAATATTTTCCATGCCGTGCCCAACCTGCCGCGCACCAAACAAGCCCTCGAAGCGCTTGATCTTGTGGTAGCGATTGATGTGCTGCCCCAGGATCACCTGGCATGGGCCGACGTGGTACTGCCCGAGGCGACCTACCTGGAACGCTACGACGAACTGTGGGCCTGTAGCCACAAGACGCCCTATATCGCCATCCGCGAGCCGGCTGTGCCACCCCTTGGTGACACCAAACCAGCCTGGTGGATGACCCGCGAACTGGGCATGCGCCTGGGCCTCGGTGCCTACTTCAGTTGGGAGACCGCCGAGCAATATTTGAATACGCGGCTCCAATCAATTGGCCTGAGCCTGAATAAGCTGCGTGAGCAAGGTGGCATCGCGGTCCAGAAGGGCAAACCCTACCTCGAAGATTGGGGTGATACCTCGCCGTTTGCGACCCCGAGTGGTCTGATCGAACTCTATTCGCCGGTTTTGGCCGAAGCTGGCTTTGACCCGATCCCGCAGTACGAAGCGGTTGAGCCACCCCCGGCAGGCTTCTTCCGGCTGCTCTATGGGCGGCATCCCGTCCACACCTTTGCACGCACCCAGAACACACCGCAGCTCAGTGCTTTGTTTGCCGAGAACGAGTTGTGGCTGCACCCCGCGAATGCGGCGGCGCAGGGGCTGCGTGACGGTCAGCGCGTGATGCTCGAAAACCAGGACGGGGTACGCGAAGGGCCGATCAAACTCAAGGTGACGCCCCGGATTAGAACCGATGCAGTCTACATGGTGCATGGCTTCGGCCACCGCGCCCCCCAGATGCGCCTTGCCCACGCCAAAGGTGCCAGCGATACGGTGCTCCAGACGCGCTACGCCCTTGACCCGATCAGTGGTGGGGCAGGCATGCGGATCAATTTTGTACGGATTGTGGAGGAGGGCTAACATGGAAGACTATGCCATCCTGCTCGATCTGGAGCGCTGCCTGGGCTGTGCCGCCTGTGTCGTAGGTTGCCAGACCGGTAACGAACTTGCCGATACTCAGCATTACATCACGATCAGCGAAGAGGTACGCGGTGAGGGCAACCAACTCGAAGGTACCTTCCTGCACCGCCGTTGTTTCCACTGCCACGACGCGGCCTGTGTCACGGTGTGTCCGACCGGGGCGCTCTACAAAGATCACGGCCTGACGGCGGTGAACGTAGATGCCTGTAGCGGTTGTGGCTACTGTGTCGAAGCCTGCCCGTTTGACATCCCGCAAATCGTGAACGGGCGGGTCTCGAAATGCTCAGGCTGCACCGACCTGATTGCCGAAGGCGGCGAACCCTACTGCGTCCAGACCTGTCCTTCGCGGGCCTTGCAGATCGGCCCCCGCGACGAAATGCTTTCGCGGGCCACATGTCTATTGGGCTGTGACAACGATTCACGCCACCCGACCTATGTCTATGGCGATGTGCAACTGGGCGGCCTGGGCTTGTTGACTGTGATGCGTTTTAGCCCCGAAAGTGTGGGCCTACCGCTCAATCCGCGCCCAACGCCGGCGAGTGTGCGACTCTGGCAGGATGTGGTCAAGCCCGCTAGTGCCGGGATCACCGGGTTAGCTTTGGCGGTCACGGCGGGCGCGTTTGCGATTGCCCGGCGCAACCATCGGCGCGAACTGCACGAACTAGAAGCGCAACCCGCCACTGAAGTGCCGGTCGCGTCGCCCGTGGCTGACGTGCCAACTGAACCAACCGCAGCCGAACTATCGGTGGAGCCAATCGCAGCCGAACTGCCGGTGCAGCCTGCTACGACTGAGCCAGCCGAGCAACCGGTTGAAACGCCCCCAGCCGACGAGAGGCCATCGCAATGACAACCACGACCACAACCCAGCGCCGCCCGCACAGTGCGCCCGTCACAGGGCCAAAGGGCCGCAAAATTCTGCGTTACACCTTCCCCGAGCGGCTTGTTCACTGGTTTGGGGCCAGTTCGGTGCTGATCCTGCTGGTCACGGGCCTGGCCCTGCTCTGGATGCCCTTAGGCTTCCTGGCGGCGGGCGGCTACTCGCGGCTGCTGCATCGGCTAGGGGCCATCCTGTTTCTGGCCGCGCCCATCCTGTACGCAGTCCTCAACCGCAGCCACCTGCGCCGCCTCTTGACCGAGCCTTTTAGCTATACCCGTGACGACCTACGCTGGCTGATTAAAGCTCCGGCCTACTTTCTGGGTCACGCCAAAGATATGCCGCCGCAGGGACGGATCAACGCGGGCCAGAAATTGCACCACGCCGGAACCTTCCTATCGTTTGTAGCGATCACCCTCTCGGGCTTCGCGCTCTGGTTTGGCAAACCGATCCTGGGGGTCGAAGGCATGGCGATCGCCGCGATGGTGCATGACCTGTCCATGGTCGCCATCACCGTCCTGATGATCGGCCACGTCTACTTCACGCTGGTCTACGGGGCCTTGCCCGCCATGACGACCGGCTACGTCAGCGAGGAATACGCTCGCCTGGAACACGCCAAATGGTTGGCCGAACAGGCTGCCGCGACCGAAATCGCACCCGTTGCGCAGGAAACGGAAGCACCACCATCAGGTTAAAGCAAATATCTGTTAGATCGCAGGCTTGTCATTCCGAGCGCAGCGAGGAATCTGAACGGGTAACACCAGAGTCTTCACTACGCTCACGGTGACACAATAACGAAACCTAGACCGCATCGCGTCATCTTTATCTGCATCATCCTTGATTTCCAAGGATCACAAGGAGTTCCACCATGAACGCCCGCCGCCTCACCGCACTCTTCGCCCTGATCGCCATTCTCGCCCTGTCGCTTGGTGCCTGTGCCCAGACTGCCACCCAGACCCAGCCCGTTGGCCCGGTCGCGGTCGAAATACCGGTACAGCCCGCTGCTCCCGCCACCGACATCAAAGTTGTGGCTGGCGACTATCTGGCCAGTCTGCCCGACAACTTCAATGCCATCACCAAGGTCGAAGGCTTGCAGGAGCTACTGGATAACGCTAGCCCCTTGCTGATTGACGTGCGTGAGCCGAGTGAATTTGCCGAAGGCCATATCCCCGGCTCGATCAACATCCCGCTGCGTAGCCTGACCCAGCACCTCGACAAGATCCCGACTGACACCCCCGTGATTATGACCTGTGCCTCGGGCTTGCGGGCCTCGTATGCGACGACCGCCCTCCGCATGCTTGGCTACACCAATGTGCGCGACTTCTACCCCTCGTTCAAGGGTTGGACGGCGGCCGACCTGCCGGTCAGCACTGACCTGGTCGAGACGGTTGTGGTTGGTGCCCCCGACGTTGATCCGGTCGTCCTGGCTGAAGTTGAGAAGTTCCTGGTCAACATGCCCGAGGGTTACTTTGGGGTCACCAAGGTCGAGAAGTTGCAGGAAATGATGGATGCGGGCAACCTGACGATCATTGACGTGCGCGAGCCGAGCGAATTTGCCGAAGGCCATATCCCCGGGTCGGTCAACATCCCAGTGCGCACCCTGATGGCAAATCTGGATCAGATCCCGACCGACCAGACCGTCGTCCTGACCTGCGCCTCGGGCCTGCGCTGCTCGTTGGCGACCCCCGCCCTGCATATGGTCGGTCTGACCAACGTTCGTGCCTTCACCCCCTCGTTCAAGGGCTGGAGCGCCGCTGGCCTGGAAGTAGTTAAGTAAGCCTCGCTACTGCCTAGCAAAAGAAAAGACCAGGGCGGCGGGTTTTTCCCGCCGCCCTGGTCTTTTGGTGTTTAGAACGCCTTCTCGGCGAACTCAGCTTCGAGTAGATTCAGGCTGAGCGGACCAACGCTCATCCGTTCGTTCAGCAATTGAACCATTTCGCTCAATTCGGCATCTTTGAGCGCGGTAAGCAGTTTGGACCAGAGATCGGGCGCGATCACGACGGCGGTCACGGTCTGGTTGTGGTCGGTGATGTACTGGACATCGCGGGTTAGTTCAGCGGCGGTCATGCGGAAGCCTCCTCGTTGGGGTAAATCATGACCCAATGTGTCATGAAGTATAAACCCACCAGATACGGGAAAGCTTCGGGCGGATCAGGCCCATCTATGTCGCAAATGGTTCGGGTAGTAAAGCAACTATAATGCCATGCGCCTGAAGATCAGTTCGAGTCCGTCAACAGGATCATGATGGCTGCCAACTGGTTCGAAGCCATAATGACGGGCTACGCCGAGTGAGGCAAGATTGGTTGGACTGATTGACAACACAAAGGATGGTACGCCTAAGGCGGCGGCCCAATCCATCAAGGCCCCTAGCGCCTCGATGGCATAACCCTGGCGGCGATAAGGCGCAAACACGGTATAACCAAACTCTAGACCACCTGGTGCATACGGTTCGAGATAGGCAGCCCCAGGGCGATCATGGCCACCAATATGACCAATCATCAGCCGGTCAGTGCGACGCACAATCGCCCGTATCAGCCACGGGAGTTGGGCCGGATCGTTGCGCAACGTTGCTAAACGGAGGCTCATTACTTCGGGCTGCTCCCACCATTCAGTCGCAAAGGAAGCTCCAAGGAGCCCAGCAGCTTGTTCACGCTGATCATCCAGGCAGGCCGCCAAACATTCGGCGGTAAGCGGTACCAGATCCAGACGCGCACTGGTGATGATGGTTGCTGGTGGATCATCAATGGGCATAGACAACTCCTCGTGTAAGATCGGTCACGACGCTGATGACAGAGCGATGTTCAGCGTATAGGCTTAGCGATACGGATCTTTGATCATTACCGCAGAGATCCAGAGAGCACAGCGCGAATTGGGAATCGCAGCCCAAAACGACGATGGTATAGAATCAGGGTAGCACATGGTCGAGCAAGAACCGCTGCAACGTGAAGCGGCGCAACGGTCGGGGCAGGCGGTCTTAATCGGGTTGATGTTCGTCGGTTTTATTAGCCTGGGGCTACCCGATGGCCTGTTGGGTGTGGCCTGGCCGTCGTTGGCTGCCAGTCGTGGGGTGCCACTCGAAGCCCTCGGAAGCCTGTTGATGGCGGGTGTGGTTGGTTTTATGACCGCAAGTGTCTTCAGTGGGCGGTTGATCCACCAGTTAGGGGTGGGCGGCTTGCTGGCCGCCGCTGCGGCAACCACCGCACTGAGCCTACTCGGTTTTGCGTTGCTCCCCAATTGGTGGCTGCTCCTTCCGGCAGCCTTGCTGCTTGGGGTGGGCGGTGGCTGTATTGACGGCGGCCTGAACAATTATGCAGCCGCCACCACCAGTCCCCGGGTGCTCACCTGGTTGCACGCCTTTTACGGGGTAGGGGCCACGGCTGGCCCCTTGCTGATGACCACGATTCTGGCAGGCGGACATCCCTGGCAACTCGGCTACCTGTTGGTAGGTGGGGCCCAACTCTTGTTGGCACTAGCCTTTCTCCTGAGCCGGGGACGCTGGGCTGCCCAACCCATTCCCGAACGCCATGCCGTGCGTAGCGCCGTCGGTCTGCGTACGACCTTGCGCGTGCCTAAAGTCTGGCTCGGCGTGTTGCTCTTTGCGCTCTACACGGGCCTCGAAGTTAGTGCCGGTCAGTGGGCCTATACCCTGTTTACACTGGGGCGTGGGGTTGATCCCGCCACGGCCGGTTTGTGGGTCGCGCTCTATTGGGGTGGGCTGACCCTGGGGCGTTTCGGGGCAGGGGCGGTTGCCAACCGCTTCAGTCCGCAGCAACTGCTCTGGGCGGGCAGCCTGGGCGCAATGGCTGGAGCGGCGTTGATTGGCTTGATTGCCGCGCCGTGGGCCAGCATCACGGGCATGTTACTCTTGGGTGCGGCCCTAGCCCCGATCTTCCCGGCCCTCATCGGCACCACTGCTGAACGGATTGGTGGTGATCATGCGGCTAACGCGATCGGGCTTCAGGTTGCTGCTGCCAATCTTGGTGCGGCCTTGATTCCATGGGCAGTTGGGATTGCCGCAGGCGTGCTGGGCCTGGTTGCACTTGGCCCCTTGATCGTAGCTGTAGCGGTGGTGTATTTGGGGTTGTTTGTAGTGGTGGAACGAGTTTAATGTGCTGTGAGCTGCGCACAAGCGCCACTCACAGCAGGGCTTCTGGGAGAACCACGTTCTTCCAGGCCGACTTTGATGGAAGATACAAGTGCCCAATACAAAAAGCCTGACCAGAAGGCTACTTCTGATCAGGCTTTTTGTTCATTATACGAGGTGCAGGCTAGAACGGAATATCGTCATCCCCGGCTTCGATGGGTTGGGGCTGGTTGCGTGAACGCGCCGGAGCCGCTGGAGCACGATTTGCGGGATCCGCCGCCGGTGCCCGTCCACCGCCATTGGCCGGAGGGGGGGCCGGTGCCCGCCGAACGGGGGCCTCGACCGGCTCTTCGTATTCATTGGGCTCGTGGTCGGGGACGGGGCCACGCTCACCGCGGGCCGACAGGATGATCATATCCTGAGCTACAACCTCGGTGGTGTAGCGCTCGACATTGTCTCGATCTGTCCATTTGCGGGTCTGCAGGCGACCCTCGATGTAGACCCGGGTGCCTTTGGTCAGGTACTGGTTACAAATTTCGCCCAACTTGTCCCATGCTACCACGCGGAACCACTCGGTATCTTCGTGGGTCGTACCGTCGCGATCTTTCCAGGTACGGTTGCTCGCCACCCGAAAGTTGGTCACGGCACTGCCCTGCGCCGTGTAGCGCATCTCAGGATCACCGCCCAGATGACCCGTGAATTGCACCTTGTTTAAGTCCTTCGCCATAGTGGGGCCTCCTCTTCACACGTAAATGCTTCCGACACACGTACCGAACAGGTGAGGAGTTCGATCCGAACTGGTGTGCGTATAATACCATACGCACCCGATACATGTCAAGCGGAAAATCACTGCTTATGGTACGCCCGTAAGGTATGTGCAATGTGGCGGCTTTGCCGCCACATTGCACATACCGATCATGACAATCCAAGATCGAAGCTGGCTTCTACGTCACGCCGCGAGAAGCGACGGAAGGCCAGCACGGTGCGCGTGCCTGTAACGCCAGCGATCCGTGCGATGCCACCCGGAACCGCTTCGTCCAACGATTCGTATTCACGCATGCGCAATACGGCAATAATATCCATGTCGCCCGTCACCGAGTAGACTTCGGCTACATTGGGCAATTCGGCCACGGCCTGGGCCACTTCACCGATGCGCTGGCTCTCACAGGTGATCAGGACAAATGCGGTGAGCATACTGTGCCACCTTTAAAGCGTGTACAATTCATGCACAGCTCTACAACGTTACAGAAGCCACAGCCTAGGGTGAATGTAGTTCATCCTAGGCCGTGGCTCAGCTTATTCCTCGCCTTCATCCTCCAGCCCCTCGGCTTCGTCCAGCAGGCCGTCTTCGCCGTCCATGTCCAGGCCAGTCCCACCAAGGATATCGAGCAAGCGGGCATTCAATCGCTCTTCGACCTCATCGCTAGCCGGGGCCCCTTCGGGGTCAACCAGGCCGAGCAGCGCCTCAGCTCGGCGCACTTCTTCGGGGGTACGTTCGGTTGGCTGGGCCTCCTGCTGTCCTTCTTCGATCATGCGTGCCATCTCGCCAACCAGATCTTCGCGCTTGCTGCCATCAAGCAGCCGCTTTTCGATCCCCGAACCGGCCGGAATGAGCTTGCCGATGACCACGTTCTCCTTCAGGCCACGCAGGTAGTCCACTTTGCCGTTGATTGCGGCGTCAGTCAAGACCCGGGTGGTTTCCTGGAACGAGGCCGCTGAGAGGAAGCTGTCGGTATTGAGCGAGGCCTTGGTGATGCCCAACAGGACGGTCGCCGCTGTGGCCGGTTCACCACCCTGGCTCACGATATCGTTGTTGAGACGACGGAATTCGGCAGCTTCGATCAATTCGCCCGGCAGCGTGCCGGTATCACCTGGCTCTTCGATCCGTACCCGCCGCAACATCTGACGCACAATCACTTCGATATGCTTATCGTTGATGTTCACGCCCTGGCTGCGGTAGACCTTCTGGGCCTCGTTAACCAGATAGCGCTGGACAGCCTCTTTACCCTGGAGATCAAGCAGTTCCTGCGGGTTGGCGCTGCCGTCAGTCAACTGCTGACCGGCCACGACCCGTTCACCACTTTCGACCCGCATGCGGGCCGTATGCGGCACCACCAGTTCGCGCTCTTCGCGATCCTCCTGGCTGACCACGATCTTGTCGCCTGCTACGAAGGCCCGCCCCGCAAGACGGGCATGAATGGCCGGCTCGCCAGCCCGTGTGCTCTCGGCCAGCAATTGCCCTTCGGCCACCTCGACCTCGTTCTCGATCATGACTTCGTAGCCCTTGGGCAAGAGGTACTCGTCGGTGTAGATCTCCGAGGCTACGACCCGAATCTGGCGTACCCCTTCGTCATCCTTCGAGATCTGAACCACGCCGTCAATTTCGGCCAGCAACGCCTTGCCCTTCGGCACCCGGGCCTCGAAGATTTCCTGCACCCGGGGGAGACCCTGGGTGATGTCGTCGGCCGAGGCCACACCACCGGTGTGGAAGGTACGCAACGTCAACTGGGTTCCTGGCTCACCGATGGATTGGGCCGCAATGATGCCACAGGCTTCGCCAATGTCTACTAGCTTGCCCGTCGCCAGGTTGCGCCCATAACAGAGCCGACAAATGCCATGCTCGGCCTGGCAGCTCAGGGTCGAACGGACGTAAATTGACGTAACGTTGTGATCGGTCAGGTGGGCCGCCACATCGTCTTCGATCTCGGTATTGCGGTCGGCCAGCAATTCGCCCGTTGCCGGGTCATAGACCGGGGCCGCCAAGACCCGTCCGACCATCCGTACCTGGAGCCGCTCCATCAGTTCGTCGTCATCGGCGGCGTGCAGCCAGGTGCCATCTTCGGTATCACAATCCTCGATCGTGACGATCACGTCCTGGGCTACGTCCACCAACCGCCGGGTCAGGTAACCCGCGTCAGCGGTACGCAGTGCGGTATCGGCCAGACCTTTGCGGCCACCGTGGGTCGAGACGAAGTAGTCCAAGACCGACAAGCCCTCGCGGAAGTTGGCCTTGATCGGCAGTTCGATGATCCGTCCCGTCGGATCGGACATCAGGCCACGCATCCCGGCCATCTGCGAGATCTGGTTGATATTGCCACGCGCTCCCGAGGTGGACATCATTGCCACCGGACCGTGCTGGTTCATGTTCTCCTTCACGGCACCGATGGTCAGTTTGGTGGCCTCCTGCCAGATCCGCACCACTTCCTGGTAGCGCTCTTCTTCGGTGATCAGCCCGCGCCGGAACTGCTTCTCGACATCGGCAACCATCGCCTCAGCCGAACCTACAATCTCGTACTTCTTATCGGGCACTTCGATGTCGTTGATCCCGATCGTCATACCCCCGAGGGTGGCATACTTGAAGCCCAGCGCCTTGATTTTGTCGGCCTGGAGCGCGGTCTGCTCCGAGCCATAGATACGGGCTAGTTCTTGCTGCGACTTCGGCCCATGCTCGGCCCGGATAGCGGACAGAATATCGTCAGTCAGGTATTTGAGGTTGGTGAAGTGCTGGTAGCAGTCGGCTATGATCTCCTTCAGCCCCTTCTTGTCAATCACCCGGTTGCGGTAGCGCAGCGGGGCCAGCAACTGCTGATTGAGCAGCACCCGCCCAATCGAGGTTTCGATCAGCATGCGCGGCGTGCCATCGGCTGCCGGGTGCAAGATGCGTGTCTTATCGGCCCGGTCGTTCTTACCCTGGGGTTCCCCCTCTATGCGGATCCAGATCGGAGCCTGGATGTCTACCAGGTCTTTGTCATAGGCCAGCATGGCTTCGTCTACCGAAGCAAACTTTTTGCCGCTACCCTTGGCCCCTTCTTTAACCAGCGAAAGGTAGTAGCAGCCCAGCACGATGTCCTGCGAGGGCGTGATGATCGGGTCGCCGTGGGCCGGACTGAGCAGGTTGTATTTGCTCAGCATGCGCGAGCGGGCTTCTTCCTGGGCCTTGCGCGACAGCGGCACGTGGACGGCCATCTGGTCACCGTCGAAGTCGGCATTGAAGGCGGCACAGACCAGCGGGTGCAGTTGGATGGCCGAGCCTTCGATCAGCTTGGCTTCGAATGCCTGGATCGAGAGCCGGTGCAGCGATGGGGCACGGTTGAGCAGCACCAGGTAATCTTTGATCACCTCTTCAAGCACGTCCCACACCTCGGGCTTGACCCGTTCGACGATCCGTTTGGCACTCTTGATATTGTGCGCAAAGCCTTTTTCGACCAGGCGGCGCATCACAAAGGGCTTGAACAGCTCGAGCGCCATCTTCTTGGGCAGACCACACTGGTGCAGGGCCAGGTTCGGGCCAACCACGATCACCGAGCGACCCGAGTAGTCGACGCGCTTGCCCAGCAGGTTCTGGCGGAAGCGGCCTTGCTTGCCCTTGAGCATATCGCTCAGGCTCTTGAGGCGATGCTTGCCCTTGCCCGATACCGCCCGGCCGCGCCGCCCATTGTCAATCAGGGCGTCAACCGCTTCCTGGAGCATGCGCTTCTCGTTGCGCACGATGATCTCGGGCGCATTTAGTTCCATCAAGCGCTTGAGGCGATTGTTGCGGTTGATCACGCGCCGGTAGAGGTCATTGAGGTCGCTGGTCGCAAAGCGGCCACCGTCCAACTGCACCATCGGGCGCAGGTCGGGCGGGATCACGGGCAGTGCAGTCAGGATCATCCACTCAGGCTTGTTGCCACTCTTGCGGAAGGCTTCCACCACCCGCAGGCGCTTGGTCGCCTTCTTGCGGCGCTGGCCCTGAGTGGTCTGCACTTCGAGTTGCAGATCCTCGGCCAATTTGCCCAGATCAACCGTGCGCTCGATCAGTTCGCGCACCGCACCCGCGCCCATATCGGCGCGGAACACGCCAGGGGCGGTATCACGCAACTGACGGTATTCCATCTCGCTCAGGATGCGGGTGACCTTCAGGCCATCAAGCTGATCGAGCTTGTCCTTCTCTTCGCGCACCAGGCCGTCCAGTTCGCGCTGCAAACGCTCCTGCAGCTTCTCTTTCTCCTGGTTGGCTTCTTGCTCTTTGCGCTCGCGCTCGGCGTCGGTCAACAGTTCGGCGTCCGACATATCACGGGTGCGCCGCGCCTCCAGGGCATCAAGCTCCTGGTCAACCATTTCGTCGAGCTGCTCAAGCAAGCGTTCGCTGATCGGCTCGCCCTCTTCGGCAATCGCATTGCCTCGGAAGACAATATCCTCATCTGCGGCCTCAAGCTCTTCGAGCCGCTCACGCAGCCGCTCAGCCTCGTTAGCGATCTCATCGCGCAGGCGGCGATAATCTTCGTCAATGCGCTGCTGAGTACTGACCTGGGCCGTCTCCATGCCCCCCAGATCCTGGGTCAGCAGCGTATTCAGTTCGATGCGCTTATCTTCGGCCTGGCGCTGCACCTTTTCGCGCTTTTCGGCATACTCGGCCTGGATCTGCTCGCGGGTAAAGATCCGCAGATCCTCTTTGACCTCGATGATCACATAGGAAGCAAAGTAGAGTACCCGCTCGAGGTTGCGTGGGCTAATATCGAGCAGCAGGCCCAGCCGCGAAGGGGTGCCCTTCACAAACCAGATGTGGCTGACCGGCGAGGCCAGATTGATATGGCCCATGCGATCACGCCGCACCTTGGCCCGCGTGACCTCGACGCCACATTTATCACAAACCACGCCCTTATAACGGACGCGCTTGTATTTTCCGCAGTAGCACTCCCAATCCTTCGTGGGGCCAAATATTCGCTCACAAAACAATCCGTCACGCTCAGGTTTGAGCGTGCGATAGTTGATCGTTTCGGGTTTGGTGACTTCACCATGCGACCAACCGCGAATATCCTCAGGCGAGGCCAGGCTGATCCGAATGGCGTTAAAGTCGTTAATTTCGAGCATGGAGGCTCACTCCTCTTGAGCTACATCACCGGGGTGAAGAGCTAGCGAGCGTCAAATACCGGGTCAACCGGCACACAAAAACCGTCGAGCAGGTGCGAACAAGCCTGTTCGCCCCGTCGAAAGACGCCAAACTCACGATACTGGGCCGCTTCAAGTACCAAGACCGTGATCGTTTCGTTCAGGGGGTTCACAATCCAATATTCCGGGATCCCGGCTTCGGCATAGTCGTAGGGCTTCTCTTCGGTATCGCGGGCTGGGCGATCAGGACTCACGATCTCAACCACCAGATCGGCTCCGAGCCAATAGGCATCCTGGCGCCGCGGATCAGCAGCGGCACACATCACCAGCAGATCAGGTTCACGAAACTTGCCACTGCGAATCTGCAGGCGCAGCGGTGCATAGAAGACCGTGCCACCAAGCTGTTGTAAAAACGTGAACAAGGCCAAGAAGAGCCAGCGGGAGATCGCCTGATGCTTTTCGGTCGGCATCGGCAGTACCTCAATCACTCCATCGGTGAACTCAATCAACTGCCGGGTCTGTTCGCTAAGCACTAGGTACTGTTGCTCACTCCAGAGCCCTTGCAACGCCTCAAGATCGAGGTCAAGATGATCCGTCGATCGCACGATGCGCAGCGCAGGTTGGGTGGTTTCAGTCGTCATACACTCCTCTTGCACCCGATGTCACCGCGATCAGTGTGCCGCGATCACCACACACACCCAAGCGGAGGCCCGGCCAACCCGGTGGCCTCCGCTCGGAGTCTGACGACGCGGCTTAAAACTCACCGCGCTCCATCCCACTGAGGTTGATCCCATCGAGGGCGGCCATATCACCGTCCACATCGTCGGTCAACTCCACCGGCTTCTCGTCCTCGCTCAACACCTCAACACTGAGGCCGAGCGACTGGAGTTCCTTGATCAACACCTTGAAGCTTTCGGGCACACCGGCTTCCTGGATCGGCTCGCCCTTGACGATGGCTTCATAGGTCTTAACCCGGCCAACCACATCGTCCGACTTGACGGTCAGCATCTCTTGCAAGATATAGGCTGCGCCATAGGCTTCGAGGGCCCAGACTTCCATTTCGCCGAAGCGCTGGCCACCGAACTGGGCCTTGCCACCGAGCGGCTGCTGGGTCACGAGGCTGTAGGGGCCGGTCGAGCGGGCGTGGATCTTGTCTTCGACCAAGTGGGCTAGCTTAAGCATATAGGCATAACCCACGGTGACGGGATGATCAAACCGTTCGCCGGTACGCCCATCATAGAGCGTCACCTTGCCATCGCCGGGCAGACCGGCTCGCTCCAGGTGATCCTTGATCTGATCCTCGCTGGCCCCATCGAAGACCGGGGTCGCGACCCGGAACCCAAGGCGGGCGGCGGCCCAACCCAGGTGGGTCTCGAGGATCTGGCCGATATTCATCCGCGAGGGCACACCAATCGGGTTGAGGATAATATCAACCGGGCGGCCATTGGGCAAGAAGGGCATATCCTCGATTGGCAGCACGCGGCTGACCACACCCTTATTGCCGTGACGTCCGGCCATCTTATCGCCAGCACTGATCTTGCGCTTCTGGCAGAGCAGCACGCGCACGGTCTGATTCACCCCGACGGGCAGTTCAGCCCCTTCGTTACGCGAAAAGACCTTGACATCAATCACCTTGCCGCGCACACCGTTGGGTACCCGCAGCGAACTATCCTTGACCTCGCGGGCCTTCTCGCCAAAGATCGCCCGCAACAGGCGCTCCTCAGCGGTCAGGTCAGTTTCGCCCTTAGGCGTAATCTTGCCGACCAGAATATCATTGGGTTGGACTTCGGCCCCAACATAGATAATGCCGCGCTCATCAAGGTTGCGCAGACTATCCTGGCCCACATTCGGAATATCGCGGGTGATCTCTTCGGGGCCAAGCTTGGTATCGCGGGCCTCGACCTCATACTTCTCGATATGGATCGAGGTAAAGATATCTTCACGCACCAGGCGCTCGGAAACCAGGATCGCGTCCTCGAAGTTCCCGCCTTCCCAGGGCATATAGGCCACCAGAATATTCTGACCAAGGGCCAGTTCGCCGTTATCGGTAGACGAGCTATCAGCGATCACATCACCAGCCTTAATGCGCTGGCCCTTCATTACCGCTGGACGCTGATTGATGCAGGTGTCCTGGTTCGAGCGCATAAACTTGCGCAGGCGATACTCACGCTCGTAGCCATCATCTTCTTCGATCACAATCCGGTCGCCGGTCGCCGACAGCACCACCCCGGGCTTGCGGGCCACCACCACCTGGCCCGAATCGCGGGCGGCCCGATGCTCCATACCGGTACCCACAATTGGGGCATCGGGGCGAAGCAGAGGCACCGCCTGACGCTGCATGTTCGAACCCATGAGGGCGCGGTTCGCATCGTCATGCTCCAGGAAGGGGATCAGCGCCGTCGAGACACTGACCACCTGTTTGGGCGACACGTCCATATAGTCAATGCGATCAACCCGCTCTTGCACGAACTTTTCGGCAAAGCGGCACGAGGCGGTCAACTGCAAGAAGCGGTTCGATTCGTCAATTGGCGCATTGGCCTGGGCCACAACGAAGCGGTCTTCCTCGTCCGCACTGAGGTATTCGACCTCTTGCGAAACGACGGGCTTAATGCGGATCGACTTCAGGGGCAGATTAGCGATCTGTTCGGCGAGGGCCCGATTGACCTCAGTGCCCTCTTCGGCGATCGTTTCGCCAGTTTCGGGATTGGTCACATCTTCGCGCAGGATCATGCCACGGAGCAGGCCAATCGTAATTCGGCGCGCCGTCGCCTCATCAACCCGACTACCTTTGACCGCAATCAGATCGCCGGTGCGCAGGTCACGCACATCACGCAAGAGCAGGCCACGCTCGCGCCAGACCGGCGTATTCTCGACCGCATTATAGACCTTGCGATAGGGTGTCTCGAGGAAGCCCATCTCGTTAACCCGCGAGAAGGTCGACATCGTACCAATCAGCCCGATGTTCGGCCCTTCCGGGGTCTCGACCGGACAGATCCGGCCATAGTGGCTATGGTGAACGTCACGCACTTCGAAGCCAGCGCGATCACGCGAAAGGCCACCGGGGCCAAGGGCCGAGAGGCGGCGCTTATTGGTCAATTCAGCCAGCGGATTGGTCTGATCCATAAACTGGCTCAGCTGCGAACCACCGAAGAACTCGCGCATGGCGGCGACAACGGGCCGAATATTGATCAAGCCGTTGGGGGTCGCACTATCCGAATCCTGGAGCGACATCCGCTCCTTGACCACGCGCTCAAGGCGCAGCAGACCGACCCGGAACTGCTGTTGGATCAATTCGCCGACGGTACGCACGCGCCGATTGCCGAGGTGGTCAATATCATCGGCACGCCCGTGACCATTATTCAGCTGGATCAGTTGCTCGACGATCCGGAAAATATCGCGGGGCAGCAGCACCCGGACAGCCATACTAGGCGCTTCCGAAGTGCCATCGCGGCGCAGGTCGCGTTCCCAGAGGTTCTTATTCAGCTTATAGCGACCGACCTTTGCCAGGTCATAGCGCCGCGGATTAAAGAGCAGCGACTCGATCAACGAGCGCGCATTTTCGAGCGTGGGCGGATCACCAGGTCGGAGGCGCTTATACAGCTCCATAAGCGCTTCCTTGCTATTGTGGGACGAGTCCTTATCGAGCGTGGCCTGGGTATAGGGGTGCTCGTTGACCGTATCAACATGGCGCAACCGCTCGATAATCTGCTCATTATGCCCGTGCTGATCAAGCTCGTTATCGGGCACCCAGCGCCCTTCGCCATGCTCATCAGCCTGCCAGGCCATAATCGCCCGCAGCAGAATCGTGACCGGGATCTTGCGCTTGCGATCCACCTTCACGCTCACCACATCGCGCTTATTGGTCTCGAACTCAAGCCAGGCTCCGCGGTTAGGGATCAGTTTCGCCGAATGGAGGGCCCGGCCCGAGGTCGGATCCTTCTCATCCTTAAAATAGACCCCAGGCGAACGGATCAACTGTGAGACGACCACACGCTCGGCCCCGTTATAGATAAAGGTACCGTTATCGGTCATCACCGGGAAATCGCCAAGAAAGATCTCGGACTCTTTGATTTCGCCCGTCGAAAGGATGCGCAGCTCAACATTGACCCGTAGCGGGGCAGCGTAGGTCAAATCGCGCTCACGGCACTGAAACTCATCGAAGCGTGGTTCGCCAAACACATAATCGCGGAAATGGAGCTCGAGGTTCTTGCCGGTAAAGTCCGTAATCGGCGAGATCTCCTCAAAGAGTTCACGCAGACCCTCACGGCGGAACCAATCGAAGCTGTTGACTTGGGTCTCGATCAAGCGAGGAACCTCGATCGCGTCGTGAATGCGGGCGAACGAGCGGCGCTCAATCCGGCGACCCCGCCCATTCACGCCCGACTCAATTGGCGCAATCAGAGGCTGGAGCACCACGGACTCAATCAACGGGGGCATACTCACCTCTTTAGTGTCGTCGTCAAGCCCCGGGCCAAGCTCCCAGGGGTCTTACGACTGCGGCGTACGACGCGACCGGGCCAGCGTGGATGGAGCAGAAAACAGAAATTGCCGGTCATCGGCAGCAACCCGACATTCGGGCGGCCTGAACGGCTGGCGAGAAACAAAACGACCATCGTATGGCGATCCGAAGCCCGCAACGGCGAACACCTGATAAGCAACTCCGCTGATCAGAAGCCACACGACGCCATTGACGTGTGATCGCACTATGCTGGTTAATCCCAACTGCGAACAAGGATTATACCATCTTTCCGCAGGTGCGTCAATGCATACTTCAAGGCAGCATGAGTGCCCGCGCACCCTGCTACCCGCTGGGGCATTGTACCACAAGCCTGCGGGCTGTGCATGGGAAGCGAAGCAGGGCTGTTGCAACGTCGTTGGGCGAGTCCTAGGTTTTGGTGGGGTGCGGCGCAGCTGCATTACACCCCGCCGTCGGAGACGGACTTTGCAAATTTGGGGGAAGTTCTGTGCATTTCATTGACATTTTGTTGTTTATAGGATAATATAATCATGATTTAAAATGTTCTTTGCAAGAATAATCTATAGCTCAGGGACCGACGGCGCTTCGGAGGCGACCCGCCACCGGCCACCTGTACAGGAGGCCCTGATGAACGATCTCGAACCCCGCACGAGCTACATTGCGACGATTGATGATCTGTTACGTCAGATTACTTGGCAAAGCCACAAACAGTTGCTCCAGACCCTCAATCGGCCCGAAATCAGCCTGACCATGCCTCAGATGGTGACCCTGTTCGCGATCCGCGATGCAGGCACCTGCCGCATGAGCGAACTGGCCGAGATTACCCAGCAGTCGGCAGGCACGCTGACCGGGATTGTTGATCGGCTGATTGACGACCACTTAGTGGGTCGGGTGCGTGATCTTGAAGATCGGCGGGTGGTGCAGGTGACCTTGACGGTTCATGGCAAAGAGCGCTTGGCCCGGGTCGAGCAGGCCCGCCGTGACGATCTTGATCGCATCTTGCATCGTTTCCATACCAGCCAGATTGCTGACCTCGAAAACCTATTGCGCCTGCTCCTGGGCGGTATCAACGAGCAACTCAGCGGCGAGATCATCTCGCTGACGCATCGCTCGCCTGCCCCAACGACCTATCCGCCGCTCAGTGCGTAGGATCGGGAATGTGCAGTGATCGAAGGGCCGCAGCATGCTGCGGCCCTCCCTTATATTCGGGGTCAGCGGCGTAACATTTTGCACGATTCCGCGTAGGGGCAGCCCACTGTGGCTGCCCAGGGCGATTACGTCGGGTCGCCCCTACGGATTCGGGCGACGGGGGCGGGCGACGATCCGATGGTCTCCATACGTACGGCCGAAGCATTCGCATAGATTGATCGGGTTTGCAACCGGCCAGCCAGTGGCGAATGCTTCGGCCCTCCGTGGGGATATCACGTATCCCATTGCGCGATGCGCGTACGTCACATCCCTGCGTCTCTCAGGTGTGTCCTGGTATATTTGTGGCGTATACTGAACAAGGTAAACGCGGCGCGGCGGCTTGCCAGCGGCGCGTTTTGAATGGATGCATCTGAACTGAAACTTACCCAACCCCATGACAACTTTACCTTCAACCAATCCTGCCCGTGGGCGACGGTTTGATCCTTCGCCTGACAAAATTCGTTATTCACGCCGTTGGCTTGGTGCGGCGGCGGTCGGTGGAACCATTGCGGCCCTGGCGGTGGCCCAACGGGGTCTGCCCGCCCTGGCAACGCTCGGGGCGCTTGGGACGGTTGGGGCGAGTTACGCTCTGCTCCACGAGCCTCGGATGCCCCGTTTTGAACAGATCAGGGTGACGGTGCCGAACCTGCCGCCTGAACTTGATGGGCTGCGCATTGGTCAGTTGAGCGACCTGCACCTAGGGATGCGTTATACGCTTGCGAATACCCGTTGGGCCGTGGCGCAACTCGCCCAGGCCCGCCCTGATCTGCTGGTGCTCACCGGTGATGTCGTCAGTTACGAAGAAGCCATCCCGACGATCCGTGATGTGCTGGCCGGGCTGCCCGAAGCCCCCTTGGGCCGGTTTGCCGTCCCTGGCAACCATGATTATTGGGAAGGTATTCCCGAAATTCGCCACGAGCTGGATCTGCTCGGCTTTGATCTGCTGATCAACGAGCATCGCAGTCTGGGCCTGGGGGCTGCCCGCCTGGTGATTGCGGGTGCCGACGATCTGTGGGAGGGGACACTTGATCTCGAGGCCACCTTTGCAGGCGCACCAAGCGGGGCCTTCCGGCTGCTGTTAGCCCACTGTCCCGATGTGGCGAATCTGGCTCCAGCGTATGGGGTGCATCTGCAACTTTCGGGCCATACCCATGGCGGCCACCTGAGCTTGCCGGGCTTAGGGGCCTGTTGCTTGCCGCGCCATGGCTGGGACTACCCAGCGGGGCATGTGCAGGTTGGGCCAACCCAGGTTTATGTGAGTCGGGGCCTGGGTGGCTTGCCGCTGCGTTTTGGTTGCCCGCCCGAAGTTACGCTGCTAACGTTGTGTCGTCAGTAGGAAGATAATATGACAGACCCAATCAATCAACTAGCTGCGCTTGGGCCACTCGATGGCCGCTATCGGGCGGAGGTGGCCGAACTGGCGAGTTATTTTAGCGAGGCGGCCCTGTTTCGGTATCGGGTACGGGTCGAAATCGAATACCTGATTTTTCTGGCGCGGGCACCGAGTATTGGTTTTGTTCCGCCGCTGGATCCCCAGCAACAGGCCAGTCTGCGCATCCTCTATCGCCAGTTTACAGATGCCGATGCCCTGGCGATCTATGCCTGGGATCGCAAGGTCAATCATGATGTGAAGGCGGTAGAGTATTGGCTGCGCGAGCGCTTGGTCGCGATGGGTCTGGAAGCTTGGCAAGAGGCGGTTCATTTTGCTCTCACCTCGGAGGATGTGAACAATCTGGCCTATGCCATGATGGTACGTGACGCCCGCGACCTTGTTTTGCTGCCAGCCCTGGGGCGCATTCTGGCCCAATTGCGCGAACTGGCGACCCGCGAGGCGGCCACCCCGATGTTGGCGCGTACCCATGGGCAGGCGGCTACCCCCACCACGTTCGGCAAAGAGATCAACGTCTTCTTTTTGCGGTTGCGCCGGGCGAGTGCTGATCTACAAGCGGTGCGGTTGACTGGCAAACTGAATGGGGCAACCGGCACCTTTGCGGCCCAGATGGCGGCCCTACCCAAGGTAGACTGGCTGAGGTTCTCGAAGGCGTTTGTGCGTTCGCTCGACCTCGATCCCGTGTTATTGACCACCCAGATTGAACCACATGATAGTCTGGCGATCCTCTGTGATGGGTTACGGCGCACCAATACGATTTTGATCGATCTGGGGCAGGACTGCTGGCGTTATATCAGTGACGGCTACTTACGGCAGGCTCCGCGCCCAGGCGAGGTTGGCTCTTCGACGATGCCGCATAAGGTCAACCCGATTGACTTTGAGAATGCCGAGGGCAACCTGGGATTAGCGGGAGCGCTGCTCGAACACTTCAGCCGCAAATTGCCGATTTCGCGGCTGCAGCGTGATCTTTCCGACAGCACAGTCTTACGGAGCCTGGGCACCGCCTTTGGTTACAGCCTCTTGGGCTACCAGCGAACCTTGCGCGGTCTGGGCAAAGTGGCGGTGCAGCGTGACCGGCTGCTGGCTGATCTGCAGGCCCATCCCGAAGTCCTGGCCGAAGCAGTGCAGACCATCCTGCGCCGTGAAGGCTATCCCGAACCCTACGAAGTGCTGAAGGGCCTGACGCGAGGGCGTGAACTGACCCTCGAACTGCTCCATCAGTTTGTGGAAGACCTGGACGTCAGTGCAACGGTTAAGGCTGAGTTGCGTGCGCTACGGCCCGAAACCTATACCGGGCTAGCCGAGCGCCTTGCGCGGATCGAGGACGATCAGGCGTTTAGTGGGTGGTGATACGCCTGGCACCAGACCAGAAGTACTAGCCCGGTTTTGGCCTGACGGCCTATTCTCAAAGGCGTTCAAGGGCGGATAGAACGTTTGGGCTTCGCACGGGTTTTGGGGCATTGCGATGCGCTGGAACCCCCCCACCCCCCTGCCCCCTCCCCCTCAGGTGGGGAGGGGGTGACGTCGCTGTACGTCTGAGGCGTTCCAATGCGGTTTTGCGCGTGTGTCGTACATCTTTTCTGTCCGCCCGTAAACTCAAAGGCGAGGGGGAAGTGTTACAGTAGGGCAAGGTCGGGTCTGGGAGTAGCACGGTGAACCGCCGGACGTCAGGGGTCGCCCCTTCTCTCTAGCCAGACTGCTTGGCAACTTAGACGCCCACCAGGCCCCGCTTGCGGTCTGGTGGGCGTTTTTTTGCGCGGGGGAACGTGCCCACGGCACGTTCCCCCGCGCGGGATTCTGGGCGCACGCTGTGTGCCCAGACCCACTTGCGGGCGCGGTGCAGGCCCTGCGGCGCGGGCGGTGCGATCGGCACCCCGGCGTGCGTGGGCGGTGCGGCGCGGGTGTGGGGCAATCGGTACCCTGGCGTCCGTGGGTGCGGTGCGATCCGTGCGGGGTGCGGCAAGGGTCTGGGAGAACATGGTTCTCCCAGCATCCCCCATCGGCGCACAAGCGCACGCTTGTGCGCCGATGAAGCACAAAATCCGTACAAGTGTACGATAATTTCATGGCTTCCTGATGCGCTAAACAAGGGTTGGAAATTCTGAGAGGCCGTCTAGGGCTTCGTAATGCGCCAGGGGGCTTGACAAGTGCGGTATACTGCGTCCCGAAGGGTTAAAGTCCACATGCAGCAGGAGGACTGCACCGATGCAGAAGACTGATTTTATCAAGGCGGTTGCCGAAAAAGCCGGGATTTCGCAGAAGGAAACTAAACTGGTCGTTGATTCGGCTCTGGAAGTGATTACCGACCAACTGCGCAAGGGCGAGAAGGTGACCTTGACCGGTTTCGGCACCTTCGAAGTGCGTTCGCGCCAGGCTCGCGAGGGGGTCAATCCACAGACCCGTGACAAGATTCAGATCCCCGCTACCAAGACCCCTGGCTTCAGTGCCAGTAGCACCCTCAAAGATGCGGTGAAGGGTCCTGCCGAGTAGTCGAGTTACCCTCTATCGGTGCTCGTCCCGCACCCGCCGACCAGTGGCGCGCTTGCCGCTAATCTGGTCGGCGGGTTTTTGTGTGCCGCCGTCTGTTTCTAGACCAGGCCGGAGTTAGGTCTACGGCTCCTCGATCTTCGCCCTCCTGCCCAAACGATCTCGAAACGCTGCCTGGCGTACGCTAGGAGCGGCTGGGTGGTGTCCTAGTGCAAGGAGGTGTGCGATGTCGCGGAGCATGCGTCTGATTGGAGTGCTAGGGGTTGCACTCTTGATCGGGTTGGCGGTCATGCCAGCCACGATCACGACTGCCCAAAGTCGGCTGTGTTTTGGTGAAGTGCCCGATTGTATCGAGGGGCGGTTTGCCGAGTATTGGCAGCAGAATGGGGGCTTGCCCGTATTTGGCTTCCCAATTGGGCCAGCCCGCATGGAACGGGTTGGTGACCGCGAGTTGCTGGTGAAGCCCTTTGAGCGCAATCGCTTCGAGTTGCATCCCGACAAGGCCCGGCCCTATGATGTCTTGCTAGGGTGGCTCGGTGATGATCGGCTACGCCAGCTTGGGCGACCCTGGGAGCAAGAGCCGAAGGCGGCGACGACGAGCCAGTCCGGCTGCCAGTATTTTAGCGAGACCGGGCATCTGGTGTGCGAGCCATTCTTGAGCTACTGGCGCACCCATGGTCTGGATCTTGATGGTCGCCGTGGCTTTACCGTACCCGAGAACCTGGCGCTGTTTGGGTTGCCCTTGACGGAAGCGCGCATGGAACCCGCTAGTGAGCAAGCCCTGGCGCTGTTGGCGCTGCCCCATGGAAGCCTCGATGCGGCGCGTCCG
This sequence comes from Oscillochloridaceae bacterium umkhey_bin13, assembly GCA_048381555.1. Lineage (GTDB taxonomy): Bacteria > Chloroflexota > Chloroflexia > Chloroflexales > Chloroflexaceae > Viridilinea. The sequence continues at coordinate 54,224 of JBLWKA010000008.1, forward strand.
TCGGCGTTGCGGGCCGAGTTGTACACCTTGCAGGGGCATGCGTTCGCCCGGCTTGAGCAGCACGCGGCTGCCCAACAGGCCTATGCCGAAGCCCTGGCCTAGACCCCTGCCGAGGATTGGTTGGAACGGGCGACCCGCCATCGGTTGCGGGGCAATTCGTGGGTGGCCCAGGCCAACTTTGCCCAGGCCAATCAGGCCTATCAGCAGGCGGCCCAGAGCTTGGCCTTGCTGGCGTCGGCACACCAGGATGCGGCCTTCTGGCATGTCTGGCTAGAACTGCACCTCGATCAGTTTGAGGTGCTACTTCCTTTTGAAGCTAAAGCATACCTTTCATTCCGAGGATCATAGCAGATCAGCGAAGATTCCTCACTGCGTTCGGAATGACATGGGAGGGCGCTGTGATCGCACTGGCTTCTTGCTGTACCGCTGGCCTGCCGATCATAGTCTTGCGGCATGCAATGGCACTTGCTTTAAGCTGGGCATGGCTTACCCATAACCACGGGCCGTCAATAAATCTCTATCTAGGTGGTGATCTGTGGACTGCGTAGGCATGCCAATTGTGGGTACACTACGAGAGGACGTTATCCTCACCCAATCACACGAGGAGGTGTGTTATGCGGGTTCGAGCGCACTTTGATGATGAGTTGGCGGGAATCCGCCGTGATCTGCACGCACTGAGCGAACTGGTTTTGACTGCGGTTGGGCGGGCGGTAATGGCACTGGCGCGCCAGGATGGGGAGTTGGCGACTCAGGTGGTGGCCGATGACCGGGCGATAGATCAGGCTCAGCACCTGTTGGAAGACCGGGCGATCACCCTGATTGCGCTGCAACAGCCGGTGGCGCGTGACCTACGCAACCTGTTGGTGGCGATTACCACGGCGAGCGAACTGGAGCGGATTGGCGATTATGCCAAGGGGGTTGCTAAATTGGTGGCTGGCCCCGAGGGCAGTGTGGCGCTGAATCCGCCTTCTGAGTTGATCCAACTCGGGTATGATGCCCATACCGTGCTTAGCCATGCCTTGACGGCACTCGATGTCGGCGACGAGGTTGGGGCGCTGGCGGTAGCCGATGAAGAAGTCCAGATTGACCGTCAGTACCGCCAAGTCAAGGCCGATCTCGCCCTGAATTTGGTCAACCATCCCATGCCCGAGCGGGCGGTTGATCTGTTGTTTATTGCCCACAATTTCGAGCGCATCGCCGACCGAGCCACCAATGTGAGTGAGCGCGTGGTCTATGGGGCGAGTGCAACGGTGGTAGCCCTGAATCCGTAGGTCTGGAGCGCTGTAGAGTTGGAGCGCTGTAGAGTTGTGGAGCAACTGTCTAGCTGGAATGGCCGTTGTTGAACCAGGCTGCAGTCACAAACCTGAGCGCTGATCTCTATCATCTGGTGCGCCTTTCGGCCCTGGGGGCAAGCCTGGTTCTGCCCCTGCAAGGGGCGGCGAGCGCTGATGCGACCCTGAACCTGCGGCGGGCCGTCGGCTTGGTCGGGGTCGCCGCAGCATTTCATGGCGCAGTCTATCTGGATAACGATCTGTGTGATCTGGAACTTGACCGCACTCAGCCGCTGCGGGCGCACTATCCGTTGGTGCGGGGGGCGATCAGTCCGGCGCAGGCCCGGGCGCTGGCGCTGGCGTGTGGGGCAACGAGTCTGGCACTTGATGGGGTGATTGCTGCACCGGGGCGGCACCGTACCCGGCGAGCCAGCCTGGGGGCGGCCCTGCTGCTGCTGGCGGTCTACAATCGCTGGGGCAAACGTTGCCCGCTGCCGCCCTTGACCGATCTGGTGCAGGCGTGTGGTTGGGTCGCCCTATTGCGTTACGGGGCCGAGGCGACAGGCCAGCCGCCGAATCGCTTGACCAAGCTGTTGGCGGGTTACGAACTTGGTTTGATCATGCTGGTGAATGGGGTGCATGGCCCGCTGCGTGATCTGGCGAATGATGCGGCCTGTGGGGCACGAACCACCGCCTTATGGCTGGGAGCACGGATTGATCCGAATGACCGCATGGTCGTGCCTCCGGCCCTTGCCGCTTACGCCCTCGTGTTGCAACTGGTGCTGGTGGGGATGCTTGGGGCCGCTGCGGCGCAACCCCAGACGTCGGCGCGGGGGCGTTGGGGGGCCGCGCTGGTCGTCTTGTTGACGGTGGGCCTGCTGGTGCGAGCGGCGCGTGGCCGGCTGCGAGCGGTGGATCTGGGCATGTTGCACCTGATTCTGATCCTGAGTGCGCCGGTGGCGCTGGTTGCACCAGCCATGCAACTAGGGCCGCAGTTGGTCTTGCTGGCAGCCCATGCAGGGCCGCTGCTGATCAACCGCATGACGTATGAGGCGCTCCGGGATGTTGGGTTTTAGATTTTGGATTTTGGATTGGAGAATGGACGCAGCACGGACGCATCACGCTGCATCCCTATGGTTGCGTCCCTACGGTGTATCGCTGCTGCGTGCCCGTCCCACCACGGCAAAGAGCGGATCGCTGAGCCAGGGCCGGGGGGAACGATCCAGCGGGGTGATCGTCTCGAAGCAGTTGGCAAGTTCGAAGTAACGTTGCACCAGGGCCATGTGCTGGCGATCACTGGTCGCAACCCAAATTTGAACGGCTTTGCTCGGGAAGCAGCGGTTCGAAAAGGTGACGATGAAGGGCGCACCTGGTTTGAGGACGCGCCCGACTTCGGCGAAGACAGCCACCGGATTGGTCAGATATTGCACCGAAACGGTACAGACGACCCCGTCAAAGCTTGCGTCGGCGAAGGGAAGTTCGGGATGGGCATTGATGTCGTGGATGAGGGTGGAGGTCAACTGCGGATTGTTGCCCAACTCCTCTTCGTTCAACCCAAGCCCGACCACCTCGCTGTAGGCAACCTCGGGAGGCAAGTGGCTCACGAAGCTACTCATCAGATCCAGAATGCGCCCACTGGGCGGCAGATATTCGCGCAAGAGTTGGCTGACCGCCAGGCAGGCCGCTTCGTCAAGATGCGCCGTAAGCCGGGGATAGAGGTAGAAGTGGCGGTCTTCGCTCTCATCGTAGCGCTTGAAGTAGTTTGGGGGCAGACTATGCTCCAGGCGCAACGGAACCTCCTTAAGCGACGGTAGGGGGTGCGCACTGGCCCTACCTCATTGCTGGCAGTGTCAAATGGGAACACCACAGCATTGGCTGGCAACGCTGGCCCCTGCGGTGCAGGGTGGCAAACGTTAGCCGCGCCTTAGCCTAGGGAGATAGGGAGAGGCTGGAAGATGCTTTGCGGTGAACGGTTTGCTGTTATAGTATAGGCCGACTTTCGTCTAGGGCGCAAGGTTGAGTCCGGCAGCCAGAGTTGGCTGGCAAGGTAAGGAGAATAGGTATGCGTGCGATTCAGGTGGCTGCCACTGGTGGTCCCGAGGTGCTGGGGTTGGTCGAGGTGCTTGCGCCCGAGCCGGGGCCGGGGCAGGTACGGGTCAAGGTAGCGGCGATTGGCCTGAACTATATTGATACCTATCATCGTACCGGGTTGTATAAACTCGAACTGCCGTTTACGCCGGGGAGCGAGTTTGCCGGGGTGGTGGATGCGCTTGGCCCGGGCGTGACGAATTGGAAGGTGGGCGATCGGGTGGCAACCGCATCGGGCGTGGGCTCCTACGCCGAGTTTGCGTTGGCCCCGGCTGATAAGCTGGTCGCCGTGCCTGCCGAGGTCGATCTGAAGGTCGCGGCGGCGCTGATGCTCCAGGGCTTGACGGCGCACTATCTGGCCTTCAGTACCTTTCCGCTCAAGTCGGGTGACAGTTGTGTGGTGACGGCGGCGGCGGGTGGGGTCGGACTGCTGCTGGTGCAGATCGCCAAACGGCTCGGGGCCACGGTCTTTGGGCTGGTTGGTTCCGAGGCGAAGGGCGAACTTGCCCGTGCTGCGGGCGCCGATGAGGTGATCTTCTATACGCGGGAGCGTTTTCCGGAGCGGGTGCGGGCGTTGACCAATGGGCGTGGCGTTGATGTGGTCTATGACTCGGTGGGGGCCAGCACCTTCGAGGATAGTCTGGATTGCTTGCGTCCCCGCGGCATGATGGTCAGTTTTGGCAATGCGAGTGGCCCGGTGCCGCCGGTCAGTCCGCTGGTCTTGAGTGCCAAAGGTTCGCTCTTCATGACCCGTCCGACGCTCTGGCATCATGTGGCGACCCTCGAAGAACTGAACTGGCGGGCGGGTGATCTGTTTGGCTGGCTGGCCGACGGTTCGCTCAGCGTTCGGATTGACCGTGAGTACCCGCTTGGGCAGGCCGGTGAGGCGCATATTGCGCTTGAGTCGCGTCAGACTGCCGGTAAGGTGTTGATTGTGCCGTAAGACGAGGATGGTATGCGTGTCGTGATGAAGTTCGGCGGGACATCGGTTGGCAGTGCTGACGCGATCCGCCAGGTCGCCCGAATTGTTGCAGCAAGCCACCGCGAGCACGAGGTTGTGGTTGTGGTGTCGGCGATGAATGCCCCCGATCTGCGCACGACGGATAGTTTGATTGCGGCGGCGAAAGCGGCTGCTGCCGGCGACGGTGGGGCAACTGCTGAAGTTGCTCCGCGCCTGCTCGATCTGCATATGCGGGCCGCCGCCGCCCTGACGACGCCTGAAGAGCAGGCCGCGCTCGAACCTGAACTGCGGGCCATGCTTGATTACCTGAGCAATCTGTCGCACAGTATTGCGATCCTGGGTGAGTTAACCCCACGGGCGCTTGATCTGTTCAGTGGTTTAGGCGAACGGATCAATGCGCGCTTGATCGCCGCTGCGATGCGCAGTAGTGGCCTGGCGGCGGTTGCGGTTGATGCGACCGAACTGATTGTGACTGATGATCGTTATGGCGCGGCCTCGCCGCTGACCACCGAAACCAGGGTACGCTCGCGGGAGCGCCTGTTGCCCTTGCTCGAACAGGGTACGGTGCCGGTGGTGACGGGCTTTATTGGGGCGACCAAAACCGGGGTGGTGACGACCCTCGGGCGGGGTGGCTCCGACTATTCTTGTTCCATCCTGGGTGATGCGCTCGATGCCGATGAGGTCTGGTTTTGGAAAGAGGTTGACGGGGTCTTGACCGCAAATCCCAAAGTCGTGCCCGAGGCCCGCACCATGGTCCGGCTTTCGTATAGCGAGATGGGCGAGATGGCCTATTACGGGGCGAATGTGTTGCATCCCAAAACGGTGCGCCCGCTAGTGCATCGCCAGATCCCGATCCGTATTCGCAATACCTTCAACCCTGAACATCCTGGCACGCTGATCAGTGGCAAGCCTGGCGATGGCACCGCAAAGGCGGTGACGGCGATCAAGGGTGTGCGCATGGTGACGGTTGGCGGGCCAGGCTTGTTGGGGCTGCAAGGGGTGGCGGCACGGATCTTTGGGGCGGTCGCCCGCGCTGGGGCCAATGTGCTGCTGATCTCGCAGGCTTCGAGCGAGCAGAGTGTCTGTTTAGCCATTCCCGAACCCGAAGCCGCCGCCGCAGTGGGTGCCTTGCGCGCCGAGTTAGCGAGCGAATTTTCTGATCATGCGGTTGAGCATATCGAGGTGATTGACTGCGTGATTGTGGCGGTGGTTGGCTCGGGCATGCGCGGCACGCCCGGTATTGCTGGTCGGGTCTTTGGGGCGATGGGCCAGGCCGGGATCAACATTATTGCGATTGCCCAGGGCAGTACCGAGAACAACATTTCGCTGGTTGTTGCACCCGAGGATGGTGATCACGCGGTGCAGGTGATTCATCGTAGCTTTAACCTGTGATGCGGATTGCGATCTTCACCGAGACGTTTTTGCCCAAAATTGATGGCGTGGTGACGATTCTGTGTCAGGCGCTGGAACGGTTGCAGGCTCAGGGGCATACCGTGCTGCTGTTTGGGCCACCAGGTGGGCCGGAACAGTATGCTGGTGCAACCATTGTCGGGGTAGGGGGGCCACGCTTGCCCTTCTACCCCGAGTTGCGGATGAACATCCCACGGCGCTTCGTCTGGGAGCAGTTGCAGGCGTTTCGGCCCGACCTGATCCACGTGGCCTCGCCCTTTTTTCTGGGACCGTTTGGGATTCGTTACGCCCGCCGCCTGAACCTGCCGTTACTGGCCTCGTTCCATACCCATGTGCCCCGCTATGCCCGTTACTACGGCGGAGCCGTGCTCGAACCGCTGCTCTGGCGCTACCTGCGTTTTTGGCACAACCAGGCCCATGTGAACCTCTGCCCGAGCACGGCGACGCTCAAGGAGTTGCGTGAGCATGGCTTTGCGCGGGTGCGCTGGTGGCAACGGGGGATTGATACGACCCGCTTTAGCCCTGGTCCGCGTGACATGGCGCTGCGCGAACGGTTGAGTGGCGGTCACCCCGATGAGTTGTTGGTGCTGTATGTGGGTCGTCACTCGCCCGAAAAGCGCCTAGAACTGATCCGTGATCCCCTCTTCAGTGTGCCCGGGGTGCGGCTGGCGATGGTGGGGGGCGGCCCCAGCCATGACACGTTACGTCGCCATTTTCGGGGCACGCCGACGACCTTTCCGGGTTATTTGCGCGGTGACGATCTGGTGTCCGCCTACCGTGCCGCCGATCTGTTTCTATTCCCTTCGACGACCGAAACCTTTGGGTTGGTGGCGCTCGAAGCGATGGCCTGCGGCGTACCGGTGATCGCGGCTAATACGGGGGGCGTGCTCGATATTATCAATGACGGCCAGACCGGGCTGCTCTTTGATCCCGAGCGCCCGGCCCAGCTTGGCCTCCTGGTTGCGCAACTAAAGGCCAACCCGAGCCTCCGGGCTGCGCTGGCCGAACGGGGCCTGGCCCATGCCCGTAGTCGCTCGTGGCAGGCGACCATGGATCAGTTGATTGACTACTACCACCTGGCCCGGCGAGTCTGGCGCATCAAGGCTTAGTCTGCGGTTGCGACCCTGGCCTGTAACGGGCTGCCGGTTTCGCGCCAGTTGACCGAGGGCAGGATCAGGTTGGGCTTGATCCGCTGCTTGTAACGCTCGACCACATGAATGACCGACTCGAGCAGCGTTTCGCTCAGGAAACGCGGTTGGAGGCCCAGGCTCAGCAGGTTGGTATTGACCGCGTGGTAGTAATGGGCCTCTTTTTCGACGCGTGGATTGGGCAGATGGTCAATCGTCACGTTGATTCCCAGGTGCTGCGCGGTCGTTTGCACCGCCTCGGCCAGTTGAAGGATGTTGAACTGTTCGGTGAACTGGTTGAAGACCCGGAACTCGCCCTGGGCCGCAGGATTGAGCAGCGCTAACTCGACGCAGGCCAGGGTATCCCGAATATCAAGGAAGCCCCGGGTCTGGCCGCCCTGCCCATAGACCGTCAGCGGCCAACCAGCGACTGCCTGCACCAGAAAACGGTTCAGCACGGTGCCAAAAACCGCATCATAATCGAAACGGGTGCGCAGCCGCTCATCCAGCGTGATCTCCTCGGTATCCACTCCATAGACCACGCCCTGGTTCAGATCAGTCGCCCGCAGGCCCCAGATCCGGCAGGCGAAGTGGATATTGACGCTGTCATGGACTTTCGAGGCGTGGTACCAGGAGCCGGGTTGCTTGGGGTAGGGCAGGGTATCGGTGCGTCCCTTGTGGGTAATGGTGATGTAGCCCTCTTCGATGTCAATATTGGGTGTACCATACTCGCCCATCGTACCCAGTTTGATCAGATGGCAATCCGGCACATGTTCGGCAATCGCATAGAGCACATTCAGATTGCCGAGCACATTATTGCTCTGGGTGTAGACGGCGTGGCGGCGGTCGAGCATCGAGTAAGGAGCGGCCCGTTGTTCGCCATAATGAATGATCGCCTCGGGGCCGCAGTTCTTGATCACCGGCTCGAAGAAGCTATAGTCGCAGATATCGCCGATCTGGGCATTGATTGATCGGCCCGTGAGGGCATACCAGATCTCCACCCGTTCCTGAAGCGTCGCAATTGGCACTAGGCTCTCGGCCCCGAGTTCATTGTCGTAACCACGGCGGGCCAAATTATCTACAATGGTCACCTCGTGGCCGCGGGCCGACAGATACATCGCCGTCGGCCAGCCCAGATAGCCATCGCCGCCAAGGATTAGCACGCGCATCAGATCTTCTCCTCTCCTCCGCTCACGTGACAGACGCGGCTTCTCAGTTCCGCATCTGTGGCCCTAGAACCAATTCATAGAGCCAGGGCATAATAGCATGCCTGGAAGGCGGGCGACGGGCCATCCGTGGCAGATGGGATCCCGTTCGTTACAGGCCGAGGCGTTTTTGCCAATAGCGGGCCATGCCACGCCAACTCAGATCCATCGAGCCCGATTGTTGGGCCAGGGCGGCCCGCTGATCCGCATCAAGGCTTGCGGCCTCGAGCCATGCCTGGCGGTCGAGGGCGGCGATCTGTTCGGTTTCACTGGCCCCACTGAGCAGCCCGCTGCGCACGAGTTCGCCCCAACGCATCAGCCGCTCGCGAAAGTCGTTCAGGTGGAACTCGGGATCATGGTAGGCCCCAAAATGGGTCAACATCAACCATTGGGGATCAAGGCTGGCGATCAGGTCAAGCGTCTGGCCCCAGGCTTCTAGATCAACGTCGGGTGGTGGTGTGGCGGGCCGGGTGAAGTTGACGAGCGGCAAACGCACCCCGGTATTGTCACCCACAAAGACGGATCCGCTCTGCTCATCGAGCCAGACCAGGTGATGCTTGGCGTGACCGGGTGCATCGAAGGCCCGGAGGGTGCGCCCGCCGAGATCCAGAGTTTCGCCACCAACCAGGGTTGTGATCACCTTGGGCGGAACCGGTACGGTGCGACCCCAGAGCGTTTCGAGTTGGTCGCCCCAGAGCATGGCGGCACTGTTGATCAGGCGTGAGGGATCAATCAGGTGTGGTGCGCCCTTTACGTGAACATGGACCTGGATGTTGGGATTGCGGGCCAGGATCGGCCCGGTCGCCCCGGCATGATCCAGGTGAATATGGGTCAGCACAATATGCCGTAGATCGGCCAGACTTAGGTCGTGCTGGGCCAATCCGGCTTCGACATTCGGGAGCGTTCCGGCGGGGCCAGGATCAAGCAGGGCTGGCTCGTCACCGAGCAAAACGTACGTTGCCACCACATGGGTGCGGCCCATGTGCTGGGTGTCGAGGGTCAGAATGCCATCGGGATAGTTTTTGGTATGCATAGGGGTGATCTTACTGCCATCAGATACGCTGGTGGTTACGGGATCGGGACGCTAGTGCCATCGGTGACCCAGGCCGCATAGAAAGAAGCGAGATCGCAGCTACACGCTGTTTCGGCGCTCAGCAACAGGTCGGGGCCGCTGGCAAACCCGTAGCGCCCCTGGGTATAGTAGTGGTTCAAGAAACGGGCGAAGGCTTCCTCGCCAATCTGGCCGCGCAAGGCATGGAAGAAGAGCGCCCCTTTGGCGTAGATGACCGGGACGTAGATGCCCCGTAACCCCGCTGGGGGCGTGCCCAAGGGCACATCGCGGCCCTGTTCACGCAGCCGCCGGTAGGTCGCCCGGTAGGCTTCGAGCTCGGCGGCGGCCAATTCGGGGGCACCGATCTGCTCGTAGTAGAGCACCTGGGCATAACTGGACAAGCCCTCATCGAGCCAGGGTTCGCTCTGGGCATCGTTGCCGACCAGGCTGTACCACCACTGATGGGCCACTTCGTGGACGACGGTTGTTTCGAGCAGGCGACCCTCGCGCCGATAGAGGCCCTGATCGATCAGCACCACGCCTGGGTATTCCATACCCAGAAAGGTGGTCATCGCACCTTGCAGCACCTCAAGTTCGGCCAGCGGATACTGACCGTAGCGCTGGTTGAAGGCCCGCAGCGCCGCTTCGGCGTACTGCAGGGCACGTCGCCCGGCTTCGGGGTTGCTGCGTTGGTAATGGCTGACCACACGCACGCCATCCACGGTGCTACTAGCCTGATCAAGTCCGTTGGTCGCACCGAGGTAGAACTCGCGTTGTGGCCCGCTGACAAAACGTTCGCGGCGCAGGCCCCCGTTCAGGGGATCGAGCCCAACCCGCACTCCCGTACTTACCAGATTCCAGCCCGTGGGGGCCGTGACGGTCACATCATAGAGCGCGGTATCACTGACGGCAAAATCACCGCGACTGCTGAGCGGGCGACGATCCCAGCCTTCGGCGCCGCGTTGACGGGCCAGCATCGGGTAGAAGCCAGCCAGCGACCAGAGCCCGGCTTCCTGATTGAAGGCCCCAAAACTGTTGGCACTCGCATTGCGGGGCGTGCGGGCCACAAAATCCAGTTCGGCCACCGTGCTTGCACCAGGGGCCAGCGGCTGGGGCAGGGCCAGCCAGATCAGCGTATCACGCTGTTCGGTTCCCGAAGCAGCCGGTCGCCCCGCAATGCGCGCCCCAGTCACATCAAGCCGTCCGCCATAATCGGCATGGTTCGGATAGAGCCGGAAGTAGAGCCGTTCGTAGGGTGCAGCGGTCCGATTGGTGAGGGTCAAGCGCAGGGTGCCGCGGGCGCGCCGTTCGGCGGGCAGCAAACTCAGGGTGATCTGGTAACGATCCCACTGTTCGGCCAGGGCCAGATCGCCACGCTGTTCGGGGCGCAAAGCGGCCGCTTGATCGCTGAGGAACTGATCGGTTGGCCTAAAGGGTAGCGCGGGTGCGGGGTGGGGCACGAAGCCCACCAGCACCATCAGGGCCAGGGCAAGGGTAAGACCATAATAAACGGGGCGTGTCGGTTGGGGCATGGATTATCCACGATGGGCATCAAGCATATTCACGGGAGTCAAAGCGGGCTGGCCTGCCAGCACCGCCGCAAGATTTTCGGCGGCGAGGGTCGCCATACGGGTGCGGGTGGCCAGGCTGGCGCTGCCGATATGGGGGACGCAGACACAGTTTGGTAGCGCCAGTAACGGGTGATCAGCGCCGATTGGTTCGACGTCAAACACATCAATTCCGGCGGCACGGGGGCGTCCGGCCTGCAGTGCGGCCACCAGATCCGCTTCACGGACTAACGGGCCACGAGCGATATTCACAAAAATGGCGGTCTCTTGCATCAAGGCGAAGGCGTGGGCGTCGAACAAGCCCCGGGTCTGCTCGGTCAGCGGGGCCGTGACCACAATGAAATCACTGCTACGCAGCAGTTCATCGAAGGGCAGATAGGTCGCCCCGGTTTGGGCTTCGAGTTCGGGGCTTGGCCGCCGATTGTGGTAGGCCAGCTGCATGCCGAAACCCTGGCCGCGTCGGAGCACAGCGCTGCCGATGCGCCCCGCACCAACCACACCCAGCCGGGATCCATACACATCCACGCCTACCAGTTGCAGCGGATACCATGGCCCCCAGTTGCCTGATTCGATCAACTTCTGGCCCTCGACGATGCGGCGCGCTGCGGCCAGCATCAAGGCCCAGGCCAGATCGGCAGTGGTTTCGTTCAGAACCCCAGGGGTGTTCGTGACCTGAATGCCCCGCGCGGTACAGGCTGTCAGGTCAAGATTGTCGTAGCCAACCGCCATATTCGCAATCACCCGGAGCCGGGGGGCGGCAGCAAGGAGATCGGCATCAATGCGATCAGTCACCAGACAGAGCAACCCAGCGGCGTCGGCCAAACCCTGGCGCAACACCTCGCGGGGCACCGGTTGTTCGGTTTCGTCCCACAGCTTCAGTTGGCCTGCGGCTTCCAGGATCGCCATAGCGGGCGCGGGCAGGCGACGGGTCAAAAAGATCGTTGGTTTCATAGGCCGGGTCTATTCTACACAATCACGACATGCAACTCGGGCGGCCCGTGAATGCCCAGCGAAAGGGTCATTTCGATATCGGCGGTGCGGGAAGGGCCGCTGATCAGGGTCAGGTTGCTGGTCTCATCAAACAGCGCTGTGCCGTACTGATCACGCAGCCATGCCAGCGCCGCCCCGAGTCCGCGCACCAGTTGATCGCGGCGCACAATGGCGATATGGGCCGGTGGCAGCAACGACGCCAGCCGCGGCCGCCCGGGGCCGTGACGCAAAACGAGCGTGCCACTCTCGGCAATGGCGCAGGCGACGCCCGAAAGGCAGACTGGAGCCGGTTCGAGGGTCTGGAGTTGATCCTTGCGCCCGTCGCCGCGCACATCGGGATCAAGCACCTGCACCCCGTGCCGGCCCAGCAGCGCATCGAGTCCAGGCAAGCCAATCTCGGCCAGATCCCAGGCGATGGCCTGGCGGGCTGCACGCTCATCTAGCAGCCGGGCCAACACTTCAAGCGCCTCTTCGGCATCAGCAACCAGATAGGCCCGGGCTTCGAGCTTGGTGAGCTCGGCGGCAAATTGGGCCGGCAGATCATCACTTGGCGGCAACACAAAAGGCGGCGGCGTATGCGGGGCCTTGGCAGCTTCGGCCTCGAGCCAGGGACGATTCGAGGCCAGACTTGCGCGGAGGTTCGTCAGAATCTGCTCACGGCTCATATCCACAGTGCTTTCTGGTTTGGGCGAACATGTTCAACAATACTATAGCACAGCTCAATCCTTGACAGTTCGAAAATTGTGGTGCTATACTCCTAAAAGGGATATGATAGTATGATCTACCGTATCCATTAGATCTGATTGCATCCAGCGCATAATTGGTACTCACTGTGTCTATGATGGTCGAACGCAAAAGTCAGGGTTCCACCCGTCATAGTATTTTGCACCTGTTGCGGCGCAATGGGGCCATGACGGCGCTTGATTTGAGCGAGCAACTTCAAGTTGGGGCTGTGGGGGTGCGTCAGCATCTTGCCCTACTGGAACGTGAAGGGCTCGTCCAGATCACAGGATTGCGGCGTAGCGTGGGACGGCCATCCCATCTGTACGAGTTGACCCAGGAAGCCGAACAGCGCTTTCCGAAGCAGTACGACCGCTTTGCAATCGAGTTGCTTAACGAGGTGCATGCCCTGGGTGGCGATACTGCGGTGGATCAACTCCTCGCCCGGCGTCGTGCGACTATGGCACAGGAATTGCAACGTGAACTGAGCGGTAAGAATCGTCGTGAAAAGGTTGCTGCCCTCGCCGCAACGTTGGCCGAACAAGGCTATATGTGCGAATGGGAAGAGCAGGCTGATGGTTCGTTTGTGCTGACCGAATTCAACTGTCCCGTTGATTGTGTCGCACGCCGCTACCCGCAACTCTGTGCCCAGGAAGCTGCACTCTACGAGGATCTGCTCGGGGTGGCGGTCATCCGCGAGGGCACGATTGTCCAGGGTGCATCCTGCTGCCGCTACCGTATTCCAGCCTAGGTTTCTGTTGCATGTTTCTGTGTTCACGCCAATTGTCTAGATGGAGGTTTATTCATGCCTTTTGAACTGCCACCGCTGCCCTATGCCTACACCGCGCTTGAGCCTCATGTTGATGAGGCCACCATGCATTTCCATCACGATAACCACCACAACACCTACGTGACCAACCTGAACAACGCAATCGCCAAGTATCCCGAACTGGCCGATAAGAGCCTCGAAGCGCTGCTGGCCGACCTGACTGCGCTGCCCGAAGATATTCGGATGGTGGTGCGCAATAATGGCGGCGGTCACTGGAACCATACCTTCTTCTGGGAGATTATGGGGCCTGCGGCGGGTGGCGAACCCACCGGCGAGTTGGCTGCGGCGATTACCAGCGCCTTCGGGAGCTTTGCCGAGTTCAAGGAGAAGTTCAAGGCGGCGGGTCTGGGTCGCTTTGGTTCGGGTTGGGCCTGGTTGGTCGCCGCCGCCGATGGCAGCCTGTCGATCATGAGCACCCCCAACCAGGATAATCCGCTGATGGAAGGCAAGACCGCCATCCTCGGTGTGGATGTCTGGGAGCACGCCTACTATCTGAAGTACCAGTTCAAGCGCCCGGCCTATCTTGATGCCTGGTGGAATGTGGTGAACTGGGCGAAGGTGGCCGAGTTGTACACCGCCGCGAAGGGCTAAATCCAAGCCAGTCGGCTCACAATCTGAACGAACCGGGTGCAGGAACATGCGTTGCTGCGCCCGGTTTTTTTGTGGGCTGCGCATCCCTTCTGGCCCTGACTCTGGCGATGGTATAATCATGGCAAATGGATAACGGAAACCATAGCCTTGGCACGGCACTGCGATCCACGTGACTCGCTCTGGCCTGGGTGTTGCTATGGTTCTTGATAAGGTAGCATAACGATGCCATCAGGTCTTTCCGGATTGATCATCGCCGGGATCCTGGCAGCCATGCTGGTGGCGCAGGCCCTGCGGGCGGTGGCCCGTTCGCGGTTACGCCTGGCCTATGGGCTTGGCGCAGGTGCCATGGCGCTGGTGGCTCTGTTTAATCTGCTAGCCTTGCTGCAAGTGCAAGCGCCCATGCTGGGGGGAGCGATCATCGTGCTGGGCCTGGCATTGCTGGCTGGCAGTGTAGGCGCGTTGGCATTGGCGATGTTTAATGGCGAACTGCGGGCCAAATTGGATCAGGCGCGTCAGGTGGCAGCAGCCGAACGTGAGCGGCAGCGCAGCGATTCGTGACCCACGAGGGAAGAGAGTATGGCAACTGAACTTGAATTGATCGGTCAGGCTGCTAAGCAGGCGGCCCGTACCCTGGCTGGCTTGCCTACCGCCACCAAAGATGCCGCTTTGCACGCGCTAGCTGATGCCCTGCTGACCGAGCAAACAACGATCCTGGCCGCAAACGAGGCTGATCTGGCAGCAGCGCGGGCCGCAGGCACCTCGGCTGCGCTCCTCGACCGGATGCTACTCAATCCGGCTCGCTTAGCTGCGATTGCGGCTGATGTGCGCAGTCTGGCCGATCTGCCCGATCCGGTCGGGGCAACCTTTGGCGAAACAACCACCGCAAGCGGCTTGCGCCTGCATCGTCGCCGAACCCCGCTCGGGGTGGTTGGGGTCGTCTACGAGGCGCGTCCGAATGTGACGATAGATATTGCCGCGATTGGGCTGAAGACGGGCAATGCGGTCATTTTGCGTGGTGGTAGCGATATTGCCCGCAGTGTTGCCGCCATTACAACCGTGATCCAGGCGGCGCTGACCGGCTGCGGCCTGCCTGCCGCTGCGGTGCAGAGCATCACCGATCCCGACCGCGAACTGGTGCGGGGCTTGCTGCGGCTCGATCAGTATGTGGATATGATTATTCCGCGCGGCGGGGCGGGGTTGCACCGCTTTTGCCTTGAACATGCGACCATCCCGGTGATTACGGGCGGGATTGGGGTCGTGCATCTGTTTGTCGAGGCCAGCGCCGATCTGACCCGCGCCGTGCCAGTGATCTACAACGCCAAAGTGCAGCGCCCAAGTGTCTGCAATGCGCTTGATACGCTGCTTGTTCAGCGGGCGGTGGCTCCTGACCTGTTGCCCCTGGTTGCGGCCAGCCTTACTCCGGCGGGGGTCGAATTGCGTTGTGATGCCGAGAGTCTGGCGATCCTGGCTGATGCGCCCGACGCGGCAGCGTGGAATCTGCGCCCCGCAACGCCAGCCGATTTTGGCACCGAGTTCACGGCCCTGATCTTGTCAATCAAGGTGGTGACCGATCTTGATGCGGCGCTCGACGTGATTGCGGCCTACGGTTCAGGCCATAGCGAGGCGATTCTGACCGACGATCAGGCCGTCGCCGAGCGTTTTACCCGCGAAGTAGATGCCAGTGCGGTCTTTGTGAATGCCAGTACCCGCTTTAATGATGGCGGCCAGTTTGGGCTCGGGGCCGAAGTTGCGGTCAGTACCCAGAAGTTGCATTGGCGTGGCCCGATGGGCCTCGAAGCGATGACCACCTTCAAGTGGGTGGCGGTTGGGGATTATCTCAGCCGGGCCTAATTGGTGACGGAGCGGCGCAATCACCCTGAAGATGCGGTCTGATCTATGAAGTTGCGGCTTGCCCATCTTTATCCTGCGGCCATGAACATCTACGGTGATCGTGGCAATGTGATCGCGTTGCGCCAGCGTGGGGCTTGGCGGGGGCTGACGATCGAGGTGCTGCCGGTTGAGCCGGGTGTGCCCTTCGATTGGGCCAGTTGTGACCTGGCCTTCTTTGGGGGTGGTCAGGATAGTGGGCAGGCCTTGATTGCGGCCGATCTGCTCGAACGCCAGGGGCCGGGCTTAGTGGCGGCCATCGAGGATGGCTTGGTGCTGCTGGCGATCTGTGGCGGTTACCAGTTGCTCGGGCACTATTTTCTGACCCATACGGGCGAGCGCTTACCCGGCCTCGGGGTGATGGACATCCATACGGTGGGTGGCAAACAACGCTTGATTGGCAATATCATGGTTGAGGCCGAACTTGGGGGCCGCCCGGTGCGCCTGGTTGGCTTCGAGAACCATAGCGGGCGGACCTATCATGGGCCGGGGGTGCGGGCGCTGGGGCGGGTGCTGGTTGGTCACGGCGATAATGGCGAAGATGGGCTCGGCGGGGCGGTCTATCGGAACAGTTTTGGCTGCTACCTGCATGGGGCGCTGCTGCCCAAGAACCCCCAACTCACCGATCATCTGCTCAGCCTGGCGCTAGAGCGTCGGTACGGCCTCGATCAGCCGCTGGCAGCGCTTGATGCTACCCTTGAATTGCAGGCGCAACATGTGATGGTAGAACGCTTGATAGGTTAGGGTTGCCGCTCACACTACACAGATAAGGAAGCACAATGTACCAACTTGAAGGATCGCCCAACGAAGCCGAAGCCGCCGCGATTGCCGCTGTGATGACGATTTTAGGAGTCGAGGCCGCCCAGGGTGAGGTAGCGAGCCCGACGCCGGAGCGCTGGCGTGATGCGGCGCGCATGACCACGCAGGGGCTGATCCCAACCCGTACCGCAGTGGCACCGCGTTGGGGTCGGATCGAGCGCCTGCGCCGGGCTGGTCGCGGTTCGACCGGAATTACAGGCCAGTAGGGACGCAGCACGCTGCGTCCCGTCCCTAGCGTGCTACGTCCCCAGCTGCGCTTAATTAATGGCAGAGGAAACGCCAGAGCGGGGCGGCGGCTTCGTCTATCGGCACGCCGACGGCCCAGGCGACCCAGAAGCCAGCCCCAAGCAAGGCCAGTCCCGCCATTGTGCCGATGATCGCCCAGAAGGCGACGGGCAATGGTGTTTCGGTGACAAACGGTGTTTCGGTGGTGAGTTCCATCGTTACGGGTAGATCCGGTAGAGCATGCGCGGAAAGGGAATCGTTTCGCGGATGTGACGGGTTCCGGTGATCCAGGCCACACAACGCTCGATACCCATGCCGAAGCCACTATGGGGCACCGTGCCGTAGCGACGCAGATCGAGATACCACTGGTAATCATCCAGATTCAGGCCATGCTCGATGATCCGGCGTTCGAGCAGGGCTAGGTCGTGGATGCGTTGCGAGCCGCCGATAATCTCGCCGTAGCCTTCGGGGGCCAACAGGTCGGCACAGAGCGCGACTTCAGGCCGCTCGGGATCGGGTTCCATATAGAACGCCTTGATCGCCGCCGGATACTTTTCGACAAAGACCGGGCGATCAAACTTACTGGCGATCAACTGCTCGTGGGGCGCACCAAAATCTTCGCCCCAGGGCAACGGGGTCGCGCCTTCAACTTCGTCTTGATGGGCCGTGATCAGTTCAAGGGCCTGGTCATAGCTGATGCGCGGGAAGGGCGGCAAACAGCGCTCCAGCACACTTGTATCGCGTTCCAGCGTTTTGAGATCCTCGCCTCGGCGCTCAAGCACACGCTGCACAATTGCGCTGATAAACTGCTCTTGCAGCACCAGATTATCGGCGTGAGTCGCAAAGGCCACCTCGGGCTCGATCATCCAGAACTCGGTCAAATGGCGGCGGGTTTTGCTCTTTTCGGCCCGAAAGGTGGGGCCAAAACAGTAGACCTTGCCGAAACTCATCATCCCGGCTTCGACATAGAGTTGGCCGGTCTGGGCCAGATAGGCTTTGCCAAGATCAAAATAGTCGGTCGCAAACAGGTTGCTCGTACCTTCGGCGGCGGTAGCGGTCAGAATTGGCGAGTCGAAGCGCATAAAGCCCTGGGTATTGAGCCACTCTTGGGCGGCGGCGATCACCTCGGCGCGGACGCGCAACAGGGCGTGCTGGCGTGACGAGCGCACCCAGAGTTGGCGGTGTTCCATCAAAAAGTCTACGCCATGCTCTTTGGGGCTAATCGGATACTCGCTGCTCGGGCCAACCAGTTCGAGATCGGCCACATCAAGCTCGTAGCCACCGGGGGCGCGCTCATCGGCCCGCACCGTTCCGGTGATGCGGCACGAAGCCTCCTGACTGAGTTGCTGGGCCTGGGCAAAGGCTTCGGGGCTGACATTCTTCTTGAAGACCACACACTGGATCATGCCGCTGCCATCACGCAGCATCACAAAGACCAGTTTGCCCTTCTCGGTCTTATGGTAGACCCACCCGGCGAGCGTGACCTGCTGGCCGACATGGTCGGCGATGGTCGCAACAGAGGCGGTTGGCAACAACGACATAACGGGTTCCTGCGGCAGGGTTAGCACGGACACAACTTGGGTCAGTATGCCACGAGTCGTAGGGCCTGACAAGCGCGGGTGATGGGGTGGGTAGGGCGTATGGTTGATACCGCTGGCGAATGGTGGCGGACGCCGGGGCGTCCTTCCTATCCTGTACCGCATTGTCCCTTGCTTGCTTGTGCGATTCGGCGCATACTACCGAAATTGGATGGGTTGCTTCCACATTTATACACAAACCGGAGTATGCCGAGTCATGCAGGGTGAGCGCACACAGAGCTTTTTTTACGGCTGGATCGTGGTGGCCGTCACCGTGGCGGCATTGTTGGTCTCGGCGGGAATTCGGGCCGCACCTGGGGTTCTGATTGTGCCGATCGAGTTGGATATGGGTTGGACGCGCACCGTAATTGCGCTCGCGGTCTCGGTGGGGTTGCTGCTGTTTGGTCTGGCTGGACCATTGGCGGGTTGGCTGGTGGATCGCCATGGGCCACGGCGGGTGATGATCGCCGGTCTGGCGCTGATGGTGCTCAGTATGGTGCTGAGCGCGTTGATGCAAACGACCTGGCAGATGCTGCTGTTCTGGGGGGCCTTGAGTGGCCTGGCAACCGGGTTGGTGGGCGCGGTCATGGGGACAGCGGTGGCGAACCGTTGGTTCTATGCCCGTCGTGGGCTGGTCTTTGGCATCTTTGGGGCTGCGACCTCGGCAGGCCAGTTGATCTTCCTCCCCGCGATTGTGGGCCTCGATGGGCTGATTGGTTGGCGCGGAGCTAGTTTTGTGCTGGCGGGGTTGGCCTTGCTGCTCATCCCGCTAGTCTTCTGGTTGATGCGCGACCAGCCGACCGATGTTGGTCAGTTACCCCTGGGCTTGACCCAGCCCCCGCCGCCCGCGCCACGCCCCAATGCGCGGGCGGTGATGGGGTTGGCCTTGCGTACCCCCGCCTTCTGGCTGCTGGCGGCAACCTTCTTCATCTGTGGTGCGACCTCGAACGGCTTGGTGGGAACCCATTTTGTGCCCCACGCCGTAGATAGCGGGATCAGCGCGGGGGTTGCGGCCGGTACGCTGGCCCTGATGGGCTTTATGAACTTTATTGGCACGCTAGGTTCGGGCTGGCTGACCGACCGTTACGATCCGCGCCGCTTATTGGCGATCTACTACGGCTTCCGGGGCCTCTCGTTGCTGTTCCTGCCTTTCATCACCACGCCCATGGGCCTGGCCTTTTTTGCGATCCTGTTTGGGCTCGACTATATCGCCACGGTGCCACCGACCTCGGCGCTGGTGGCGGATACGTTCGGACGCCAGAACGCGGGCACGGTATTTGGTTGGGTCTTTTTTGCCCATCAGATCGGGGCGGCTCTGGCGGCCTGGCTTGGCGGGGTAGCCCGCGACCTGACCGGCGATTACGGGATCGCTTTTATCGCCGCTGGCATCCTGGCAATCAGTGCAACGGCCCTGTCGTTGAGCATCAGTCGCCCTGGGGCACCCATGCAGCCGAAGGTGGCGACGGCGGATTAGGGTGATGGTGGGTTGCCCCGCGTGGTAGGGCCGAAGCATTCGCACGAGATGGATAGTGTCGTTACCGATCCTCGGGTGGCGAATGCTTCGGCCTTACACCGCCCCAGCGGGCATGGGGTGGACGGAGGCGTCCCGTCGGGGGTGGG
>JBLWKA010000009.1:0-74120 GCA_048381555.1 Oscillochloridaceae bacterium umkhey_bin13
AGTACGAGGTAACGCCTGACGTCGCTCAGGCCGATGTGCAGGCCTTTCTGGCTGATTTGCGGGTGTGCGGAGCGATTCGGTAGGGGCGAGATCGCGCTCCGTAACTTGATGAACGCCAGGAGCCGAGGTTCATCCTCGGCTCCTGGCGTTTTTTGTTGTGGGAGCTTGCAGCATGAATCCTAAGAACGAGTACAATAACACGGCTCTGATACATCAATATTTCCCAAGTTAAGGAGAGATTCTCTTGGAGTTCGACGTAGCAATCATTGGCGCATCGTCTGCGGGCCTGTTTGCAGCGGCGCGATTGGCAGCGGCGGGTCAACGGGTTGCCGTATTCGAGCGGCAGACCGCCCTGAATCATGCCCGGCGCACTTATATTATTACGCCCCAAATTCGACGTGTTCTCGCGGATCTGCCCGAATCTGCCGTCTTGCATGTCACGCCACTAATCGAGGTTGAGTCACCGGGGGCCTCAGCGGTAGTCGTATTACGCGATCCCGATCTGATTGTTGAGCGGCGGGCGATGCTTACGGCGTTGGCGGCGCGGGCTGAAGCGGCGGGGGCGATGATCTGCTATGGGCATCGTTTTTTGGGTCTGCGCGAGCGCGCCCAAGGGATTGAAGTCCAGTTTGGGCTACGCGAGGTCGTGTGTACCCGGGTTATGGCCCGTGCCGTGATTGGCGCTGATGGGGCTTTTAGCCCGGTCGCACGCGCTGCAGGGTTGCCGCGTCCACCGCTTGTGCAGATCCTCCAGGCCGAAATTGATCTGCCACAGGGTTGGGATCCGCAACTTACCAAAGTCTGGTTCGATACTCGTGATACACGCTACTTCTACTGGCTCATTCCTGAAGGGCCAGAACGGGGAGCTTTAGGGGTGATTGGTGATGACGGCAGTGCTACGCGCACCATTCTGGATCGTTTTCTGGCCCTTCAGGAGGTGACGCCGTTAGCCTATCAGGCTTCGCACGTGGCGATGTACCACCCCAAACTGCGCCCGTACACAACCTTGGGGCGCTGGCCGGTAGTACTTGCGGGTGATGCGGCCGGACAGGTCAAAGTGACCACAGTGGGTGGCTCGGTCACGGGTTTTTATGGGGCTGAAGCGGCGGCAGCGATCATCCTGGGTGAGGCGACCCCTTCGCACGCCCTGCGTCACGTGAACCGTGAACTGTATCTGCACTGGCAGATTCGGCGCCTGATCGAACGCTTCGATAATCAGGGTTATGATCAGATGATCAAAGCGGTGTCACCGCCGATTCAGCGCTTCTTGAGTGAGCGCAACCGGGACGAGATGGCCGGGGCGGCCTGGCGTATTCCGTTGCTCGAACCACGTCTGGCCATGCTGGCCGTACAGGCGCTGTTTAAGCGCTCCGACTTGCCCGAACTTGAGCCATTAACCGGTGATCCGTTGTCGCAACAGGTTGCTCATCCGGTTCCAAGTTCGGCCGATTAAGCCCATACAGACGACGCGACAGCACGAAGGCCGGGCAACTGCCCGGCCTTCGTGCTGCGGTGATTACCCTGGTTTAGAAACTCGAGAACCAGATGGTGATGGGTAGATAGAGCTTGTTGT
This sequence comes from Oscillochloridaceae bacterium umkhey_bin13, assembly GCA_048381555.1. GTDB lineage: Bacteria > Chloroflexota > Chloroflexia > Chloroflexales > Chloroflexaceae > Viridilinea. The sequence goes on from JBLWKA010000009.1 coordinate 1,574, forward strand.
TCAGGACGGGAGGCGGCAAGGGAATGGTGACCACCAGCACAGCATTCGTGACGGTACTGGTAAGCCCGTTGCTATTCGCAGCCTGGGCTGCAAGCAGGTAACTGCCATTAGTCAGGCCACCAGCGGGAAGCGCGCCACTCGTTGGGGTTGCCGTTGCGAGATTCACGCTCCAGGTGCCCTCGCCACTGGCGGTCGTGGTATAGACGACCGTACTGTTGTCAAATAGGGTCAGGGTCAGCGTGACCGTCGCTCCGGCATCGGCAGTACCACCAATGGTGGGGAGGCCGGTCGCAACATTGAGCGGTGAGGTAAAGCCTGGGGCGGTAACCGTATCAACCGCAACCGTGAACGAGCGGGTGGCCTCGGGGGAAAGATTGCCAGCCCGGTCAGTGACGGTCGCCACGATGGTATTGGCACCAAGTGGTAGATCGGCGGCAAGCGAGCAACTCCATGCGCCATCATTGGCGACCACCGCCGTGCAGAGCGTGGCTCCATTGCTGGTCACAGTTACGGTGCTACCGGCTTCGCCCACAGCGGTACCGCCGATAGTGGGCCGCAACCCGGTGGTCGCCCCCTCGGTGGGGCTGAGGATGACTGGTGCAGCGGGGTCAGTCACATCAACAATGAAGTTGCGCGAAGCCCGCGACGAGGGTGGATTGCGCTGCATATCGGTGACTCGGGCCCGTACCAGGACTGGCCCTTCGGCAAAATCGGCATCAGGCGTACAACTCCAGCTATTATCGGCCCCAACTGTGATCGGCGGGCAGACTAGTTCGGTCAGTGAATTGCCCACGAAGACCTCGACAATACTGCCCGCTCCGGTATTGACCGTGCCTTCAATCGTGGGCCGGAACTCAGCGACGGCGCTACCCTCAGCCGGCGTAACGATGATTGGCGCGTCTGGTGTAATCGAAGGCAGAATGTCTACCATGGTGGTGGCAGAGGTGCCAGAATTCAGGGTTGCGGTGACTTCGGCGGTGGTAGCCACTTCCGAGGTTGCGATCAAGTTGGCGACAGCCACGCCATTGGCATCGGTGGTCGCATTGACGGGCAGGATCGTGCCAAACGAGGTCTCAAAGGTGACATTGGCCCCCACAACGGGCTGGTTGGTACCACTACGGACAGTTGCACTGAGCACCGCAATATCGGAACCATTGCCCCGGATCTCATCGGGGTTCGCAACTAGCTCAAGGGTTTCAGCGACGGGATCAAAGGTAACGTCAACTACATCCTGCGCACTACCGAAGGTTGCGGTAACGGTAGCTACGCCGGCCACGGCCGAGCGCAGGGTCACGGTTGCTACCCCATTGGCATCAGTGGTGGCACTGGCAGCACTGAGCGTCCCAAGATTGGTGGCAAAGGCGATGGTCTGACCAACCGCCGGATTGCCATCAAGGGTGGCGGTGGCACTGATCGTCGTCGTGGTGGCATTATTTGCCGGAAGCGTATCGGGCATGGCAACCACAGCGACGGCCCGTGGCACTGCCGTAAAGGTGACCGGGGTTGTGCCTGTGCTGCCACTAGTAGGGGTCACCGTCACCGTTGCAACCCCATCCTCAACCGAGCGGAGGGCGGCAGTTGCGGTTCCACTGGCATTGGTGGTTGTGGTAAAGATCTGGGTATTGTTGGCAAAGAGCCCCAGATCGGTGGTGAAGACCACTTGGGACCCGGTGGGGAAGAGCACATTATTGGCTTGGCGCAGGGTTGTCGAGATGGTCGAGGTAGCGATGCCATTAGCGGCCAGTGTGTCGGGGCTGGCGCTCACGAGCGTCGAGACAGCGGCCGGCGTAATCGTGACGGTGGTCTCGCCTAGGGCCGAGTTATTGAAACTGAGGACATCAATATTAGCGATGCCAGCGCGCACTGAGGTCAGGGTCGCGGAGGCCATGTTGCTTCCAGCCCCAGTTGCCACCTGAATAGTTTGCAGGCCGTTATTGAAGACGCCAAGATCGGTCAGGAAGGTTATGGTCTGATCATTGAGCGGGCTACCCTGGCGAAACACCTCAGCGGTAAGAGTAGTGGAACTGATCCCATTGCCAACAATCGTGGAGGGTGTAGCTACCACATCAATTTGGTCAGCCAGCGGTACATCAGGATCAACCCGAATTGTGGTCTGGGCGAAAAGGGCATAGTCAGGGGCGACATAGGCATCAATGATGACCGTACCTGCGCCAATATTGGGTGCAGTATAGATGAAGGTTGCTTCACCATTTGCATCCGTAGTTCCGGTGAGCGTGTCAAAGCTACCAAAGCCAGGTGGTATCACATCAAGTTCAATCGAAACCCCGGCGACGGGGGCATCGGCCGCATCAAGCACCAGAACCGTAACTATTGATTGATCCGTGCCGTTCGAAACAAGATTCGAAGGAGTTGCATCCACAGAGATCTGGGTTGCCTGGGCTTGAACTGGTCGTACAGCAAACCCCTGGATGGCAAGGGCCAGCAGCATAAGCAGCACAAGCGCGAAGCGAGCAGGGCGGTGATGAGTGGACGACAGAACGCGTTCAGTAGACATACAATGGCTCCCCTTTGGCGTAGACGCGGTCCCTGCAACAGGGCCTACGGACAACCGACGGGCTTTGCGTGCACCACAGTTAGACATGCGCAAGCGGCATACGATGAAATGTGCATCGGTATCTACATAATTTTGAGCAACGACTCAGGGTAACAATAGATGCTATTATACTGAAAAAAATGTACCCTGCCATAACTATCATTATGCGTTTTGGCAATCCTTGCGATCCTGCAACTAAGGAAGCACACTATGTTGACCGCACTTGGGCTGCGCTCGGGATGGGCCTGGTTGGTCAGTCTGACCATGTTGGCGTTAGCTCTTCAATCGCCGTTGGGGGCGACGTTCGCCGCTGCCGATACCTATCTGTTGCCTGCCGGGGTGGTGGTGCCCAGTGATCTGTATGTGGTTGCCAACGAGGTGATCATCGAAGGCGAAGTCTAGGGCCATCTAGCGGTGATCACCCGCCGAGTATTGATCAGTGGAACAGTTGGCGGGAGTGCGAATCTGCTTGCGGCCCGGATCGAGTTGCTCGGGGCACAGTTGGGGGTGGTCCGCACGATTGGGGCGGCGCTGCGGACCCCTGATGCGGTGACGGGCCAGGGGCCGGCCGCCTATACCGGGCAGCAGTGGGCCAGCCTGAACGAAACAGCGCCGCAACAGCCGACGCTACCGCCGCTGCCGCCCTTGCCGCCACGCACGATTTCGATCCCATTGCTGTTGATCGGCTTTACCCTGTTTAGTCTGGTGCTACTTCGAGTGGTGCCACGCGCCCTATTGACGCCAGCGCGGCTGCTGGCAACGCGACCTGCACGAGCCTTGCTGGTCGGGTTGCTGACCGGCTAGCTCTTTCTCCTAATCCCGATTGGAACACTGGCGCTAGCGCTGTTGATTAACTATTTCTGGACCTGGTTTCCCGCCACCCTGCTGGTGGTGTTGGTACTCGTTGCGGCTGGCCTGCTCTGGTTCTTTAGCCCGTTGCTCACGGGTCTCTGGGTGGGCTTTGTGCTGAATGAGCGCCTGGGCCGTGAAGCCCACTTTCTACCCGGCCTAGTAGGGGGCGTGCTGCTGGTGGCTCTCGCTGGGCAGTTGCCACTAGTGGGTTGGTTGGTCTATGCCGTGAGTTTTCTGCTGGGCTTGGGAGCAGCGGTGATTGCAGCCGGCCAGGCGGCGCGGCGGCCGCTCGATTTTAGCTTTTAGCTTTTGGATTTGCGCGGCAATCCCAAACCCAAAAGCTAAAATCAGTTAGACATGGTTCAAATGTACTTGACAGTCTGGCAACCGCCCGACCGCCGGGCTGAAGCCCTTGCTGATACACCAAGCCCTTCGGGCTCATCAGAATCGGTTCGCTGGCAGCCCGCAGGGCTTCGGGTAGCAGACAGGGCTTATGGTTATTAAGAATTAAATCCGGTAGACCCGCTGCCGTGGGCGTGAACGCCTCGGCTATGGCAAGCAAAGACCGCCTTCGCGGTCTATACCCAAATTAATTCTTAATAACCATAAGCCCGCCGCAAAGGAGGGGCGCAAACATTCAAGCTGAAATGACCGTTTCTGAACCATGCCTTAGCGCCAGTCTTTGGCCCGGTAGCCCAACCAGCCCAGGGCGGCACTGTCGTCGCGCCAGCCGGGACGTACTTTGACCCACAGTTCGAGGTATACGGGTTGGCCGAGCATACGCTCGATCTCGAAACGAGCGGCCGAGCCGATCTTTTTGAGCATGCTGCCGCCCGCGCCGATGATGATCGCCTTCTGGCCGTCGCGCTCAACGTTGATCGTCATCCGAATGAACAGGGTCTGGTCACGCTGTTCCCACTCTTCAACCTCGACCGCTACGGCGTGGGGTACTTCTTGCTGGGTATGGTAGAGCACCTTTTCGCGCACGAATTCGGCGGCAAGGTGCTGTTCGCTCTGGTCGGTGATCTGTTCGATCGGGTAGAGCGGTGGGCCTGCGGGTAGGCGCTCGACCATTGCTTCGAGCAGGGCGGGGAGGCCCAGGCGACGCTCGGCCGAGATTGCCAGTTCGAGTTCCCAGGTGCCTAAGGCTCGGTAGGCTTCGAGATGGTTACCTGGGCCACTGGGGCGCAGATCAACTTTGTTCAAGATCAGCAGTTTGCGGCCCCGGGCACGTTGCACCTGTTGGGCGATCTGGCGATCCAGGCGCGAGGGTGGTTGACTGAGGTCAACCATAAAGCCGATCACGTCGGCGTTGGGCAAGACCTGTTCGGCCAGATCAACCATGAGCCGCCCAAGGGCATGGTTGGGCTGATGAATGCCGGGGGTGTCTACAAAGATAATCTGGGCGTCGGGGCGACTCAGGATGCCACGAGCCGGAACGCGGGTCGTCTGAGGCAGGGGCGAGACGATAGCGAGTTTCTGGCCTAGCAGCGCATTGAGCAACGTGCTCTTGCCGACGTTGGGTTTACCAACCAGGGCCACAAACCCGGAACGGTGACCCACCGCAGGGCTTGCGGGCTGCAATGAGGGGCGAGGCCGGGCAGCATCTGGCACCGGAGCCGAAGCAACTTCTTGGCGAGCGTTAGGCTCGTCGGTCGAGTCTGGCTCGTCAGTCGTGTCGGGTTCATCTGCCGCATCAGCTTCGTCTAGATCGTCAGCCTCATCGGCTGCGTCGGGTTCATCTGCCGCATCAGCTTCGTCTAGATCGTCAGCCTCATCGGCTGCTTCCTCATCGACGGGCTCGGGTGGTGGGGCAAAGACAATCGGCCCTTCGCCGGCGGTGGGGGCATCATCAAGCGGTACGAGCAGCGGGGTGAGCAGGGCCAGGGCCGTGGGACTGCGCAATTCGGCGGGGACGACCAACTCGACTCCCAACACCGTTTCGTCGGCATCGAGGTCGATCAGGGCGGTAGCGGCGAGCGGCACTTCCCGGGCCACGGGCTGATCAACGAGCGGCAGGCGCAGGTGGCCGCTTCCCAGATCGAGGCGGCTAAAATCGCCGTCGAGGGCCAGTTCGAGTTGGGCCAGGGTCAGTTCGTCATCAAGATCGAGGCGCACACCAACGATCTGGCCGCTAGCATCAAGCAGCAGATAGGCTGGATATTCGAGCGTTTCGTTGACCTGGCCAGCGGTCAATTCGGTAAAATAAAAATAGAGCGTCCCAGCCTCGGGATCATGAGTCAATGTAAACATCGTTAGGCGTCACCCTGCTGCCCACGGCGGAGCGGGATCTCGGCCTTGAGGTGGTCATTGGCTTCACCACGCAGCAGCGTCACTTCGATCTGCTCGGCATCAACGTGGGGCAGATAGCGTGACAGCACCTCGGCCATCTCAAGCTTCATTTGCTCCAGCAGTTCAGGGGTCAATTTATATCGATCATCTACGAGCACCATCATCAGGCGCTGTTTTGCGACCTGGGCGCTCCGCTCGCGGCGACCGCCGAAGATATTGCTCAAGAAGCTCACGCGGGGGTCCTTTCGCTAGGCGCGACGACGGCCAAACATGCCGAAGAAGCGCTCGAGCACACCGGGTTGATCGCCGAGCGCCATAAACGGCACCTCTTCGCCGTTAAGGCGGCGAGCGATATTCAGAAACGCCTTGCCAGCCAGCGAGCTCTGGTCATAAACCGCAGCTTCACCACGATTGGTTGACGTAACGATAGTTTCGTCATCGGGAACAATCCCGATCAGATCAATGGCCAGCAGTTCGAGCACATCATCAACCGAGAGCATCTCGCCGCGATTAACGAGGCGCGGTTTGAGGCGATTGACAATCAGGCGTGGGGTCTGTTTTTCGGCGGCTTCGACCAGGCCGACAATCCGGTCGGCATCACGTACTGCCGAGACCTCGGGGGTGGTCACGATAATGACCTCATCGGCTCCGACAATCGCATTGCGGAAACCGCCTTCGATCCCAGCGGGGCTATCAACCAACACAAAATCAAAATCGGCGCGGAGCTGATTGGTGAGGTCTACCATCTGGTCGGGGCTGACCGCATCCTTATCGCGGGTCTGGGCCGCCGGGAGCAGACAGAGCTCAGGGAGGCGCTTATCCTTAATCAGGGCTTGACGGAGGCGAGCGCGGCCCTCGATCACATCAACCAGATCATAGACAATCCGATTTTCGAGGCCCATCACCACATCAAGGTTGCGCAGCCCGATATCGGCATCAATCACAGCGACGCGATGACCGCGCATTGCGAGGGCGGTACCGAGATTCGCGGTAGTGGTCGTTTTGCCAACCCCGCCCTTGCCTGAAGTAATCGTGATCACACGCGCCATGGGACACTCCGAATGAAACAGCTGAAATTAACGTTTGGCCGACTCCCAGGGTTCGACAACAATCTGGCCCCCCTCAATGCGGGCAACCTCGGGAATATGCGGGCTATTGCCTTTAGGGGTGATCGCAATCTGATCAGCGATCCGCAACTGGGTCGGATAGAGCTCGACGGCACAGACGAGGGCTTCGGGATTGCCGAGCGCTCCGGCATGGACAAAGCCGCGCAGGCGCCCCCAGACCACGATGCTCCCCCCGGCAATCAGTTCACCGCCGGGATTAACATCGCCAATCAGGGTAATATGGCCGCTATGGCGGAGCACCTGGCCCGAGCGAATCGTTCGCATCAGCAAGAGGGCATCGCCTTCGGGGGCGGCAGCAGTTGCAGGCGGCGTGGCCTGGCTGGGGGGGCGGGCTGCCAAGCCAGCGGCCCGTGCGGCATTGCGCGCACCGCGATCAGCCCCACTCAGGGCTTCGGCGGCGACTCCATGTTGCTGCATCAAACTGAGCATTGCGGTAAGTTGATCCTCATTCAGGGTTCGTTCACCAACTTCGAGGATCAGGCGTGCCCCGTTAAAGAAACTCTGGTTTTGGGTTAACTGATGTTCGAGTTGGGCGATCAGGTCGGGCCAGGGGGCGTGCTCATCAAGCCGCAAGCGCAGCCCATCGCGTCCGCCCTTGATGCTGATCAAGTCGCTCATGGCCATTGTGCCTGATTAGAACGAGAAACGTTGCTGAATTATAGCACAGCCCGATCAAATCGGAATGATTGGCGTTGATAGGCCGCTCACAAACGTTTCGGCCTGGGCCTCACCATCACGCATCAGTTGATCGAGGAAGTCCGGGTCGCGGTTGAGCTTCGAGACATAGCCGAGGCGCGCATTGAGTTCATCGCTCATGCCGAATTGGCGGATGGTGATCGGCTTGAGGTGAGGTACCTGAATTGCGCCCTCTAACAGCCACGTATTGATTTTGTTGATCACATCTAATTCGTGATTGAGCGAGAGATTGCCCGCCAGGGCGTTCCGGCGATCTTCGATCTCTTCAACGCTGGTTGGCTCGCTCGTAATGGTCTGGCGATTGATGCGCACCACCCAGATCTCATCGGGCTTGAGTTCGCGGTCAATGCCAACGACCAGCTGGCGCACGGGCGGATTCTGCGAAAAGAGCCCGTCCCAATAGACATCATCGCCGATCCGGATGGCCTGAAAGAGCGTAGGCAGGGTGGTTGAGGCCAGGATGGCATCGAGGCTAATTTCGGCCTTGAACGAATCAAAGGCTTTGAAACTGCCCGAGAGCACACCAACGGCCCCGATCAGCAGGCGTGGATCACTGACCGCTTGGGGAATGGAGTCAAGGTCGAGATACTTAGCGAGCAGCGCACGCAGATCGAAGAACTCGGGGCGGGGGGAAAGTTGCTTGAGCAGTTCGTTCGCATAGACCGCCTGGGGCGTATAGGGGCTACTATTCAGGGTCGGAAGGCGGCCCTGGGCGTGCAGGCGGATCAGGCTGACGGTCCAATCATTCCAAACGCGTTCCCAGGGCAACAGGGCGGCATTATCACGCCAGAACCCATCAATGGTTGCCAGCACCTGTTCGTGGCTCCACTCGCCACGCGCCTGGCGAATCAGGCCGTACCAGGCCAACGCGGCGCAGATCGCCCCGCCGGAGGTTCCTGAAAGAGCACAGATCTGGTAGCCGCTTGTCTCGGCATGACGGAGCAGCGCCTTGAGGGCACCGGCGGTAAACGCGGTATGGCTGCCGCCCCCTTGACAAGCAATCGCAACCCGGCGCGGTTTGGCTGGGGAACTCATCTGGTTTACTCCTTATCCACCTAAGGGAATCGCAATCAAAACCATAATTGCGCCCACACCTGCCAGCAGTATACCAGTTCGCAGCGGATGGCTGCCGGTATGGCGGCCCCAACTATAACCAGCCAGGAAGAGCACGATAAACGAGACAATATTCGAGGTGCGAATGGCGAGTTCGGTATTGTGGCGAAAGAGGATCAGGGGGAGCAGCGAAGGGACGACGGCCAGCAGGGTGACGATCAGCGTGCCGAGCGCCCCGGTCAGATCATCGCGGCGCAGCCCAACCGGGCGCGGCTCACTCTCAAGTAGGCGCTGGTAGACATTCTGGTACAACTGATAGCGCTCGTCCTCTTCGGTGATTGGGTCGAGCACATAATCGAGTTCTTCGGCCACGAGGGCAATGCCGGAACTGGGGTCAGGGGCCGCCTGGATCTGCTGGAGTAGGCGATGGCGTTCGCTGCGTTGAAACAGTTCGAGCAGCAGGTACATAATCGCATCAATCACCCCCCAGGCGATGGTAGCCCCAATTGCGGCGAGCAGTAATTCACTCACAATCTGCTCATCGCTGGGCATGTCGGGGATCTGGCCGGTAAGATCGAAGACTCGAAACGCGAGCGTAAACGTCAACAGGATCAGGACGCTATAAATCGTCTGCGCAAGCCGATCAATCGGATCGAGCAGGCGGCCAAAAAGGCCGCCTTGACTCTGCCATGAACTGCGTGAGCGTGAAAAGATCCGTGCTGACATAAAGGCTTAGTACCGCAAAATGAGGGCGATTCGGCTATGCTTTTCGAGGGTGCCATCATCCACGAAAACAACCCGCCCGCCCTTATCGAGCACAGCAGCGATCACGGCATCAACCGCATCGTCGAGCGCTTCGGGGCCAGTGCTTTCGGTGGGCGGCAACAACTGCATGCCAGTCTCGTCTACGGTGGCGGCCTCGTGATAGCCTTCTTCGACCACCAGGGTCTGGCCGCGGCCCTCCTGGGCGAAGCGCCAGACTTCACCGAGGGTCGAGGCGCTGCGCTGCCCGCCGACGGCGGCATTCAGTTCATCGAAGATGCCACTGCGGCGTGCGGCCAGGCTCTCTTTGACGAGCGGCCAGATCAGCTTGCCAAGTTCGTGGGTGGGGGTGCGGTCGTGGCTCCCGGTCAGGGTCGCAACAATCTGCCCGCTGTTACTGGACACTTCCTGGAAGAAGGAGAGGTAGCGATCAACGCCAATCACGGCGAGCGGCAGGGGATCATCAGCCAGATAGGCGCTCAGGGCCTGATCGACATTGCGGAAAAAGATACGGTGATGCTCATCGCGGAACTGCGAGACATTGACATTGGGATCGTTGGGCAGGCCACTGCCGCCGCCGGGCCCACCGTGGGTCATCGGAAACTGTGAGCCAGCGGTCAACTCTTCGAGATCGTCACGCACGGCTTCGAAGAGCCGGGTCGGCTGTTCGGAGAGGGCGAGCACCCAGTAGCGTGGCGTACGATTGAAAGCAAAGACGAGGTCACGGGTAAAGAAGTTCTGATCAACCACCACCCGTTCGGGCAAGGTAAAGGGCAGGCGATGGAAGTGGGCGATGCCGTCACTAACGAAGATCGCCAGGCCATCGAGGTTGCGTTCGTGGTTAAAATCGTTCAGCAGATTATCGAGGGCGCGCAGCAGCGGGGCGGCCTCACGCGAGCCAACTTCGGCCTCAAGCCGACTGGTTGCTTCGGTGATGAGATTCTTGAGCCGGATCGGATCTTGGCGATTATCCGGCGAGGTGCGATGGGTAGGCAGGGTGATCGTCAGACACGGATAGGTGCCCGCCGACGCCAGGGTGCGAATATCCTGTCGATTCATGCAAACGACTCCTTAAGCATCAAGCCCGAAGCGTGGGGTCAACAACGATGTGGCCCGGCACGCAACTGTGATCAAGGTGCCAGTGTACCCCACGAACGAGGATGCGGCAAGCTACAAAATGGGGTAGATGGCGTTCTGATGCGTTGCCATCAAGCACGACGTGATCATCTCTCAACCAGCAAGATCTGGGCCTCGTTCAACAGGCCATTGGCCCGGGCCACCGCCACAGCTTCCCGCCGACTACTAACGCCCAATTTTTGATAGATCGTGCCGGTATGTTTGCGTACCGTATTGGGCGCGATCACCAGGCGTGCGGCGATCTCTTTGTCGGACCAGCGTTCGGCAAGCAGCGCCAGAATCTCGTGCTCGCGGGGGGTCAAGAGCACCAGATCGGACGGGTTGGCAGGGTTAGGTGTCACCTGAGTCTGAAGGAAGCGTCGTGTAGCAGGGGCAAGATTGAGCGTAAGCAGACTGCTCAGAACGGCACCGAGGTCAAGGAAGACCCTGGTAAAGCCGCGTGGGGCTGCGAGCGCAACGGCCTGATCGAGGGCAAGGCCAGCCTCAGTGGTGCGCCCCTGGCCTCGTCGCAGCCATGCCTGCAGGGCCAAGGCTGCAATCTGGAGCCGCACATTGTTCAGGGCACGCACCTCTTGCAGACAATTTGCCAGCAGGTGATCGGCCCGGGGCAACAGGTGCGGATCACCACTCCGCAGCAGGGCCTGCACTTGACTGAGCCGCGGGGTCTCGAAGGTGAGGCTATGGCCGAGGTGGACATCAGGTTGAATCAGGTTGGCCGCTTCGCGGGCAGTGTCCAGGTCGTCATAGGCCAGGGCGACGCGAATGGCACAACCCAGGGCTTGATGGCGCAGAAACGGCCCGCCAATCTCGTCGGCGAAGGCCATGGCTTCATCGGCATAGGCTTTGGCACATGCCCGATCATTGTGAGCGACGGCAAGCATCGCCATGCCGATCACCCCGCTCATATAACTAAGATAACTGGCACGATACTTCAGCGGCATCAGGGCGCTAAAATGGGCTTCGGCGGTCGCCAGATCATTGCGTTCATAGGCCGCCAGACCGAGACTAGCATGCGCATAGCCCGCCCAGAGGTCGCCGTAATTGCCAGTGGCGACCAGGTCGGCCAGTGCTTCAGTAGCCTGGGTTTGGGCCGTCAATTCACCGGCGATCTGGTGGACGAGCGTAAGGGCTGTGGCCTGCAAGGGCGCATAGAGCGAGCCAAGCATGGGTGCGAAGCCAGCCAGTTCGTTTTGTACCCATGCCACAGCCTGGGGGTAGGGGGTACTGGTGCCCATTGCCACACACTGTTGGAGCAGACACTGCACCGGCAAAGGTGAGGTTGGGCCAAGGGCAAGCGCATGCTGGATCAGGCTGATTGCATCGGAGGGCCGTCCTTCCCAGTAGGCCAGAATCGCGCGCAGGGCAGTTAGATCAGCCTGAAAGTTGGGCCAGGGCGTATGCGAAGCGGTCTGGGGATCGGCCAGCAGGCTCTCAATCAGATCGAGCCGCCGGGCCAGATCACCCATATCCATATTAAAAATACTCAGGCGGGCTGCCAGCAGGATCAAACTGGGGCGGCGATTGATCAGTTCGGTTGGCAACAGACTGAGCCAGTAGCCGGGTGGTGTACTACTCACATGACGTTGAAACTCTTCCCGCAGACGGGTTTCGACCAGTTCGACCGCTGTTTCGTGGCTATCAGTAGCGAGGAGCAGCCGGACGGCCCCTTCGTAATCCTGGGCGGTGATCAACCAGGCTGCGGCCCGTCGCTGGAGTTCGCGGATGCGCAGCGGGTCGGTCGTGAGCATTAGGCGGCGCAGCAGCAGATCACGAAAGAGATGATGAAAACGGAACCACTGCCCCTGGCTATCGAGGGGGATGAGAAACAGATTGGCCCGTACCAGTTGATCGAGCAGGTTTTCGGCGCGGAGCAGATCATCGGCACAATCGAGCAAGACCGCACTCAGGCCGGGGCAGAAGCGATCTGGAATCGCCAGCGCAAGCAGTGCGGCCTGGATCGCGGCAGGCTGGCGATCAAACACCTCGTCGGCCAGATACTCGGTAATCTGCCGTCGTGCCAAGCCAAGATTGACGCTATTGTCGCTAAAGGTATGGCCTGCCAGAATCGCCAATTGGATCGCCAGCGGCCAACCATCGGTTTGCTGGTTCAGGGTCGTGACCTGAGCCATTGACGGGCGATCCCCGGTGAGGCTTGTGAGCAGATCAGCCGTTTCGGGCGCGGTAAAGCGCAGTTCGGTAGCTCCAATTTCGAACAACTGACCAGCGGCGCGCAACCGGGCCAGGGGCAGCGGTGGTTCAACCCGGCTGATCAGCACCAACTGGCAGTTGGCAGGCAATTGGCGCAGCATATGCGCGACCGCACGGTGAATTTCGGTTTCGGTGATCGCGTGATAATCATCAAGCACGATGCGCAACCCGTGCGGCATACTGCTCACCTCGGCCAAAAGGGCCTGGAGCACTGCGCCTAACGGGGCACCGGTGGCGATCAACCGGTTGGTATGGGTCAGGCTGGTGGCATCGGTCTGGGTGATCGCCCCAGCCAGATAGGCTAAAAAGCGTAGTGCATCCTGGTCATGCTCATCCAGGCTCACCCAGGCGACCGGGGATTGCGGCGTAAGACCAGCTTCGGAATTGGGCTTGCCGATCCCGAGCCACTGCGCCACGAGGGTGGATTTGCCAAAGCCTGCCGGAGCAACCACACTGATCAAGCGGGCATGGGTATGTTCAGCCAATTGCGTGATCAGTCGCTCGCGATAGATCCAGTTGCTACGCCGTTGTGGCGCAACCAGTTTCGTGGGAACTAATAACGTCGGCGTATGTCCATGGGCCATAGATGATGGCTCCTCGATCTGGATTTGGCCTTGCTGCGGCTTAGTTCAAGCCAGTCTGCTATGTTGGTAGCGCTGGAGCATTGGAACTCAGGAGTGCTGTGGAGTTGTGGAGTTGTGGAGTTGTGGAGTTGTGGAGTTGTGGAGTTGTGGAGTTGTGGAGTTGTGGAGTTGTGGAGTTGTGGAGTTGTGGAGCGACGATCAAAATGACAGAACTAGTTTGAGCCTCAATTATTATATTGCAGTTTTGGCTTCCTGTCATACCATTTGGCCCGTAGCTCCTACATTTTGTGCTACCTTGGGGACGCGCTGAGTTGGCCTAAATACTTCAGTTTGCACGATGCCACTCGGTTGTGATCATGCTACACTTGCTTATATCCAGCTTTGCTATCAGTTGGTTAGCTTAACCTGTGCATTCTGGTTGACAGCCACGATGCCCTGTGTTCTCATGCATGCTTGTCGGCATGACTTCGATTCGTTCTTATGACCAAAAGGAGTAGGAGATGGCGACGTTAACCGTTCTTAAGTTCGCTGACACTGCCGGGGCTGAGAAGTTGCTTGGCACGCTCGAGGATCTGCAGAAGCGTCAGTTGATCAACATTCTGGACGCGGCGACCGTGGTCTGGGCCGAGGGCAAGAAGAAGCCCAAGACCCGCCAGCTCTACAATCTGGCTGGTATGGGCGCGATGAGTGGGGCCTTCTGGGGCATGCTCTTCGGCCTGATCTTCCTGATCCCGTTCTTTGGGATGGCGATTGGGGCCGCGATGGGCGCGCTCTCGGGCTCGTTTGCCGACATCGGGATTGATGATAACTTCATCAAAGAGGTGCGCGAGAAGGTCACCCCCGGCACGTCGGCGCTGTTCCTGATGAGCAGTGGCGTGGTGATGGATAAGGTTTCGGAGGCGATTACCGCGCAGGGCTTGCAGTTCGAACTGATCGCCAGCAACCTGACGGCTGAGCAGGAAGCTAAGCTGATGGAATACTTCAGCGAGAATGAGTAAGCGTTACCTGCAACGGTACGGTTGATCGTTGAATGGCACAGTATGCAGAGTCGTCACAGCAGCCCTCGCTGGGCTTGTTACCCTCATCAGGGTCGCTGACACTCTACCTACTGTGCCTCTTTCTATGCCTTTGCGGTCACGGTGGTAACGAGCAAAAAACGTCGTTCTTCGCCGCCTAATGTAGCGCGCAAACCCCTGATAAAGCAGACAGGATTGTGTTCCATGGCTCGATCGTCTGCCACTAAAGCGTCAACGCCTGCCCCCCAACCGACTTCGTGGCTGCCCATGTTGATCATCGCCCTGGCTCAGATCCAGTTGGCGTTCAACATTGGGGCGTTGCAGGTCTCGATTGGTGGGATCGTCGAAGATTTTAATACCGTGCCCACCAGTGTCAGTACTGCGCTGGTGGTCTATTCGCTCGCGGTGGCCTCATTCGTGATGCTGGGGGCCAAACTTGATCGCCTGATCGGCTCACGTCTGATGTTCCAGGGCGGGGTGATTATCCACGGCATAGCTATGGGTTTGATGGCCCTGAGCAGCAGTTCAGCCAATATGATCCAGGTGCAAGGACTGGCCGGTCTCGTCGCCGCGCTGATGGTACCGTCACTGGTTGTCTTGATTGCCCATCACTATCAGGGGCCACAACAGGCCCAGGCGCTTGGGTTGCTCGGGGCCGCCCAGGCTTCGGCAACTGTGCTCTCGTTCTTGATTGCGGGTTTTCTGGGCACGTTTTTAAGCTGGCGTTTTGCCTTTGGGCTGCTGGTCTTTCTGGCGATCGCGATCTTTTTACTTAGCTTCCGGCTCAAGCCGGTGCCCCGCCAGCCCGACCTGAAGATTGACTGGAGCGGGGTAGCGCTGGTTGCAGTTGCGGTCACGCTGCTCAGTCTGGGCTTTAACTATCTAAATGCCTGGGGATTGGTGCTGGCCACACCCAACGCCCCGTTCTCGATCCTTGGGGTCTCGCCTGCCCCGTTGATGATTGCGACGGGCCTGGTGCTCGGCCAACTCTTCTTTAGTTGGTCAATGATGCGCCAGAAGAAGGGCTTGCCAACTCTGCTCGCACTCGAAGTCCTTGATACAGTCGAGGAACGCTCGGCGACCTATGTGTTGCTGGTGATTGGCGCGCTCGGTCCGGCGATCAACTTCCTGATTCCCCTCTATATCCAGATTGTGCAGGGGCGCAGCAGTCTGGCAACCTCGGTGGCCGTGATTCCCTATTCGCTGGCGATCTTTGCCGGAACGGCCCTGATTGTGCGTGTTTTTAATCGGTTTAGCCCGCGCCAGATTGGGCGTTTCGGTTTTATCACCGTGACGATCGGGGTTGTCATGCTGGCCTTTACGGTCTCGAATGACTGGGGCACGCCGATGGTCATCCTCAGTCTGGTGATTACCGGCCTGGCCGAAGGCTCGCTCTTAACTTTGATCTTCAACGTGCTGGTGTCGGCCTCGCCTAAAGAACTGGCGGGCGATGTCGGGGCTTTGCGCGGGACGGCGAATAATCTTTCGACTGCCCTGGGAACGGCAATCGCCGGGGCGCTGGCGGTTGGGGTCTTGGGCATTCTGATCACCGGCTTAGCCACCAGTAATCCCGCTTTGCCACCCGTCCTGCTCAATCAAGTCAACCTCGATAATGTTGATTTTGTGAGCAATGATCAGCTGAAAGAGATTCTGGCCCAGACCTCGGCCACGCCGGAACAGATTGATGCTGCCATGGCCGTGAACGAAGAGGCGCGGCTGCGAGCCTTGCGGGCCTCGTTCCTGGTGCTGGCTGCGGTGGCGGCGCTGGCGATTATTCCGGCAGGTGGCTTGCCCGCCTATAAGCCCGAAGAACTGAATGCCGAGGATCTGTCGGCAGATGATACGCGGACGAAGCGGAAGAAGAAGACGGCCGCCCTGGCCTGATCGGCAATTGCCCGTGGCGCGGCTGCCATCACGTTGTCTCTGGCTTGACCGATCAAGAGGAGCTTACCGATGAGTGTGCTAAGTGATACCGCCCGAAGCTATGCCCGTTCCCAGGCTGAGCGTTTTCAGGAAGAACTGTTCGCAATGTTGCGCATTCCGAGCCTGAGTGGCGATCCGGCCTTTGCGCCCGAGGTGCGCCGCATGGCCGAGTGGCTGGCTGCCCATCTGGGCGAACTGGGCCTCGATAAGGTCGCTGTCATGGAGACCGCCGGCCATCCGGTGGTCTATGGCGAATGGATGGGCGCTGGCCCCGATAAGCCCACGGTGCTGGTGTATGGGCACTACGATGTGGTGCCTGCTACGCTCGAAGATGGCTGGCACCATCCGCCGTTTGAGCCAACCGTCAAGGATGGGCGGGTCTATGCGCGCGGCGCCACCGACGATAAGGGCCAACTCTTCATCCATGTCAAAGCCCTCGAAGCCTATCTGAAAACCAGTGGTGCCGCCCCGGTCAATGTCAAACTGCTGATCGAAGGCGAAGAAGAGGTCTCGTCGCCCAATTTGCGCCCCTTCATCGAAGCCAACCTCGATCTGCTGCAGGCCGATGTCTGTGTGATCAGCGACTCGTCCATGCGGGTGATCGAGGAACCGGCCATCACCCATAGTCTGCGCGGCATGACCTACCTCGAAGTCGAAGTACGCGGGCCAAAAGACGATCTGCACAGTGGCTTCTATGGCGGGGCAACCCATAACCCGGCCCTGGCCCTGGTCGAGATCCTGAATCAACTCTA
Organism: Oscillochloridaceae bacterium umkhey_bin13; assembly: GCA_048381555.1. Taxonomy (GTDB): domain Bacteria; phylum Chloroflexota; class Chloroflexia; order Chloroflexales; family Chloroflexaceae; genus Viridilinea. The sequence continues at coordinate 18,530 of JBLWKA010000009.1, forward strand.
CAACCCCGATGGCACGATCAATGTGCCGGGTTTCTATGATGCGGTCGTGCCGCTCAGCGACGACGAGCGAACCATGATCGCCAAGACCGATCTGAGCGAAGCCCAGTTCCGTCAGGCTACCGGGGTGCCCCAGACCTGGGGCGATGCCCGCTTCACATTGCGCGAACGGGTGTCGGCCCGTCCGACCCTCGACATCAACGGTATGTGGAGCGGCTACAGTGGGCCTGGCCCCAAGACGATCATTCCGGCCGTTGCCGGGGCCAAACTCAGTTCGCGCCTGGTCGCCAACCAGGATCCCCACCAGATCTACGAACTGATTAAAGCCCGGATTGAGGCCCTGGCCCCGCTGACGGTGCAGGTCACGACCCGTTTGCTGACCACGGGCATGCCGGCCCTGATTCCCTTCGATCTGCCTGAGATGCAGGCGGCCGCGCGGGCCTACGAGCGCGGTTGGGGCCATACCCCGGTCTTTACGCGGGGCGGCGGCAGTATCCCGGTGGTTGCCGATTTTGTGCGCCTGCTCAATATCCCGGTGGTGATGATGGGCTATGGGCTGGACGACGATGGTTTGCATGCTGCCAACGAGAGCTACAGCCTCGCGATGTTTGGCCGCGGGATCGAGACGGCGATTGTCTATCTGGAAGAGTTGGCCGCGTTGCCGCGATAACGGAGATGGTGATGACAACCCCTTTTGATCGTGAACTGGAAGAGCGCCTGGTGCGTTATGTCCAGATTGATACGACGGCCGATCCGACCTCGACCACCTCGCCGAGCAGTGCCCACCAGTATGATCTGCTCAACCTGTTGGCTAACGAACTGAAGGCACTCGGGGTGCAGGATGTGACCGTGACCGGGTACGGAACCGTGCTTGGTACCGTACCAGCCACGCCGGGCGTAACGGCCCCAACGGTTGCGTTTCTGGCCCACGTTGATACGGCCCCGGCCTTTAGTGGCACCGGGATCAAGCCGATGGTGCATCACAACTATGCTGGCGGGCCGATCCACTTTCCGGACGATCCCGACCTGGTGCTTGACCCAGCGGTCTATCCCTACCTGGCCCAGAAAGTGGGCGACGACATTATCACCGCCAGCGGCATCACCTTGTTGGGGGCTGATGATAAGGCCGGGGTGGCGATCATCATGGCGATGGTGAACCATTTGCGGGCCAATCCCGAACTGGTGCATGGGCCAATTCGGGTCTGCTTTACCCCCGACGAAGAGATTGGGCGTGGGGTACATCGTGATCTGCCCAAGGATCTAGCCGCTGATGTGGCCTACACGCTGGATGGGGCGCACTTGGGCGAGATCGTCTACGAGACCTTTTCGGCTGATGGGGCCACGATTCAGATCGAAGGGGTTTCGATCCACCCGGGTTGGGCCAAGGGCAAACTGGTCAATGCGCTGCACCTGGGTGCCAAGATCATCGATCTGCTGCCCAAGGCGACCCGCACCCCCGAAACTACCGAGGGCCGCGAGGGTTTTATCCTGGTGCATGATTTTCATGGCAATGCAGCGGCCGCGACCATCCAGTTGGCGCTGCGTGACTTCGAGCGCGACGGCCTGGCCAGCCACGGGGCCTTGCTCCAGCAGATCTGCGCTGTGGTGCAGGCTACCGAGCCACGGGCGACGATCACCTGCACGCTTACGCCGCAGTATCGCAATATGCGTTATTGGCTCGAAGACAATATGCGTCCGGTCGAGTTGGCCCGCGAAGCCTGTCGCCAGATTGGGGTCGAGCCCTTTTCGATCCCGACCCGTGGCGGCACCGATGGCTCACGCTTGACCGAAATGGGCGTGCCGACCCCGAACCTGTTTACCGGTATGCAAGAAATCCACGGCCCGCTTGAGTGGATCAGTGTGCAAGATATGGGTCGGGCCACGCAGATGTGTGTTAAGCTTGCCGAACTTTGGGCCAAAGGGTAAGCATCTAACTAGGGAGTTCGGAGCTATGGAGATCATCGTTACCCCCACCGACCTGTTGAGCGAGCCAGCCGATCTGGCAGTGCTGTTGTGTGCCGAGGGCGCGGCGCTGCCTGCCGAGGTGGCCGGCTTGCTCGAACCCGCCGATTTTGGCGGTAAAACCAAACAGGCCCGCCTGCTCTATCCCCGGGGGGCCGTTCCGGCCAAACGGTTGCTGCTGCTTGGCTTAGGCAAAGCAGAGCAGATCGCTGCCGAAACGCTGCGGCAGGCGGCGGCGACCGCAGCGCACCAGGCCCAGGAGTTGCAGGTCGAACGCTTTACCCTGGGTTTGCCCGATGGCACGCCCTTGACGGTTGCCCAGACTGGTCAGGCGCTGGCCGAGGGGCTGATCCTGGCCGCCTATCGTTACCACCGTTACCGCACTGGACTTAGCGAGGCCCAGAAGTTTGCGGTCAGCCAGGTGCTGATCCAGGCTGGTGCCCACGCCAAAGAGTTGGCCGCCGGGGTTGCGGCGGGCGAAGCGATCGCCCATGGCGTGACCCTGGCCCGCGACCTGGTCAATGCCCCGCCGAATGTGCTGACTCCGGCCGCCCTGGCCGAGGAAGCAGTGGCGTTGGGCAAACGGGCGGGCCTGAACGTCACGGTGATCGAGAAGCCCGACCTGCTCGAAGGCGGCTTCGGCGGGATTATGGCTGTCGGGCAGGCTTCGGCCAACGAGCCACGCCTGATCATCATGGAGTACGGCACGGCGGCTGAAGGCATGCCAACGCTCTGTCTGGTGGGCAAGGGCCTGACCTTCGACTCGGGTGGCTTGTCAATCAAGCCCGGCGAAGCCATGATGACCATGAAGTCAGACATGAGTGGCGCGGCGGCAGTGCTTGGGGCCATGCAGATGATCGCGGCCTTGAAGCTGCCGCTGCATATTGTGGGCCTGGTTCCCGCCGTCGAAAATGCGATCAGCAGTAATGCCTATCGTCCCGACGATGTCATTACGACCCTGAGTGGCAAAACCGTCGAGGTGCTCAATACCGATGCCGAGGGTCGGATCGTCTTGGCTGATGCGTTGTATTATGCCCAGCGCTACAACCCGGAAGCGATGATCGAACTTTCGACCCTGACCGGGGCGATCATCATTGCCTTGGGCCACCACGCGATTGGGCTGGTTGGCACGGATCAGGCCCTGGCCGATGGGCTGCGGGTGGCCGGCGATGTCTGTGGCGAACGGGTTTGGCAACTGCCCCTCTGGGACGAATATCGTGATCAGATCAAGAGTGAAATTGCCGATATGAAGAATATCGGTGGCCGCCCAGGTGGCTCGATCACGGCCGGGGCCTTCCTGGCGAACTTTGTCGGCGACATCCCGTTTGCGCACCTGGATATTGCCGGTACGGCCTATAGCGACAAGCCCAGCAAGCCCTACCATGCGCCTGGTGGCACCGGCGTTGGGGTGCGCCTGCTAGCGGAGTTCTTGCGTAACTACGGGCGTTAGGGGCTGGGCGGCACCGTGCATTATTGTAAACCAGTATGGCGATTACTACAGTTGGAGGTTCGCTCTCCGTCGGGCTAAAAGCCCTCGGCTACGGGGTGCAAAGCCCGCCTGCGCGGGCTGGACAGGCCACGCAGGTGGCCTTCGCACGCAATAGCCGAGGCGTTTACGCCGACGGAAGCAGATCATCTGGCGAGTTCCAACTGTAGTCCTATCAACTATCGGCTATTCATGTGAGGAGGAAGGCGTGGCCACAACCGCTCCGGCACCCGAGAATCAGCAGTCCGGTTTTTTTGCCTGGATTGAGCGCGTCGGCAATAAAGTGCCGCACCCGGTACTCATGTTCTTGTACCTGATCATCGGGTTGATGATCCTCTCGCACATTTTGTACCTGCTGGGGGTCAGTGTGACCGACGAAGTGATCACGCCGGTGCCACTTCAGCAACTTGGGGCTTTACGCGACTCGCTGGGTGGCTCGGTTGTGCCTTACAACCCCTATACCAGCGAAGTGGTCGAAATCCCCGAGTTCATTGTGCAAGAGCAGACCTTTGCGGTGCGCAGTCTGTTGACCACTGATGGCCTCCGGCACTTTTTTGTGTCGTTTTTGCCCAACTTTTCGGGCTTCACGGTTATTGGTGTGACCTTTATGGCCATGCTTGGGGCCGGGGTGGCTGATCAGGCCGGCTTGATGAACGCACTCATCCGCAAGATGGTCGCGGCGACGCCGGCTCGGCTGTTGACCTTTATGATGGTCTTTGTGGGGGTGATCTCGTCGCTCGCCTCTGATGCGGGGTACCTGATCCTGATTCCGTTGGCCGCCGCCGCCTTTGCCAGTGTCGGCCGCCACCCCCTGGTTGGGCTATCGGCCGCGTTTGCGGGCGTGGCCGCCATTTTTACGGTCAACCTGGTGCCGGTAGCGATTGACGCGATGTTGACCGAGATTACCAACGAAGCGATTGGGATCGTTGGCGGTCAGCCAATCTCGTTGGTCGCCAACCTCTACTTCAATATCGCCTCGTCAATCATTCTGGCAATCGTTGCCACGATTGTGGCCGAGCGAGTGATTGCGCCGCGTCTGGGCAAATGGGATCCGGCACAAGGTCAGGAGGATACCTCTGGGCCTGAGCAAACAATTGATGCTGAGCTCGAGGCCAAAGGGCTGCGAGCGGCGCTCTGGGGCTTCTTGGCGGTGCTGGGGATGGTGGTGCTGTTCACGGTGATCCCGGGTGCGCCGTTGCGCCGCCCCGAGGGCCAGGTCGGCGGCAACTTGCCCCTGATTGACAGCCTGCTCTTCATCATTACCCTGTTCTTCCTGGTTTCGGGGATCGCCTTCGGGCGGGTCGTTGGCACGATCAAGAATGCCAACGATGTGATCGGCAAGGCCACCAAAACTTTTGCGGGCCTGGGTGGTATGGTGCTGATGTTCCTGATGATCAGCCAGTTCATCGCCTTCTTCAACTATACCAACATGCCCACGGTGATTGCGGTCACCCTGGCGGGCATCCTTAAAGAGTTGGACGTCGGGGCCTTGCCTTTGCTGCTCTTGATGACGCTCGTGATCATTCTGCTCGACTTCATTATGCCCGGTTCGGTGCCCAAGTGGGCGATCTTCGCGCCGATCTTCGTGCCACTCTTCATTCGGTTGGGCGTCGAGCCCCAGTCGGTGCTGGCCGCCTACCGCATCGGCGACGCGCCGGTCAACCCGATCACGCCGCTGATGGTCTACCTGCCCTTCATTCTGACCGTCGCACAACGTTACCAAAAAGATGCCGGGATTGGCACTCTGATCGCCCTGATGTTGCCCTACACCGTGATCATTGCAATCGCCTGGATGATCATGCTTTCGATCTGGTTCCTGATCAACATTCCGCTTGGCCCGGGCTACCTGCCGCAGGCCGCGAGTATGTTGGCATTCTTGGGGTAGGCTGCCGCCAGCGTAGCGCTGTGCGCTACGCTGGCGGGGGAATCAGGGAGCACATGGTGCTCCCTGGCCCTCCTGTGCGCAACCGGGTTTTACCTGAACATGGGCCGCACATCGGGCCGCACATCGGGTCGCGCATGGGCCGCGCATGGGCCGCACATCGGGCCGCGCATGGGCCGCACATCGGGTTGCACATCGGGTTGCACATCGGGCCGCGCATGGGCCGCACATCGGGCCGCACATCGGGCCGCACATCGGGCCGCACATCGGGCCGCACATCGGGCCGCACATCGGGCCGCACATCGGGCCGCACATCGGGCCGCACATCGGGCCGCACATCGGGCCGGATGTTGGGTTGGGCATGGGGTGTGACGGAACGTCTTGCACGGTGAATTCTGTCCGCCCTTCCCCCCCCCCTCGCAGGGGTGCTTTCAATGATAGAGTTTTTGCTACATCGCTTTCTGATGCGGTACATGGGTGTCAGTATGTATGTTCGCAGTGTCAAGACGTTTTTGGCCAGGGTTCTCGCATGCGCGCCAGCAGCGGCAGGCCACGGCTCGCCCGCAAGACCTGGCAGGTCTGCGCAGGATGGGAGGTCTGCCTGCCCCATGCCAGCCCGCTGCGCTGGGAAGACCTGTCAGGTCTGATCCCGGGCGTCTCCCTGCAGCGCCGCCAACGGATCGCCTGCCCCACCTTGGCCCGCATGCCGTCGGGAACCGGTCAACTCAGGTTCTGCGCGACTCGCCTGCAAAACCCTTGACACCTGGCCCCAGACGCCCCAAAAACCCTATCGTTGAAAGCTGCGTCCCTCCCGGTGGTAATTGAATCATAACGAAAGGTTGGTATGCGTCTCTACATTCTGTACGTCTTGATGATCGCGTCGGTTCTGATCGCCTCGTTGGCGGCGATCCCGGGTCTGAACGAACGCATGCGCCGCGGGTTGATTATTGCCGTGGCCGTCCTGGTGATGTTCCCGAGCGTGATGTACCTCATCTTTGGGGGCGCATGACGTGACGATGCTCGCCCCAGCCAGCCAGGTTGATCTGCAGGCCAACAGCTATGCCCAGCGCTGGTGGATTCTCGCGGCCTGCTGTGTGGTTGCCTTTGCCCAACTGGCTGAACCCGATCTCTGGATTATTGGCTTTGATATTCCGGCTTCGGCCTTTGGTACGGCCTGGGACGAGTACCGCTTCTTTGCCAATCTGGGGGTCATGCTCTTTATTGCCTTCCAGTTGATTGGCGGCGTGCTCGGCGATCTGTATGGACGGCGACGGATCTTGCTGATCGGGGTGATCGGCTCCATCGTCTGTAATCTGTTCTCGTTCCTGGCCTGGAATGTCGAGAGCCTGATTGTGATGCGTGGCCTGGTGGGGATCTTCGGAGCGTTAGCCTTTCCGCTGGCCCTGGCGATCATTCGCCTGACTTTTACCGAGATTGAAGAACGTAAGTTGGCGCTGGTCATCTACACCTTTGCCGTTGGTGCTGGCACCCTGGCCAGTTTGCTTGGCATTCCGATTGAAAGTGCGCTCGGCTGGCGTTGGGCCCTGGCCCTGCCGATCCTGGCGGGGGTGATTGGTCTGAATCTGGCCCGGCGCTATCTGCCCGAGAGCACCGCCCCCGAAGGAGTCGGGCGCGCCGAGGCGATCGCGGCGGCGGCATGGGCGCTGGTCACGCTGACCCTGCTCTTTGGTCTGTCCATCGCCCAGGTCAGTGGCACCTGGTTCAATCCCTTGACCCTGACCGCTGTGGGCTTGGGTTTGACCGGGTTGCTGGTGATCTTTATTTGGGCCCGGCGCACCGCCCGCCGGGGCATCTTTGGCGAAGTGAAAGGGGTGCCCCGTTACCTGCTTTCGCTTATGCTGCTGATTACCGCCACGCTCAGTTTTGCGCTCAGTGCCTATGTGTTGCAACTGTACCAGTTCTTTGCCACGGTCAATCAGATGCACGGCTTTGTCGCAGGGATGGCACTCTCGCCCATCCTGCTCGGCAACCTGTTTACGATTCGCTGGGCGGCCAAGTTCACGATCAGTCAACCACGCCATATTTCAGTTGGGACGGGCATCGCGATGATCGTCGCGGCTATGTGGCTGACCAGTCTGGCCCGCCCGAACTTTCCCTATCTGTTGATGGTGCCGCTTATGGTTTTGTTTGGCCTGGGCTTCTTGATCGCGTCGGCAGCCTGGACCAACTTCTTCTTTGCGGTCTTGCCTGGTGATCTGACCGGCCTAGCCGCTGGCGTCAACCGGGCTGCCGGTCTGGTTGGGGGTTCATTGTCCGGGGTAATCCTGAGTACCGTGATTGTTTTTACCGGCAAGCTCAGTTTTCAGCAGCGTATGGCCGACCTGGGGCTTGATGAAGCACAGCAAGCCCTGGCCTTCGAGGCCCTTGAATTTATGTTACGGAATGGTCTGTCAGCCGATGATGTGCAACAACCCGCTGCCCTGATCGCCCTGGGGTTGTTGAGTGCCTACCGCGAAGCCTACAGTGTCGCGATCAGTTCGGCCCTCTTTACGGCGGGTGCAGGTGTGCTCGCGGTGGGGCTGGTCGCCTGGCTCTGGTTACGGCGTTACGGATCAGCCTATAAACTAACTGAGGCCTAATGTCACTTGATGACTACATCTGGGCTTGGATTGTCTTGGCCGTGACGATCATGGGCTGGCTGATCCCGTTTGTGATGCTGTTTGTGGTCCCCGTCGGGCGCAAGCCTTCGTCGGCTACGGCCTGGCTCATGCTGCTGTTTGCGGTGCCCTGGTTTGGCTTGCTGGTTTTTCTCCTGATCGGCTTTCCTAAATTGTCGCCCCGGCGGCGGGCGCTCCAACGTACCAGCGACGATTCGATCCTGGCCTTTGTTGAGCAGGTGCGCAACGATCCTGCCTTGCAGCCGCTCGTGAATCCACCGCTTAGCCCCCGTTACGAACCACTGGTCAATCTGAGTACGGCAGTCGGTGCGTTGCCCGCCATGGGGGCCAACCGGGTTCGTCTGATTACCGACTACGATGCGATTCTGGCCCAGCTTGCCGCCGATATCGAGGCCGCGCAGATCTTTGTGCATGTCCAGTTTTATATTTTGATTGCCGATCAGGCGACCGAGGTGTGTTTTCGGGCGATGGAACGGGCGCTGGCCCGCGGTGTTCCGGTGCGGGTGCTCTATGATCCGATTGGCAGTCGCAAATACCCAACCTACCGGGCTACGCTGGAGCGAATGCAGCGCACGGGTATTCAGGCCTATCCGATGCTCCCGCTCTGGCGCTGGCGTGATCCGAACCGCCCCGATCTGCGCAATCACCGCAAAATTGTGGTAGTGGATGGCGAAGTCGCCTATACGGGTTCGCTCAATTTGATTGAGCGGGGCTATCATCGCAAAGACGCTATTGTGTACGATGAGTTGATGGCGCGGGTCGAAGGGCCGGCCGCCGATGCGCTTGATGCGGTCTTTCGCACCGACTGGTTCTCGGAAACCGGTGAGCGTCTTGATGGAACCGATCCCGTGCATCCGATTGTGCTCACCCCGGCGGGCTCAACGCTCTGCCAGGTGCTGCCGAGTGGCTCGGCCTTCGAGAACGAGAATAACCTGAAGCTGTTTGTGGCCTTGTTCTATGCGGCACGCCAGCGGATTGTGATCTGCAACCCCTATTTTGTGCCCGATGATTCACTGTTGATGGCGGTGATCAGTGCCGCGACGCGGGGCGTCAAGGTCACGATGTACAATTCGGCGGCCCAGGATCAGTTTCTAGTTGCCAATGCCCAACGCTCCTACTACGATGAATTGCTCGCTGCCGGGGTCGAGATCCGGCTCTACCATGAGCCCATGTTGCTCCACACCAAAACCATCAGCATTGACGATGATATTGCCGTGATTGGATCGAGCAATCTGGATATGCGCTCGTTCCAACTGAACCTCGAAGTGAGTCTGGTCTGTTACGATCCAGCGGTGGTGGCTGATCTGCGCCGCGCCGAAGAAGAATACTACGATCACTCGCAGCCCCTCGACCGGGTGACCTGGCGACAGCGCCCCAAAGCTGCCCGCCTGGCCGAGAATGTCTCGCGGCTGATGGCAGCGTTGTTATGATTCGACAAGCGCCCCTGGAGCGTGGTAGACTCAGAGGCTAGCGTTCGTCTCGCGAAAGGAAACTATTTTGACGAAGCCTGGTTCTGATCTTCGCCGCCTTGGCACGATTATGCTGTTAGGGGTGGTCGCTGGGGTTGCCGCCCGGCGTTATATCGAGACCCGTACTCGTCCTGCGAGCGAGCAGCGTTCTGGCATGATTGACTGGGCTCAGGCCCGCGAAGTGGCGCTACGGTTCTCGGAGTGGCAGCAAGCCCCTGTCCAAGACCGGGCGATGCGCACCGAGCAATATGCCCGCCTGGTGCGCCAGAGCGAACCCTTGATTGCCGAGTATTTAGGGGTGCAGTTGCCCGCTCCCATCACGGCGATCTATGTCCACGACCGCCGTGAATGGCTTGAGGCCAATGTGCATTCGTTTGCGCAACTGTTTGCCCCAATCGAAGAATTGTACGAGCGCAATCGGGCCGAGCATCTCGGAGCCGAGTTGCTTACGCAGATCAATGCCCGGGTTTTGGGTGCTCAGTTGGGGATCTTGCTGGGATGGTTGGCGCGGCGGGTCTTGGGCCAGTATGATCTCAGCCTGCTTTCGCCTGATCCTGCTGCCCGTGGGGCACTCTATTTTGTGGAGCCGAACATCGCTCGTGTCCAGGGGCAACTTGGCCTGAACGATGAAGATTTTCGGCTCTGGATTGCCTTGCATGAAGCTACCCACGTCTTTGAGTTCGAGGCCTATCCATGGGTACGGCCCTATTTTCGTAGCTTGCTCCAACAATACTTTGATCAACTGAATGGGCAGTTGGAGGGCCTGGGTAGTGGGTTGCCCCAGTTGATTGCGCGGGTTGCCCAGGGGCTAAGCGCGGGTCAACACTGGATCGAACTGCTGCTTACCCCTGAACAGCGCCGTATCTTCGAGCAGATCCAGGCCCTGATGGCGATTGTCGAAGGCTATGGCAACCATGTGATGAATGCGGTTGGCAAACGCCTTTTGCCCAGTTTCGAGCAGATCGAGCACCAGGTGGCCCAGCGCCAGTCGAGCCGTACCCTGCTTGAGCAGTTGATCAACCGGGTGACGGGTATGGATCTGAAACTGGCCCAGTATCAACAGGGCGAGGCGTTCATCAATTCGGTGATTGCCGAACGGGGTAGCGCCTTTGCCCATCGGGTCTGGGAAGGCCCCGAAAATTTGCCCACCATGACCGAGATCCGCAATCCGCAACTCTGGATTGCGCGGATGGAAGCAATCGACCTGTAGGGGCGCAGCTTGCTGTGCCCTACCGTCCCGCGCCCACCCCGCCATTGGCGTGACCGTGTAGGGGGCAGCCCGTGTGGCTGCCCCGCCCGCGTGGCTGCCCCTACACGGTCACGCTGCGTCCAAAGGTTGCCAACCCCAAGGCGGGCCGGTTGGTGATAATGCCATGCACGCCAAGGGCGGCCAGGCTGCGCATCCGCTCGGGATCATCCACTGTCCAGACATTGATCTGATAACCTGCCCGTCGGACAACCGGAATGACCTGATCAAGCGCAGGCAAGTCGTAGTAGGGATGCCATGCCATAGCTTCGACTTTGCGTAAAGCGAAGAAGGGCCAGAGTTCGCGTAGGCGTACATCGGGGCGGCGGGTATCGGTCCCCATCAGGTAGGCCCGCTGCACCGCCGCATCGGCTGTGCGCAACTCGTCAAGTGCGGCTGGCAAAAACGACGAGACAATCACCTGTTCGATGATGCCGAACTCGCGTAGCAAGGCCGCACAGCGTGCGCCCATGCCGGTTGTTTTTAACTCAACATTGAGGGCAATGCCAGTTTCGGCCGCAAAACCCAACACCTCTTCGAGGGCTGGCACGCGTTCGCCCCCCACATCCACCCGTTGCAATTCTGCCAGAGTACAATCCGCAACAAGCCGGTCGCGCCCATCCCAGCGTGCGGTTGTCTCGTCGTGGAAGACCGCTAGCCGACCATCAGCGGTTAGCAACACATCCAGTTCGATCATATCGGCACCCTGGCGCTGGGCCAGTTCAAAGGCGGCCATCGTATTCTCGGGAGCCTCCGCCGACGCTCCACGATGGGCAATGATCAACGGCATAGGTGCTATGTCCTTCACAAAGCAGTAACGGCGAGGGGAAGATCCCCCCGCCGTCAGTATCTGCGCGTGCGGCCTCGGCGTCAAGCCGGTGGCGTCGTCATTGTCATGGTTAAAGTGTGAGCGGAGCAGGGCCTACGTTGTGATTAGGAACCGGTAGCGTGAATGAGTTACACCGACACTTCTGTCGGTACGGCAAGGGCCATTTCGGCCTGAAGGGCTTCTTCGGTGAGCATCGGGGTCAGAATGCGCTGCATCGCCATAATGTGGGCGCAGGTCCCCCAACTACGGAAGAACGAGCAATCACAGTCCCAGTGACCATCACTAAGCTTAATCACGTGGTTACTATTGCCGCCATGGAACGTCGCCCGCAACTCATCGAACTTGATCCGCTCCGGCTCGGCGGCATAGCGGCGGGCCTTTTCAATCTTGCCAATCAGATCTGAGTGCATCGCACACCTCCTGTGCTATCTGAACAATATCATTGTCCAGCGGCGAACAAAGGGCCACAAAAGCAACAGGGGCGGCAGCAGGACATTATCCTGCGCCGCCCCTTAGGAACCGTTGTAAACTGAGACTTTTGCGACCATCGCGGGCCTCCTTACCAATTGGTTAAGGGGGGCTTAAACTTGGCTTAGTATACCCCCCTGCACCCCGCCAAGTCAAGGGATGTTTGTATGGCGTGGATTGGGCTTTTTTTGGCGTCAAGATGCCATAAAACACTTTTTCATCCCTTGTACGAACAGTGAAGATTTCATCCCTCTTAGCCGCGCATCCGGGCGGCCAGATTCAGAATGCGCTGCCCGTATTCAGTCCCTGGCACAGCCCAACGCCCATTCAGGTCGGTGATAGTTGTCGCCACACCTCGTAACTGGCTACTCAGTGGGCGCAACTCTAGCGCATAGCGAATCAAGGCTTGTTGCACGGGTGTCCCGGCCCCCACGGGCAAGGCATAGGCGAGCAGGCGACCCAGATGGGCTTCGACCGCAAAGGGGTCCCAGGCCGCAAAACTGATCCCCTCGCGCCAGACCGTGCCGTCCCAGGCCCAGTGGCGGCCGGGCGGTGCATCAGGCGATCCAGGTATGGTCGCCCCGGTAACGCCCAGACCTGCCGGGTTGCGACGAGGTCGGTCACACCACCACGAGGTCAAGCTACCAGTTTCGTGGGCCGATTGGGCGATTGCTAAAAACCAGTCGAGGCCCGCTGCGTTGCCGACCCGGGCATAAGCCGCCACAATTTGGGTGATGTCGAAGTGGGTGTACCGGTTCGAGCGAGCCGCCAGCCACGCAACCGCCTGGGCTTGGGTGCCTGAGGTCGTGGCAAGCAGGTAGCCCAGATCGTTGGGCACCGGCGCTGGATCAGGGCCAGGGATTGGCTCTGGGGTTGGCTCTGGGGTTGGCTCTGGGGTTGGCTCTGGGGTTGGCTCTGGGGTTGGCTCTGGGGTTGGTTCTGGCAGCATAATGATCGGCAGATAGACCGGTGGGTGCGGTCCCTCGGCGCGGGCAAGGCCCATGCGTCCAACTGCTGCTACTGCTGCCGTAGTGGCGGCCAAACGCAGAAATGTGCGTCGTGTCGTCATCACATCCTCGCTGCTCAAACATTGTCCGTTGGCTCTTAACGAGTAAAACGTGGCCGCTTGGCAACGATAGATGACAGTAGGCTTGCAAACAGCTTACACTAAACGTGCTTGCTGATAATCAGTTTGCGCTGGTTCATAACGGAGCTGCGCACCATCGCCATCACGCAAACGCCAGACGCCAGGGGCACGAGCCAGACAGATCACCGGCATACTGCCCACCTCACTTAGGCGCTGGGCCTCGGCGCGATCAGGAATCCAGACACTGCCCACAGTAGTGCGGCGGGGACTTAGCGGAATCGCACAATCCAGATAGGCCCCATAGACGGTACTGTTGGCGGTGTGGGCGGGACGTATCCCGATAATATGCGCGGTAACGATCAGGCCATGACGCATCAAGAGGTAATCATCACGCACATCACGCAACAGGCGCGAACTTGGGATGAGCAGGCGCACCGGGAACAGCAACACCAGCACAAGAAGCACGCCGACCCCGGCGCCCAAGGCATACAGCGCCGCTACGGCAAGCACCCAACTGATCAAAAATGGATCGAGCCAATCACGGGCCGGGCGCGCCAACAGGTGTTCACCCAGCAGATTAATCAAGAACCAGGGCGGCAAGCGCCGTGGCGGCGGCTGTTCAAGCGTTCCTGGCTCAAGCAGATTGATCACATCAGGCATCATGCTGCGCAATACCAACTGGTATTGTGATCTTACAAATAAAACTACGACCTATTGTAAGAGTTTTACATAGGAGGCGCAAGCAGTAAACTGACCATCTGCAACCCATAAAACAACTGCTTAAACCATTCTTCAGCCTCGTCAGGATGGCTGGGCAGGTGCGGCGGCTGCCGCAGTAGTTCGCGTAAACGTGGGTGCCGCTCCAGCAATTGGCCCGTCGTTGCAGCATAGGCAGGTGAGGCTGCGGCATGGCTGGCTAGTTCTAATTCGCGGAAGAGCCGCACATCAGCGACAATCTGGCGATAGATTTCGTCATAACTGGTCTGAATAACGACCAGTTTGGTAAGCAGTTGAAGCCGTTCGGAAGAAAGGTGATCCTGTTGAGCTTGCCGTAGACGGTAGAGCAAGGTCAGAATATTAAGCGTGCGTTTTACACTACGTGGATTCTCGGCTACACCAGTAGCAATGAAACTTGCACATGGCTTGATGTTAGCTTCATGCAGATCACACCACTTTTCAGCAAATTCCGTGATCTCTTCGCGGGTTAAGGGTGGAATGCTAAAAGGAATCTGGATAATCTTATCAAGGTAACTACGGGCATCAACCATGGTCACTGTTGAGTTATGGTAACGGGTACGCAGACCATCTTCGATAACGCGCCGATCCATGCCTAATACAAATACACACTGGATGGGCTTGCCCTGATGATCGGTCGTATCAAAAAATATTTTAATGGCTTCCAGCACGCTAATCGCTTGCTCAGGAAGACAACGATCCAGATCGTCAATCAGAATGACGAGGCGGCGCTGAACAGGTGTAAGGAACCGGGTTAATAGTTTTTCGAATTCAAGCTTAAATTGTTCAATAGATTGAACATGGTTGATCAACTCTTCGCGTTCGTGTTTTTTGAGTACCTGGAAAAGTTGTTCAATATCTTTTCCATCGGTAAGTTGCTGCAGCAGGCTTTTTTCAACTGTCTCACCAAGTGGAAATAGTCGCAATAGCGTACGAAACATCAGCAAAGCCACAGCCTGCCCATTAATATCGGTTCCTTCATGATGGTAATAGCTCTGGCTGCGATACAAGCTAACTTCTAAACGATCCAGGATACGATTCAATTCTTGCTTAATCTCAGCTTGCGTCAGTTTAGCTTGTTTCGCTTTAGTTGAGCGACGCTGCGGCGTAGGGTGGTTAAGCAACCAATACGCGAGCAAACGCTGGTCAATAATCTGGTTCTGAAACTGGGCATCACGAAAGTGTCGCACAATGGCTAGCAAAAAAGCGCGCCAAAGCGCGTCTTGTTGCTGCGCATAGGCCCAGGCATTGAACCAGAGGCATAGCGTGTCGGGAGGCAAGGCATTGCGAATCAGATGCAAGATACTTGTTTTGCCACTACCCCAATCGCCATATACTCCTATCGTCAGCGGAAGATCAAGTCGCTGATCGATGATCAAGTTAGCCAGGACATGGCCCAAGCTTTGGCGATGGAGCCAATCTTGATCTTGTTGATAGATTGGATTATCACCAAATGAACCATTAGCTATCTGGTTTTTACTGGCATTCATAATTAGTTTGTTATTTTGATCGGCATACCGCCCGTTACTCTGATTTAAGCCCAGAACTGAAGTAACTGCTGCTGGTGCCAGTACAAAACGCGTTGCCCTTCGAGCCGCAACAAAGCCGGGAAGAGTGCTTTGTAGACCGAACAGGCTGATGTATGGCTTGCTCCTCCGCTTGCATTGCGCGCATTAAGCACCGCACAGCCGCCGCCACACCAATAGCGCCACTGGCACGTACGGCAATCATCGCGCATATCTACATCTTGCCCATAGATGCCTCCGGCAGCCTGACGCAATTCGCTTAAAGGGTCGTAGGCCGTAAGTTGGCTGACTGGCTGATCAAGAGTCATCTGGCAACTCGCAATCTTGCCATGCTGATCAATTACCAGATAATGCTCGCCAGCCGCACAGCTACGTTGATGGGCTGCCCCTGGATGCGTACGATCAAGCAATGCGCCCAGGACACTCCAGCGTGGTGGATGCTGTGCCACTGTTGCATAGACCTGCTGCATAGTGGCAATTAGTTGGTCAGGATCGGGGCATAATGAATGGGATGGAGGCGAGTTTAAGGGTTCACGGTAAAAACTGATGCCAAATGGCAGGTCGGCGGCTAATAGATTATTGACAAACGTGGGCAGATCTGGCAACCCAATGGCCGTCACGGTAATGCCAACGGTCACCGCAACCCCCGCCGCCTGAGCGCGACGCAGGCCCTGCCACGCCGCTGCATACGTGCCCCGCCCACCAACGGTTGGGCGTTGCTGATCATGGGTTGGCGCTGATCCATCCAGCGAAACCATCAGACTAAGACCAGCTGTTGCCAATTGTGCAGCGGCGGCTTCGTCAACCAGAACCCCATTACTTAACACCGCACCACTCAGACGTAGCCCATACGTTGCTGCTACGCTCTGCGCATAGGCGTGGGTCGCTAAAATTAATGGTAATTGCAGGGTTGGCTCGCCACCGGCATATTTCAGGGCAACACAGGGGTAGCCATGCCGCCGTGCCGCTGTCATCACGGTATCTACGGCCTGACGGGCAGTGGTGGCGCTCATCGCTACCTGGGCCTTGGCAACATAACAATAATGGCAGCGCAAATTACAAGCACTGGTGGTATGCAGCCAAGCCACGAGCGTGCGTGGTGGTGCTGGGGGTGGAATCGTCGCCCGCTGATTGTGGCTCACCAGACCGGCCCGGGCCAGCATCCCTAGGCTGGCTTGCTCTTCGTCATTCAGGCAGGCTGGCTCAAGCGGCAAGCGCTGCAACAATTGCTGTGCCCATTGGTCGAGTACAGCAATCCGGCTGTACGATGGCACAAAACCGACGGCGTACGCGCCATCTAGATGGTGAATCTCCAAAAGACGGTGAGGGTAGAGGTGCGATAAAATGGCAGGATTCGCATTACCAGTTGGAGCAGTAAAATGGCTTAAGGCATATTTACAGTCATTTTGGATTATTTGATGTGTGTCAACTGCCTCATGTCGATATTCCGAGCAGCCACAATCATTTGCAATATGGTTTACCAAGTCGTTATTAGCTACAATTACATGAGACATGGACAGTTCCTTATGTTTAGATCGCAAAAATACACAAATAGTATATGTTATGTATCCGATAGCATCTGACCCAATAAATCAGTGAGTTCTTCGGCCTCAAGCAACAGCCGGTTTAATTCAATGAAGGCATCGCGGGCCTGCAAACGCTGGGATTGGCGGTAGGTAGCCTGGCGCAAAGCTTTGATTCGCTGCGGATCGCCCAGTTGGATCGCACTATTGCGCGCCACAAGGCGGAAGGTTGCCAATTGTTGCGCCCGACTCGAGAAACGCAGCAGGGCCGCAAAGGCCCGCAGCAAATGCTCACCAATCACCGCATCAGGCTGGTGCAGTTCAACCGTACAGACGGCCCGCTGCAACTCAATCTGCGCCCGTTGCAACCAGAAGCGTCGGATCTCCTCTTCTTCTTCGGTTGTCTCACCAAGTGGAGGGTCAAGCTGATAACGCGGCGGAATAGCCTGACTTGCCTGCTCAAGCCAATCGAGCGCCTCGGCATAGCGCTGTTCAATCATCAACGTCAAAGCAAGATCTTCGATAATCTCAGCCCGTAAGGGCAAACCTTCGGGACAGTAGCTCAGCGCGGTCTGAAAACAGGTGCGAGCCAGGGCCAGATCCGCGCTACCATCCTGGTTGGCTAGACGCAAGGCACGCCCACGACTGCGATACGTGCATCCCCGGCCTTGCTCAATCTCGGCCAGGCGTTCACGTTCACTAAGACGATTGGTATAAAAAGTCTGGGCCTGATCGTAGGCATCCAACGCTCGCACAAAGTGTTGTTGGCTAGTTTCCAACTTGGCACTATCACGGAAACCTAACCAGCGGGCAAGTTCACCTTCGCCCCTTCGCTGAAATGCTTGGTTGCGGCTGTTAGGGTAGTCGGACAGCAATGTTCTGGTCTGTTCGTTAGCTTTTTCAGCGGCGAGTACATCATTCAATTCCAAATGCACGAGGGTCAGCGTATTGTACGCGGCAGCTTCACGATAACGATGGCCAGCCTGGTGTTGCAGTTGGGCCGCTTGTTCGGCATAGATCCGGGCCAGGTCGAGCTCGCCCTCTAGATAGAGGGCAAAAGCCAGATTGTTCAGACTCATGCCACGCAGAGTGGTTGTTTCCGGCCCCAGATACCGATAGAGCCGAATCGCTTCACGGTAGTGCTGGCTGGCGCTGGCCAAATGCTGCTGCACTCGCTCCCGGTAGCCCCAGTTGTTCAGGGCATAGGCCAGAAAGAAGCGGGCCTGCTGAGTTTCATAACTATTTGCTGCCTGTTCGGCATGGTGCGGCTGCGCAACGATGCTGCGCAAGGTTTCCGTAACAGCAGCATAGCGTTGACGAATCTGTTTGACCGCCTCAACTTGTGTATGCAGGGGCGCTTCGGCTTCGAGTTGGGCAACTTCGAGGGCGGCCCGGGCCAAGGGATGATCCGCCAGCCAGGGTTCATAATCGTTCGCAATCCGCTCTGCAAGCTCAATCGCCAATTGATTATGATCCTTATCCGGGGCATAACTATGCAGCCGCCGAAAGACCCAGCGCACAGCTTCATCAAATACTAAGTGCTGCCAACTAAGGCCATTACGGCTGAGGGCCTGACGATGTTGGCTGCCAGGTACTGTTTCGGGATCAAAAAAGCGCGCCAACTCCTCCTGCAATTGCAGATCTAGCACTTCATCATGACCAAGAATCGCGCTATAGGCCAGTTCGTGATAGTCCTGATAGCCTTGCAGCAGTGGTTCGCGGCTCATCTGATAGGCGATGCGGTCAATCTGGTAGGTGCGCAGTTGCGCCATGCGCTCGATCGTCAGGCCGTCACGAATAATTGTGGCATTCAAAACCTCAAGCCGCTGATCGAGATAGGCAATCGTATGCCCTAACCAGCTATCGGCACTGGTTGGCGCAAGCTTTTGCCAGAAGAGATCGTACACATCATCGTGCAGCATCATCAGATCATCACCCGAGCGTTTCACGAACGAGTGCTGGCTGAAGCTGGTAAAGTGTGCTTCGAGTGTGCTTGCATCCCGGCCCATGTTTGTCTGCTGGTTCAGATACTGAAGCAGATCACGACTCAAACCACGGCGTAGATAGGTTGCCTGAGCCAGAAAGTCACCCAGTTCAGGATTATTGGTTTGAATTTTGGCAATAAACTCATTGACAAAGTCACCCAAATCAGGAGGCAAAGCATTAATATCAAAATCAGCACTTTTTGCAAACTCAATTGCCACGATCAATTTGACTGGATGCCCCTCGGAAAGATCATGCATCTGGGCATACCACTCGTTTAGATCGTCATAGTTATCCCAAACGATAGCATCAGGCGTATAGCCATGACGCTCCATATAGTCACGTGTCTCGTCAGGATCAAAAGGCTGAAGCCAGAGCCGCCGCGTGATCCGGGAGCCTAGTCGCTGGGTAACCCTGGTAATCTGTTGCGGACGCGCCCGGCCTGCCAGCACGGTCAGGGTATTGGGCAGGGCCGCAATCAGATCGAGCAGCCAATCTTCAAAGCGGTTCAGCGTGCGAAAATTATAACCCTGCACCTCATCCATGACCGGATCGAGGCGTTCCAGGGTATCAAGCAACAAGACAACAGGCTGTTGAGCAGCTAATTCATGGTATGACTGCAGAAAACTGCTCCGCACCGCCGCTAGCTGATCGGGACTCGGCCCAATCATGCCTCGCGTCTGCTGCACATATTGGTCGGCCTGACTCTTAAAGGCAGCAAAGAAGCGGCTTGCATCGGGTTTATCGCCAGTCACCGAGCGGGTTAGGCGGCGGGCAAGCGTATACATAAACCAGAGCGGTTGCTGATAGCGGGTGTGGGCCAGATCAATAATCCCGGTCTCGAGCAAACGCTGCGGTGAGGACGCACGAATCTGATCGGCGATCTGCTTGGCCTCCCGCAGCAGGTGCGATTTGCCAATCCCGCCCTTGCCTATGGCATAGAAGATCGGGCAGGTGGCATAATCAGCGTAGTGAAGCTGTTCGGCTACAAACGCCAGGGCCAGACGCTGTTTGATTGCATCAGGATCAAGTGGCTGATCATCAGTGCTCATAAAAGGCCAGCTTTCTGGATGTGGCTAGCGGGCTGACAGCTTGGATCGCCAGTAGTGATCATCGGCTTGGCTCAACGTCATGCGTACCCGAGGTGGCGGCGCGCCGTTTGGATCAGGGTTCCCACTTCGCGAAAGGCTGGTTCATTCACCAGGTTGTAGCGTTCAGCTTCTTGATAGGCCGCATCATCAATCTGGATGAGTTGATCTTCAGTGCGATCAAGCCGCAGTTCACGGAGGGCTAGGTTACGGGCAAGCTGCAGCATCGGCGCATCTGAACCAAACGCAACCAGGTAAGCCATCATGCGCACCATATGGCGGGCGACCTGCTCAAGATACACCGGGTTGCCCCGATCTTGTTGGGGGATACGCTGTTCGGTCAGGGGATCGAAACGAGCACTACCAAAGTCAAACTTGCCAAAGGCAGCCAACATGCGCTGCAGCTCACACTGCCCAAGTTCGCGCCAGAAACTTGGGGTTGCATCAGGCTGGGTCACAGGGAGGGGGGGCAAACCTTGGCCTGGGCGGAGTTGATAATCACGAGTCAGGGCTTCGGCATAGGCCAGGTAGCTCTCAAGCCGCTCATCATAGACATCTTCATTCACAAAGACCGTCGCTAAATCCTCGTAGATATCCGTCAAAATAAGGCGTGGTTGGCGGGCCTGTTGCAGTGCCGCATAGTCCACCGCCTGCCCAACCACCGGGATCGGCGCTTGAGATATATGCAAAGCCTTGAGCAAATAGGTGCGAGCCTGGGCAAAATCAGCCAGGCTTTGCGGTGATTGCCGGTTGATAAAAGCCCGCCGCCGCCGTACCAGACCCCAGCTACGGTAAACAACTCCACGGGTCTGGTAGATCTCGCGCCAGCGGTCAAGCCAGGTCTGCTGGAGATCAGCCTGGTGGAGTTCCGCCTCGATTTCATCAAGCAAATTCAGAGCCTGCGCAAAACGGGCATCCTGCGCAGCCGGGTTATCATCCTGCTGCTGAGCAACTTTACGCTGGGCTTCAGCTAGACGAGGTACCACCAAGGCTTTGCCACGTAAACTCTTAAGTTCACGCATAGTGGCAGTCGCCAATTCGCTATAGTGCAAAGCCTGATATGACCCTCCACGCCGTATCTCTACCCAGGCCAAGGTATTGCGATCCAGGGCCATCTCGTAGGCATGACCATAGCGTAAGTGCAGTGTAAGGGCCTCTTGAGCATTCCATTCGGCCTCACCCAGTTCGCCATGTTCAGCCAGGGCAAAGGCGAGGTTGCGCATGGTAATGGCGCGAAACTCGGGCAGGAGGTTGGGATGTTGGCGCATAATCTGCACCGACTGGCGGTAGGCAGTACAAGCGGCCTGGAGTTCGTAGACAAGCCGATGGAAGTAGCCCCGAAAATTAAGAATCTGCGCCTGAAGCAAGGCATGCCACTCTTGTTCAGCCTGCGAGTCCGGGGGCGGCAACCGGTTGAGCGCCTGGGCGGCCTGATCAAGATGGTCCTGAATGATTGGCCGCTGCTTTGCATCCAGACCCTTGCCACCATACAAGTCGGCAATAGCCAGCGCAAGATGGAGCAGCGCCAGGGCCGAACCGGTGGGGTGCGCCAGAGCTACTTGATACACCACACTGATCTGCTGGCTCAGTTGAACTGCGGTCTGGCGATCTTCGATCTGTACCGCAGCCCGCAACAGATGTAGGGCGGCAAACTCATAGCTACTATCACGACTCGGCCCCTGTTGCGGTTGATGGCGATAAATATTGCGCAGCGCTTCCTGGTGCAGAGCGCTACCGTGACCGGCATCGTGGGCAAACACCGCTTGATAGCTAAGCAGATTGAACCGAGCAACTGCCTCACCACGATCCGTCCATTCGGTTTCATGCCTCAGCCCAGCACGTTCGCTTGGCGGGTCACGACGCAGGGCTTCGGCTTCATAGGCATAACCCAGGACATCACGTTCGAGTTGCTGGCGGCGACGCAGCGCTCCATCGCGCCGATGTTGCCAGATGGCACGGGCTGTCATATCGCTTTCGGGCTGGTGCAGCCAGGACTGCTGGGCAACTAAGCGCTCGTTTTCGGCCTCATCAATGCGCTGGTCGTACCAGGCTGTCAGGGTTGCCCCGAGTTCAGGCGTTACTGGCGTAGTCGTCTGCGCTGTAGCTTGATCAAGCAGAGCGTAGAGTTCGTCGTGCAAAAAGATTTGGAGTTCATGCTGATCAGTTGCCTGATCCGCAGCAGCAGGACTAGTGTAGCGCAACGGCTTGCGCTGCTTGACAATCACAAGTTGGGCCAGTTGCTCAAAAAGCACCTGGGGATCAGCATCATTTGGCCCATGGTGTTGCAGAATATGAGCCAACAAATCGCGGGTTAAGCCTTTGCGCAATTGAGCCATACGTTGCAGCATCAAGAGCAAGGGCTGGCTAGCCGGAGCATGTTCATAGGCAAAGAGCCTAAAAACCTCATCGCGGAGTTCATGGGCCTGGGTTTTGAGATCATTCCAAGCTGCGGGATCAGTAGCGGGGGCCGTGTTCTGGTGTTTCTGGGCATTGGCATACAGGGTATCAAGCTTTTTATCAGCGGTCAGACCCATCAGTTCCAATGTCATCAGCAACGCAATCCAGAACGGCAAGCCATCAGCCACCAGATACCAGGCATTCAGCTTGGCAGCATCAAGCTCGATCTGGTCGGCAATTTTGCCAAGCTGTCCCCCATGAGCGCGCACCTGTTCAAGAAGGGCCAGCGCCAAAGCGTGGGTAGCGTCAAGATCAAGCCCAGCCAAATCGAGCTTTTCGAGCGGCATACGCTGATCCAAGTCAGCATACAGCTGCACGTCCTGTCCATAAAGGGTCTGGCTACGCCCGCTCAGCACAACCAAGGTACGCCGCAAATGGGGCAGCATAGCGCGGAGCCACCATTCACCCCCTTGCGCAGGATTGTGTTCGTTAAGGTCAGGGGCAAGCTCAGCACCATCAGACAAAGCTACTGCTTGTTCAACGGTATCAAACAGCAATACCATGCGCTGATCAGGCGGCAGCCGACGCATAGCCCGGTTGTAACAATAGATAAAGGCTTCGCGCACATCATCCTGAGCCAACCGAAAATCGCTGCCAGGAATACGTGCCCGATCAAGTTCATCACGAGCGGTGCGATAGGCAGCGAAGACAGGTTCTACGTGCGCATGAGTTGTAATCAGCGCCTGGATAATCGCTTCTTCAATCGCCCTGGCCCGGAAATTATCAATATGATAAAAATCGTAGATAGGGAGGAACGGGATCTGCTGGTGCTGCAACTGCTCAGCAAACCATTCTAGGAGTACCGTCTTACCGGTACCACCGCCACCCTGGACTAGCAGAATACTGGTCTGAGCCGTGACTGGCGCGGCCAATTGTGCGCGCAAGCGAGCTTGTTCATTCGCACGTCCATACAGACGGGCCGGGCGCACAGCCAGAGCTTCGGTAGGGGGCGACGAATCTGCCATGGTGACACTCCCTCGTGCTGCATTGGTTGTGTCTCAGCGTGTACCGCAAGCGACGCGCATCGGGGCAACGTGTTCCGGCTTGGTAAATAGCTTATGGGCTGGCATAGTAAATCCCCGCCATACTATAGCATGGCGAGGAACTGATTTCTAGCCGCTATTTTTATTAGTAGTGATTACACCTTATTCGTAGTGATATTTGAACTATGAAACACTTGTACAACATCCTGGATTAAATCCAGTGATCCCGTTTTACCCCTAATTATATCAAGCAGTTCGGTATCTTGTGTCAAATCCTCTCGGAACAATGCAAGCTCTTGACTACGTATATCATCACGTGCTTGTAGCATTGATCCGGGGTAGCCATAATAAGTTTCAAGATAATACCTCAATAATTGCTTAAGAGCAGGCACATGATCAACATGAAACGCCGGCGTATGAATAGACTGAAAAAGGTATTCTATTATATAACGATGTCTGTAACTCACTACTGTTTTGACTTGCTGTTTGTAAAAACCCGCCGCCTCCTTACGCATGCGAACATATTGCTCGGGTTGATGAAGTTCAAGTTGACGGGCAAAAATCTGTCGTACAGGGGCAACTACTTGATACGCACGGATGGATGACTCCCAAATCACCAAGCGGGTTTCAATCAAATCACGGAGATACGCCAACAAGAGCGCCTGGCTGGGATTATCAAAGATTGTCGAGTTGTATTGACCCAGCATTACTCGCATCGAATTAACATCAAACTCACGCAGCAAAGACACTGCCTCAAGAATATTCCAACCAATCCATTCATGCTTAGTTTCCGAAGTACGCTGGAGGATCGGCTGGATCTGTGGACTCACACGATCAATAATCTGTTGGGTAATAGTTGTAATCAGGGTTGCCTTATGTTCATCTAGCCATGTGCGCATCCGATCAAGTTGGACTTGTTCGAAACCAGGCTCTGGCGCATAGACCGGCTCAACCGCTTGCAGTTGTTCAACCAGTGTCTGGGTAGCAGCTGGCAGACCAAAACTGAATTGATAGATTGTACTTTCAAGATAAGGCGTATGATCAGAGAATTGAGACGGCATGCGCTGCATGGTTGGTGCATAATCAGGGGCCAGGCTTACCAAAGCCTGTTGCAAAGTAGCGTACTGATCAAGGGCTTTGATCTCGATCGGTTCGACCCGACGACGGACATTAAACTGTCGCCAACGCAACAAAAGTTGACTCGTGAACAGGCAGAGCACACGCACCGGCTGCTCAGGGCGATCATTCGCTAACGGCAACAGAAGGCGTCGTTCGATCCAAGCAAATAGGGCTTCATCAAGGCCATCACTATGATCAAAACAGAGCAACAAAGGACGTTGACTTGCATGCTGTCGTAAATCTTCAGCGATAGCCTCAAGTTGCTGATCATAGGTATCATCAGTAAGTGACTGTTCGGCTGATGTTCTGTTAACAAGCGAAGCAGTTTTTGTCTTCAGAAGCATTAAAATCTGGCGTTGATTTTCATGATACGAAATTAACTTACCGAAATCATCATAGTCAATCCGGATAACTGGTATTTTGGCTTGTTTTTTAACTTGTATATTGATGAAATAATCTAAAAGGGCGGTTTTACCAATACCAGCAGGACCATAGAGGTTGAACAGGCGTTTTTCTGGGAGTACATCGGATTGAAAAGCCTGTAATTTGGCGTTCAAAGCCTTCAGTTCCTGCTCACGATTGATAAAACGTACCATAGACCCACTCCCAGATAGGAAGGTCATACGCATGCCAGCATGCCGCCCCGGGACAACCCGAGACGGCTTAATGCTACGGTCGGATCGAATCCTTTCACGACCATACAGTACTGGCATAACGTTAAGCAACCTTCCGTGCGTTTGGTGGTCGGACAGAGACCAAGCAAGCGGCATAAGACGAGGCAAGCGGGCCTCAGGAGTGTGGAGAGAATGAAAGCCAGGCAAACTACAACTGAGGGTGGCATTAGCGACGCGGCTAATGAGCGAGAATCCTGTTCTGGAGCTGTTCGGTCAATACAAACAGCACAGTTACACTGATTCTCAGCAAGTTCTCATCTCTATTGTACACTACCAGACAAGGCGATTGATAAGTACGAACCATGGACATTTTGCGGATCTATGCCGGATCTATCTCGGATCTACGGCAGATCTGGCTAGATTATATAGATCAAATGTGTTATTATCTAAAGTTCACCTGGTATCAGGTCAGTTGGATCCACTAGAACGTGTTTTTGGTAGTTTCATCGTTTCCCAACGCGGTTCCTGATCAAGCGGCAACGGCTCTGCATGCTGCAACACATACAAGCCTCCACTCCGCCGCTCTAGATAGATAACCGTGGCCGGCTCCGGGGGATTGAGCAGCTTCATGAGGCGGGACAGCACTTTGCGCACCGTATCTTCATCTATCAATTCATCATGCCAAATTTCACGACCCAGTTCGCTATATGAGCAGGCAATACCAACTTTGCTAAAAAGGTAGCGGAGCACCGCACGTTGCAGGGGCGGTAATTCGCGAGATGCGGTTAGCGGCACACTCCCCCGGTACACTGTACTATCACGATCTATGCGTAATAAGGCCGGGGTGTTCAAGGTGGTAACGGGATCGGGTAGCGTAACAGGAACCGGTTGGTGGGGCGCCGTTGTTTGAGGATAAGCCATAGACAATGTTAGCGGTGGTAGATTGCGCAGCACGTGCGCCAAATGATGGGGCTTAATAAGCAAATCATCGGTACTATCATCCGCAACTCGGGCCAGGAATAAGGCTTCCCCCAATAACAACAGGCGACGTGGCGAGCCAGCCGCATGTGCAACTAGGGTATCATCCAGTTGATCACGCAGGCTCGGATCGGCACACGCAGCCAGACTATTTGTGCGTCCATCGCTAAAATAGTCCAAACGAGTCTGGAGTACCTGGCGGAGCAGTTCGGGTTGATCCCAATTCAAGGCCTCGCACGCAATACGGTCACTCCGCAACACGCCCTGCTGGATCCAGAGTTCAACCAGTTGGCTCGGAATGAAAAACTTGAAGACAAGTCCCTCCATTTCGAGCAAGGGGAGGTCGGCGATCAGTGGTTGGAGGAGTTCGGCACCAATAACCGCATTGTTAACGGTAAGCGGTGTTTCATCAATGCGATCCACCAAGACAACGAGTTGCTGAAAGCCAGTGGCATGTAAGGCGCGAATGAGCCAACGTAATGCGATATGGTTCTGGTGCTGCCAAGGCCCGCTCAACTGGCCAAGGTCTGCATCAGGGGCAAAGAGACGCCCTGATTGAGCAAAAGTTGTCTGTTCTTGTTGGGTCAGGTCACTGGCATGGGTCTGCAACAGCCACATCCAGAACTGTTGCAAAGTTGGATCGCTGGGTGCCTGCCACCAGACCGCGACTGGATAATGGATTAAACTGAGCAGGGCCTGTTGCAATACATGCTGGATATACACGTCAATTTGGTGCTCAATTGAGCGTTTGCGCGCCTTAAGCATGCGCGGCCAATCGTCGAGTCGAACCACAAGCGTGCGACGAAGATCGCGTTCTTGAAACGCAAGTTGCTCGTACATTAAACACGCACTCGTCTTACCGGCTCCTCGTTCAGCATGCAGAATCGTGCTCCGTGGCGGCTGATCGCGAGCGATGCGATCAAACGATGGATGTTCGACGAAACAGGCCTGTAAAATCTCAGGTTCGTGATTGGCCTGTTTGGTAGCAAAAGGATTGCCACGGCTGAAACCAACCTGTTGAAGCCATGTACTGAGTGTTGGCATAATGCCACCTACTAGCTCGTGGGCGAGGCAGATTGCATACGCTTGTCTCCCCTTAGTGTACCGCAAAGATCCACAAATCATCCGGCATGAATGATCGGAATTTCTCTTCCATGCAGGTTAAGATATGGTAACGTTCGTATCATCGCTGTATGGGTAAGGACGATCAGATTATGCACATTCCCGTCCCAACCAGATCCAACGATGCCGCCTCTGTACCTCCATATCAGGTGCCTCAGGCAGTCCAGATATGGTTACATCAGGTACAGCAAAATCCTGGTTGTTACCAAATCATTGGCGAAGTTGGCATGGGCAAGAGTGCCTTACTTGATCACATAGCCCGGTATTTTGAAAGTCAGGGCGATCTGGTCATTCAGTTCCCATTACGTCGCGGTGGGTTTGACTCACTCACCCTGCTGACCGCCTATGTAATCAAGGAACTTTTACACCACAACATTGTGATCCCGATCGATCAAATTGCAGGTACTACTCGGCTGCAGGCACTGTTAGAGGCACTTGATCGGCATCCCACCCTACCAGCCACGCAACCAGTTGCTAGCCAGTCACTTGATCAACATCCCAGACGACAGCTACTTATTCTGGTTGATGATTTGCATGAACTTAGCCTGATGGATCATGACGAGCTTGCCGCCTTAAAGCTTGATGCACCCTACCAGCAGGTACGCTTTATTTTCACGAGTCAGTTCTCGTTGACACCGCCTCGCAACGCTCAGCAGCATACGTTGTCCTTGGTACCCTTTAACCTTGACGATGTGCAAGGTCTACTCAGCCAGCTGTTACTCACTCCAGTTGAAGCTTTAGCAGGCGGAGTATTGGGGCGGAGTCGTGGTAGGTCCCATTTGACCTATGCACTCTGCTGTGAATTGCTATGCTATCCGGATCCACTGGCGGCCCTAGCTACCATGCCGCCTTTTGAGACCCTTGATCAACTTGCAGAATATCGCTTACGAGTGATCGAAACCGACCTTGAACACGCCCTACAACTTCAGCCAGAATTGCGAACCCGGCTCGATCCGCTGTTTGGCAAGGTATTGGGCATCTTAGCAGTAGCGCCTACACCTATTCCCTTTGCAAATTTACACCAAATTCTTGGCTGTAGCCAAGCTGATCTTAACATTCTGTACCGTATCCTCACGGCTGATATAGTCACCGATGACCAATCGTTTCAGATCAAAAACCCTATCTTGCGTGACTATCTGCGTGCCATGCCCCAACGACATGGGCGTTATACGTCTGAGGTTACCTACGCTGAGCTTCAACTCCCCATTTGGTATCGTCAACAATTTCTTACCACCCGCGATCTCCAGCATCTTTCGGCTAATCTACTCGCCCAGTTGCCACGTTACAGTGTGGGATCTGAACATCTTGATGAATGTAAACTAGCCGAGGTCTTTTCCCGCGAGGATTGGAAGTTGGCGCTAGAAGAGCAAGCGTCATTGGCCAATGTGCGTCAGGCTGTGCGCGAAGCAATGAATGCTGCTGCCCAAGCCAATCTCCCAGGCATCCGGGTTGTTGGCGTAACGCTGTGTGCCTTAATGCTTTCTTCTCTGGTAACACCCCTCTTGCCCGAACAAGTATTGTTTCTGGTCGCTCAGCGCATCTGGAGTCGTGATTATGCACGGTCGTATAGCCGTAATTACCCTGATCATGCTAACCGCCAATGGCTGTTACAGCAGTTAGCGGTAACTGATTATTCGTATCAGGATCTCCCCTCAACTGATACAAAGGATAGCACCAAATTCAAAGAGGAAATCAAGGGATTACTAGCTCTTCCATCGCATGAACACAAGTTTTATCTACGCGAAATCCTGAAACCACAAGAAAAAAACAAATTAATGGCCTACCCATCACAGAGCGAGATTCCCGAAAATTCATTAAATAACAACCTTGGAGATCAGGTCTACCAACAGAATTTAGACGGAATACCAAGAAACGCATTCATTACGAAGATTCACCAACATGCCATTCTGTCATTGAAGCATTTTTCACCAGAACCTGATATACGCTTCATGCAATTTGGCATAGATGAAAACAATTCACTTGATGAGCTTGTCCATATTTGGCTTCAATGGGCAAAACAATCTGAAAACACAAAGAACTGGGAACGCTTTCAGAGTTTCAGTGCTGGTCGTTATGTCGATTTAATGCGCATTTACAGTAATGACTCACAAAAGGTTTGTTATACTGTCATCGAACAGTTAATGCCAGTGATCAAGAAAATATTCGGTGATGCGTGTTATCAAAAACTCGTGCATGATGTTTCCCAGATTTTGAAGGTGTATAGCCGTTCATAAGCAGTAGCGCCTTGTTGTGCCCAACACACACCGACGCAGGACGAGTCGCGACCCGTCCTGCGGTTGGGTGTAATTTTTGGTCATCCATGTGCTTCCTCTTCGATTTGATGTGGGTGACTATGGTGATGCGCTGCGAAGTTTAGCTCATGAGACTGAGCACAGCCCAGATCATAAAACTAACCGTCATAACCGTGCCAGTTGCTTTGACGAAAACGTGGAATAGATCGGTGAGTACGACGATAATCGCCCGGACGATCTGGATCAAGGTGAAGGTCGCGATCCCCATTACGATCATGGTGACAGTAAATTCGATCATTGTGGGCATCCTTTCCTGCGAACAAACGTGGTAGAGCTTGGTGTAACTGCGTTTGAGGTCATGGTGCCAAGGTAAAGCTATCCCCCCTGGCACCACGGCGTTACAATGAACAGTCGAATGAAAAATGAGCTTGGGCCTGTACATGCATTCAATTGGTCAGTAGGCATTCCTCCTGCATAATATTGACGTTCTATCCGATACGCTGCCCAACGTGGTTTGGTTATAGATATATGAAAGTGTAGATAATAGGCATTCCTCCTCGAAAATGGTGGTTATTCATTAACTGGCGTTCCCGATTGAATGAGGCTGGGGTTTTGGTTGGGTGCTACTCCTTTTGTGTTCGCTTAGTATCGTTTCGTTCCTGCGTTGTGATGACAGCATACTGCTAAAAAGGAGGTGGTTCTAGGACACGCTGCGGCACGGTAGCGGATCGCAAGCAGATTACAAGTGGATCAGGAGCGGACGCCTTCGGACAGGTGTTAACAAAGAGATCGTTTCTGTTCAATATGAGCCATCCTATGCGCAAACTCATCGCCCTTATGCTCGGCATCCTGTTCGCCCTTGGCTTCGCGATCACCCCACTGGCTGCGCAGTCCCCACCGTCACCCCCAACGGCGGTGACGCTGTTCCATTTTTCGGATTATCATTCGCACGCGGTGCCGTTCTATTCCGAGGGTCAGCCCGATCAGGGTGGGGTGGCCCGCGCGATCGGCTATCTGCGCCAGTTCGCCGATGATCCGCGGACGCTGATCTTCAATGGCGGCGATATGCTGAACCTGAATGTGCCAGCCTGGGGCGTCAAATACACCTGTATCGAATGGCCCTGGTTCAATGGGATTGTGGATGCCATGGCCTTTGGCAACCACGATGCTGATTATGGCGCGGCCCATTTTGCCGATTGTGTCAGCCGGATTAACTATCCGATCCTCGGTGCGAATGTGCTGGACCCCAATGGTCAGCCACTCTTTTTGCACAATGGCAAGAACTATCTGATCTTTGAGATCGACGGGATCAAGATCGGCGTCTTTGCGCTGGCTGGCCCCGATTTTGACCGCCTGGTGCCGGCCAATCGCCGTCCGGTCGAAGGTGCGACCTTTGGCGATCCCGTTGCTACCGCCCGCGACCTGGTGCGAACCCTGCGCGAAGATGAAGGCGTGCAGGCGGTGATCAGTATCGGTCACGGCCACTTCGAGGATGATCTGCGCCTCGCCCAACAAGTACCCGGGATCGATCTGATCTTCGGCACCCATAGCCATCTGCGCCGCGAACTTGAAGTGTTGCCCGGTACCACTACCTATTCGATCTCGCCCTACCAGTACCTAACCTACATCAGTCGGGTTGAACTACAGTTTCAGGATGGTCGCCTGAGTAGTGTGAACGGTGCGCTGGTGCCGGTCAATGCAAGCATGCCCGCAGATCCGGTGATTGCCCAACAGGTGGCCCAACTGCAAGCCGACCTTGAAGCCGACCCCCAGTTTGCGCCGCTGTTTGTGCCGATCGGCAGTGCGACCGTCGAACTCTCTGACCGGGGCAAACTGACCGGCGAAACCGTGCTGGGCAATTTTGTGATGGATATTTTCCGGCAGGCTGCCAACAGCCATGTGGCGCTCTCGACCGCTAGTAGTTTCCGTGAGCCGCTCCCGCCTGGCCCGGTCACCGAAGAGGCGCTGCGCACGGCCTTGCCCTTCGCCAACAAGATTCTGGTCTTCTCCATGCAAGGGGCCTTACTCCAGGAACTGCTCGACTACAGTGTTGCGCGCAGCGGCTTCGACTTCTTTTCGCAGGTCAGTGGGGTACGCTTTAACATCGTCGAGGGGCGGGCCACCAATGTGCAAGTCTTGGTTGATCCGGCCAACCCGGCAGCTGGCTTTGCGCCGCTTGATCCGGCCGCAACCTACCAGGTTGCTACCACCGATTTCCAGGGCCTGATTGCGGCCGGCTACCGCGAACTGTTTGCCCGCGCTGCGCCGCCCAACGCCACCGGCATTGATGTGCGTGACCAGGTACGGGCCTATTTGCAGGCTAACAGCCCGGTCAGCGCGGCGCTTGATGGACGGATTACGCTGGGGCCGCCGCCCGCGCCGCCCGCCGTACCGGTTGCACCAGTGCCAGTCAGCCTGCCGAGTACGGCGGGCGCGGCGCTGCCCTTGCTGGCCCTGGCAATGCTGGGTCTGCTGATAAGCCTAACCGGGTTGGCGTTGCGTCGGCGGAGCTAATCTAGCCCACCGCCAGCAGGTCTAAACTGGCCGCGATCACCGCCCCCGGGCTGATCGCGGCCATACATTCGGGGCCAGCCGTGCCCCGTGGACAATGCGCAAATACGCCACACGGACTACAGGCGATTCCGGCGCGCAGCACGCGATGGCGGGCCGGATCGCCCCATGGCCCAAAACGTTGCGCATCACTCGGCCCAAACAGATGGATCGTCGGCGTCCCTTGACTGAGCGCCAGATGCAAGGGGCCACTATCTACGCCTAGCACCAGCGCAGCGCGTCCCTGCAACGCCGTCAGTTGCCCAAGACTCGTTTGGCCCGCCAAGTTAAGCACCGGATGGCTCAATTGGGCCGCCAACTGCTCGGCCAGCGCAACCTCGTCGGGGCCACCAGTCAGAATCAAGCGCAGACCGGGCTGAGCCGCCAGGGTTTCGGCCACCGCGATCCAGTGCGGCAGGGGCCAATGTTTGCTCGGCCCGCCCGTTCCAGGGTGGAGGAGCACCGCTCGTTCGGCCTGGGCCAGTTGGGCCACACACCAATCCTCGGCCCAGCGCTGTTCGGCCAAAGTGGGGTCAAAGCGCAGCCCAGGATCGCCGAGGCGGGCAACCGGGATTCCTCCCTCACATACTTGCGCCACCACCGCGAGGGCTTGCCGGGTAACGTGATCGCCGGGGTCATAAGCGAGGGCGTCGGTCAAATGGGGCGCACAGCGCGGGTGGGCCTGCCCGATCCGCCGCGGAATCCCGGCCAAACGCGCCATCAGTGTGCCCCACCAGTGATCGTCGCGCAAGAGCAGGGCCACAGCGTAGCGTTGCGGGCGCAGCAAGGCCGCCGCTTGCAACAACTGGAAGTACGGGCGCAACGAACGGCGGCGCGATCCGTCACGGGCGAACCCCGGAAACGGAAAGGTCGTCAGGCGATCAAGATCCGGGTTGCCCTGCCAGATTCGTTGCGACCACGGCCCGACCATCCCGACGATCTTGGCGCTCGGTTGACTGGCCCGCAAATGGCGCAGGGCCGGGGTTGCCAACAACAGATCGCCAAGATGATCGGGTTTGATGACCAGAATACGCATGGGGAAGAGAATAAAGGCGGCTAGGAAGCTGGTTTCTCGATCATCCCCTAGGATTCTGATGTCTGCTGCTGAACAAGCTTACACACCTGGCGCACCAGCGTTAAGGCTTCGTTAGCATCATCAGCATTGGGGAGCGCGTCATCTAATGCATCTGGCATAGCATCAGGATAGCGTGTAGGAATGTAAAAACGATCCAGCAACTGAAGTTCAAGTTCTATGGTACTAAATGGATTGGGTTGCAAAAGGGGGAGTAAATCGCTGAGCCGATGGGTTCGCGGCGGCACAGTACCTTGCGAACTGAGGATAGCCTTAATTACTTTTTCTGCGCATTGTTGAGAATGGAAGCAGACTTGATTGAAAATCCCGGCATGGGATGCCAATTCTGCCATAGCGAGATCTTCGTAAGCGAAGCGCAGCCAATAATCATATGCTCCCATACAATATTTTTCCTTTGGTCATAATTTCGTCGCGTACAAAAGGTCGTTCCTGTGCTAATTTTGCAAACTCAGTCGGCGTGTAAACCAAAAGATCAAGACCGACTTTTGGTTGGAGAATCTTAATAATGGCTTTTACTCGATCAAGAAATCGCTGATCACTTTCCTGAATAACAACAAGATCAACATCTGACCAGTCATGCAATGCGTTTTCCGCCAACGATCCGAATAAAATAATACACTTAGGTTTTATGTGTTTTTCGAGTAATGCAACATAGCGTTCAACTTCTTGCTCAAGCATAATATGGCGTGCGGTCTCATCCATGATGTCACGCATTCCTGATCTGATCTAATCTAATCCTAATCACTATTGATGATACCACATTCTTTTCATTCCGAACGAAGCACGGAATCCAACAAGCAAATCCACATCGGAGTGTCGCCCTGGTGTGCCGTAGGCATAGGAACCAAACAGGATAATCTGCTCAGGCTGAAAGGCTGCAGCAATCTGGTCAGCCAGGGCCTGGATCTGTTCGCTTGGCACCATTGCGCACTCCGCTGTGGATTCATTGCCCCACGGCTAAAACAGCATCGCGCCCGCTTCACGGGCCATCTGACGCAGCCGTTCGGCGGCGGGCTTGTTGGCGCGCTGCTCTTCATGCTCGGCTTGCGCATTGAGGAGTTTGACCAGTTCGGGGTTGATCTTGGCCACACTCTTGCGCAAGATCTTGGTGGCATCCTGCGGTGTTTCGGCCGCAAGCAACTCGTTAATAAAGCGCTGCTCGGGGGTCAGGCGCGCCTCGATAATCTGGGCGGCGGCCAGTTCTAACTGTTCGAGCACCGCATCAAGCTCCTGCTGACCAACACTCTGGGCCGCACCACGATGCAACGAAAGCACGGTCAACAGATCTTCGCTCACCCGGTCGGCCCGATCCCACAGCGCAACCACCGGGTTCGGCGTATCAATCACTTCGTTCAGCAAGGCGTTGCCAACCTCGAAGGCGGCTTCGATCTGGCGGTCGAGTTCGGCGCTCAGTTCGGCGATCGCGTCGCGGCGGGCAGTCAGTTCGGCGGCCCGTTCCGGCTCAGCCGCGATCAAGGCGTCCAGGCGCTCGAACAGTTCGTACTCGATATAGGGCCGCAACTCGGCTACCACTCGCGGCAATTCGACGTCGCTAGCATTCACCAACCGCTGCACCGCCTCTTCCAATTCGGCAGCATCAATCGGCTCGGCGGCTTCGTCCCCCAGATTTTGCAGGCGGCTCAGCAGTTCATCCAGCAGCGGACGCGATTCTTCCAGTTCGGGGGGCAGTTCGGTCAGCAGGGACTGCAAATCAAGTAACAGTTCGGGCGTGATCGCCTCACGCTGATACTGGAGCATGGCCTCGAACTGCTGCTCATCATTGGCGAGCAGGCTGGCCAGCACCTGGATCAGACTCATATGCAGGCGCTGGTTCAGTTGGCGTTCGAGCGCGGCCCGCCCGGGGCCTTCGGCCTCTAGGATGCCTTCGAGTAACGCCTGAAGGGTCAGGAAGCGGCGCGGGGCCAGCAGATAGGCCCGGGGCGCATTCGGTGGCAGATTGCGAATAATGAAACTGGTCGCCTCGCCAATAAAGCGCTCCTGATCTTCGGGGCGGGCCTGGGCCTGCTGCTCCTGGGGAAAATAGGCAAAACAGAGCTGCTTCGAGGCATCGTGGTAGAGCAACGGGGCCGCCAGGCGGGTGGGCGTACCACAGTTCTGGCAGACCGCCACATTGACCTGACCACTGAGCAGGGAAAACTTCAGTTCAGGCTCATCCGAAACATCGAGCAGGGTGTAGATTGCGGCACGGAACGGCGTGCCACAGGCGGGGCACTGGATCTGAACTGGCTGAGGAGCAACCGGGGGCATATACATCTCCGCAAGGCGGTCGGCGGCGGGCAAAACAGTGCGCCCCCGGCCACGTACACATTTAGGCAATTCAGCCCGGAATTATACCAGACGAATAGTGTTGGGTGTCATGCTATAGTGGTGGATGCAGGGCTGTTGCAAAGATCCTGCTGGCAAACCGTGGTGATCCGGTGCCCGAACCGTAGGGGCAGCCCGCGTGGCAGCCCTGGGCTGTCACCCCGAACGGAGTGAGGGGTCTTCGATGACGATCCGTGAAGATTCCTCACTGCGCCTCCGGCTCCGTTCGGAATGACAATGCAGGCGCAGCACCCCGCACAGAAGACCGTGCGACGTTTTCGTTACACCCGTAGCAGACTGCCCGCGCTTGTGGTATCATGCGCACATCCATAACGCAGTGCGTAAAATACGCACTTCACCCGTCACCGGTCAAGGAGGACCTGATGCCCTATCAGATCAAGCGTGTCGCTGTGATCGGCGCTGGTACCATGGGCGCGGCGATTGCCGGGCTTGTGGCTGGTACCGGCCTACCCGTCTTGCTGCTCGATATGCCGAACAGCAAACTCACCCCCGAGGACGAGGCCAAGGGCCTCACGCTGGCCCATCCTGCCGTCCGTAATCGGGTTGTGCAGGGTGGCTTCGACCGCATGCGCAAAGCCCGTCCCAGTAACCTCTATACCGAGCGCAGTGCGGGTCTGATCAGCCTTGGCAATACCGAGGATGATTTCGCTAAGTTGGCTGAGTGCGATTGGATCGTCGAAGTTATTATCGAGCAGCTTGGCCCCAAGCAGGCCCTGATGGAGCGGATCGAGGCGGTACGCAAGCCAGGGGCTTTTGTGACCTCGAACACCTCGGGTATTCCGATCAGTTTGATTGCCGAGGGCCGCAGCGATGAGTTCAAGGCCCACTTCTTTGGGGCCCACTTCTTCAATCCGCCGCGTTACCTGAAGCTACTTGAACTGATCCCCGGCGAGGCGACCGCTCCTGCGGCCCTGGCAGCCTTCCGTAGTTTCGCCGCCGATACGCTCGGCAAGGGCGTGGTGGTCTGCAAGGATCGCCCCAATTTCATTGGCAACCGCATCTTCAGCTACGCGGGCCAGGTTGTGCTCAACGAGGCCCTGGCGAAGGGGTATACCGTCGAAGAGGTAGACGCGCTGACTGGTTCGTTGATCGGGCGGCCCAATACGGCTAGCTTCCGCCTGCTTGATCAGGTTGGCGTCGACGTGATGCACTATGTGGCCTCGAACCTCTATAAGGCCATTCCCGATGATGAGAGCCGCGAAGTCTACACCGAGACTGATCTGCTTGAGCGCATGGTTGGCGCAGGCAAGTTGGGCAAGAAGGTTGGCCAGGGCTTCTACAAAGAGTTCAAAGAGGGTGGCAAACGCGAGTTCCGCCCGCTTGATTTGGCAACCCTCGATTATGTGCCTCTGGCGGGTACGGCGGCGGTGGATGATCTGATCAAAACCGCCAAGAAGATCAAAGACCTGCCCGAGCGCTTGCGCTTTATTTTGCGCCGCGCCGCCGAAGATCCGGCGGATCGCGGGGCCGCGATTGTGGCCCAGGCCACCCTGCCGATGATCGCCTACGCCGCACGGCGGCTCCCCGAGATCGCCGATAGTGTCGCTGATGTGGATAGTGCCATTCGCTGGGGCTTTGCGCACCAACTTGGCCCGTTCCAGATCTGGGACGCGCTTGGTGTTGCCGAAGGGGCCGACCTGATGCGCTCGCGCGGTCTGGAACTACCGGCCTGGATTGACCAGTTGATCGCTAAAGGCGATGCCCGCTTCTACCACGAGGAAGCCGCCTACAATGTGGCAACCGGCCGCCACGAACCAATCGTGCGCGATCCGCGTGAAATCGATTTGGCCAAGCTCAAGGCCAGTGGCAAACTGGTGCTCGGCAATGATGCGGCCAGCCTGATTGACCTGGGTGACGGCGTGCTCTGCTTCGAGATCCAC
The DNA here is from genome assembly GCA_048381555.1 of Oscillochloridaceae bacterium umkhey_bin13. Lineage (GTDB taxonomy): Bacteria > Chloroflexota > Chloroflexia > Chloroflexales > Chloroflexaceae > Viridilinea. The sequence continues at coordinate 55,844 of JBLWKA010000009.1, forward strand.
TCGAAGGCCAATGCGATTGGCGGGCCGGTGATCGAGATTATGCTCGGCGCACTCGAAACCCTCAAGCAAGACCAGTGGGTCGGGTTGGTGGTTGGCAACCAGGGGCCGCGCTTCTCGGCGGGGGCCGATCTGGCTGACTTTGGGGCTGCGGTCGAGGCCGGAGCCTGGGAGGATCTGGAGGAGTTGGTGGCCCTGGTGCAGCAGACCTACCTTGATCTGCTCTACAGCCCCAAACCGGTCGTCACGGCCCCCTTCAACCAGACCCTTGGTGGCGGCACCGAGTTGGCGATCCACAGTGCGGCGACCGTTGCGGCGGTCGAGACCTACATCGGCCTGCCCGAGTTTGCGGTCGGCCTGATCCCCGGCTGGGGCGGCTGCACCCAACTCAATCGGCGCATCATTGCCGAAGCGGCGCGTAATGGCGGCGATACCCAGAAGGCCCTGCAACAGGTCTTCGAGACGATTGCCCTGGTCAAGATTGCCACCAGCGGCCTCGAAGCCAAAGAACTGGGCTTCTTGCGTCCGACCGATAAAGTCGTCTTCAATCAGGACTACCTGCTTGGCGAGGCTAAGCGTGAAGTGTTGCGCCTGGTTGGGGCGGGTTACGAACCCCCGGCGCGGGGCGCACACTGCTACGCGCTCGGGCGTGATGGGCTGGCCGCCGCCCGGATTGCGGTCTACCAGTTGCGTCAGGGTGGTTATGCCACCGAATACGATGCCGTGATCGCCGACAAACTGGCGACCATCCTTTGCGGCGGCGAATTGAGCAGCCCACAATTTGTGGACGAAGCCTACATGATGAGCCTGGAACGGGCCGCCCTGGTTGACCTGCTGCGTGACGCTCGCACCATGGCCCGTGCCAAGCACATGCTCGAAACCGGCAAACCCCTACGGAATTAATACCGCATAACGGTCGTAGGGACGCAGCGTGCTGCGTCCGCGGACGCAGCCCGCTGCGTCCCTACGAGACCTCAAACGCGAAAAACATAAATGCAAGGAGCAAATACCCATATGCAGGAAGCAGTGATCGTTGCGGGTGCCCGCACCGCCGTGGGCAAATCCCACCGTGGCACCCTCCGCACCACGCGTCCCGACGAATTGGCGGCCCTGGTGGTCAAGGCCGTGATCGAACGCGCCCCGGGCCTTGACCCGCGTGAGGTTGAGGATGTAATTATGGGCTGTGCGATGCCCGAAGGCGAGCAGGGCCTGAATGTGGCCCGGGTTGCAGCCCAACGGGCCGGTCTGCCCGATAGTGTTTGTGGCGTGACCGTCAATCGCTTCTGTGCCTCGGGCCTCCAGACGATTGCCATGGCCGCCCAGCAGATCATGATGGGCCAGGCCGAGGTGATCATCGCGGGTGGGGCCGAGAGCATGAGTATGGTACCGATGTCGGGCAACAAGTTTTCGCCCAACCCGTACCTGGCCCAGCACGACCCGGCACTCTATCTGGGCATGGGGTTGACTGCCGAGAATGTCGCCCGTGCCCACAAGGTCAGCCGCGAAGACCAGGACGCCTTTGCCTTACGTTCGCACCAGCGCGCCTTGCACGCCCAGACCGAGGGCTATTTCACGCCTGGGATTGTGCCGGTGACGGTCGAAATGACCGAACTGGCCAAGGGCACGCTCAAGAGCCGCAGCATGGTTTTTGAACAGGACGAAGGCCCCCGGGCTGACACTTCGCTCGCAGCCCTGGCGAAGTTGCGCCCCGCCTTTGCCGATCGCGGCACGGTGACGGCGGGCAATAGTTCGCAGACCAGTGATGGCGCGGCGGCAGTCTTGGTAATGAGCCGCCAGAAGGCCGAGAGCCTGGGCCTTACACCGCGGGCACGCTTCCTGAGCTTTGCGGTTGGCGGGGTCGCTCCCGAGGTGATGGGGATCGGGCCGGTAGTGGCGATTCCGAAGGCCCTCAAGTTGGCCGGCCTGAACCTCAGCGACATTGACCTAATCGAACTGAACGAAGCCTTTGCGGCCCAGGCCCTGGCCGTTGCCAATGAATTGGGCCTGGACATGGACAAACTCAACGTCAATGGCGGCGCGATTGCACTCGGTCACCCCCTCGGGTGCTCGGGGGCTAAACTGACCGTCCAGATCCTTGATGAGTTGGAACGCCGGGGCGGGCGCTACGGCCTGGTCACCATGTGCATCGGCGGGGGCATGGGCGCGGCTGGCGTCTTTGAGCGGCTGTAGCTTCGGCTTCACCCATAGCGTAACGGATAGAGCGCGACACGAAATGTCGTGCTCTATCCGTTACGCCAGCGGCAACCCAAGGTAGAACACCGTGCCATGGCCCGGGGTCGAGTTAACTTTGATCGTACCACCGTGCTGGGTAATCGCCCCATAGACCATTGCCAACCCCAGGCCAGCGCCCTTGCCCACCGGTTTGGTGGTAAAAAATGGCTCGAAGATCTGCGCACATACCTCGGGGGGCATGCCCTCACCCGTATCGGCAAGCGTCAACTGCACATACGGCTTGGGCAGGCTTGGGCCGGGTTGGTGCGGATCCTGACCATGGCACCAGGCGAGTTCGGTGCTGAGGGTGAGTCGTCCGCCTTCAGGCATAGCGTCACGCGCATTGAGGGCCAGATTGATCAGGATCTGCTCGATTTGGGCTGGGTCAAAACGAATTGCAGGCAGATCGGCGGCCAGATTGAGTTGCAGACTGATCGGCAGATCAAGCAGACGGCGTAGCATCCCCTCAATCCGGCGAATAGCCTGATTCAGATCAAGCGGTTGAGGGGTAATCGCTTGTTGGCGGGCAAAGGTCAGCAGTTGCTGGGTCAGACCGCTCGCACTATCCACCGCATGGCTGACCTGAAGCAGATCCTGGTGCAACGCCTCATCAGGGCTGAGCGAGAGCAAGGCTAAATCAAGGTAGCCGCGCATCACGGTCAGCAGATTGTTGAAGTCGTGAGCGATGCCACCGGCCAGGCGTCCAACCGACTCGAGTTTCTGCACCTCGAAGAACTGCTTCTGCAAGCGGCGCGACTCGCTCAGATCGAGCATCGAAGCCACAATCTGGGTAATGCTGCCATCATCGGCGCGCACCGGACTAGCCGCCAACAGCACCTCGAACTGGGCCTGGTTGCTGCGTTGGGCTATCAACTCACCTTGCCAGGCCCCCTGTTCATGGATCTGGGCCAGCGCCTGGAGGATCATTGCCGGATCGCAGAAATCGCTCAGGGGCCGCCCCGTGACATCATCGGCATGAACATACCCCCAGAGTTGAAGGAAGGCCGGATTGGCATAGATCACGTGGTACGCCGGATCGGTGATCACCATAGCATTGAGCGAGGTGGCGATCGCCTGATCCTTCAGCCGCATGGCATCTTCGTGGTGCTTGCGTTCGGTAATATCCCGAAACGAAGCGAGCATCCCCAACGGTAGTCCGGCGCGATCATGCATCAGACTCGCATTAACAAGCATCGTACGCAGACTACCATCCTGATGGCGGGCCGGCATTTCGCCTCGCCAAGCCCCATGCTGACTCAGCCCGGTCTGAACCTGGTCGGCAATTTGTTGTACGCCCCAGAACGACATCACCGACTTGCCTAGCAAATGATCGGCATTGGCATAGCCCCAAAGATCGAGAAAAGATTGATTGACATAGATCAGGGTGCCATCCATGTCGGCAATTGCAATCCCATTGAGCGAGGCCGCGACCGCCGCATCTTTCCGACGCAGATCAAGTTCGGCCTCGCGCCAGGTCGTAACATCCTGCACCGTACTTACCAAGGTCACCGGCGTGCCGTAGGCATTGTGGCGCAGATAGGCCCGTTCGTGCAGATATTTGACCCGCCCGTCATACAGCAAAATACGGTAGTTCACCTCGAAGGGCTGTTGTTGCTGCAACGTCGCGCTAAAAGCAGCCATCACCGTGGGATAATCATCAGGGTGGATCAGCGAGCGCGAGAGGGCCAACGAAGGCTGATGCTGGGCCGGATCAAGCTCAAAGATGCGATAGATCTCGTCTGACCACCAGAGCCGTTCATGGCTCAGATCGAATTCCCAATTCCCGGTTTGAGTCAGGCGCTGGATCTCATTCAGGCGTCGCTCACTCTGCTGGAGCGCCTGTTCACTGCGTAAGAGTCGCCGATGCAGTTCGGCCACCTGGGGATTGTTCCGACTGAGATCACAACCAACCAGGAGCCACTGGGCACCCGCAAGCAGCGTCGGTTGCCACTGAATATTGCAGTAGCGCCCGGTATGATCACGGTGGCGACAGGTAAACCCCGGGTGCAGCGCCTGCTGGGTCAGTTCTACCAGCGTCTGCCCCACCACGTGGTGGTCATCGGGATGCAGCAGGTCGGCAAACAACTGGCTACATACCAGCGCCTCGGGGTGGCCGAGTAGGTGATCGAGCACGGGGTTGATCTGAAGAACCGCACCAGTAGCGTCGAGCGTACAACAGGGATAAGGGAGGCTTGCCAGCAAACTACGTGGATCGAGCAGTGTCATGAGCAGGTGTCCTCTGCGCGATACCTGGTAAGATGGATTATTGTGACGGAAATTAGCGCATCAGAAAGCCATAAAATTACATGTAACCCAACAGAACCCTGATCATAATCTATCTTCTAGTGTAACACGGGTACGTAACAGAATGGCCTGCCCAGATCGGCCCCAATTGGCCGCATTGCCGCCCGGATGGGCCTATGGTAGAATACCCGTACGTGATATTGATGCGTGACGCTCGTAGCTGTTCGTTGTGAGCGTCACTTATTTGCCAGTTCGCAAAACGTACCTAGAGGTGAAACCAATGGAGAAGTCTACCTGGACGACCAAGGTAGGCCTGGCCCAGATGCTTAAGGGCGGCGTGATTATGGATGTGGTCACGCCAGAGCAGGCACGCATCGCCGAAGAGGCCGGCGCAGTCGCGGTAATGGCGCTTGAGCGCGTGCCCGCCGATATTCGGGCCCAGGGTGGTGTGGCCCGCATGAGCGACCCTGAACTGATTGTCGCGATCAAAGAGGCCGTAACCATCCCGGTGATGGCCAAGGCGCGCATTGGGCACTTCGTTGAAGCCCAGGTGCTCGAAGCGCTCGGCGTTGATTATATTGATGAGAGCGAGGTGCTTACTCCGGCTGATGAGGAGCACCATATTAACAAGCACAAACTGCGGGTGCCGTTTGTCTGTGGCTGCAAGAATATTGGCGAAGGCCTGCGCCGGGTGGCCGAAGGGGCCGCGATGCTGCGCACCAAGGGCGAAGCCGGCACTGGCAATGTGGTCGAGGCCGTGCGCCACGCCCGGGCCGTCTACAGCGAGATTCGCCGCCTCCAGGGGATGGGCGAAGACGAACTGTTTGTCTATGCCAAGAATATCCAGGCCCCGTATGATCTGGTGCGCCTCGTGGCCGAAACCGGGCGCATGCCAGTGGTCAACTTTGCCGCTGGTGGGATTGCGACCCCGGCCGATGCGGCCCTGATGATGCAACTCGGGGTTGATGGGGTGTTTGTTGGCTCAGGGATCTTCAAGAGCGGTGACCCGATGAAGCGGGCACGGGCGATCGTTGAAGCCACGACCCACTACAATGATCCCGAGATTATTGCCCATGTCAGCAAAGGGCTGGGTGAGGCAATGGTGGGGATCGAGATTAGCAAAATTCCGACCGAGCAACTGATGGCCCAGCGCGGTTGGTAGGATGCACCATTAAGACCAAGTACCAAGCAGCATGACAGTAGGTGTGCTTGCCCTTCAGGGCGATTTTCGCGAACATGTGGCGGCCCTACAGCGGATCGGTGTAACCCCGCTTGAAGTACGCCTGCCCAAACATTTGGCTGCAGTTGAGCGCCTGATCATTCCTGGTGGTGAGAGTACCACGATCGGGCGCTTACTTTCGATCTATGGCATGATCGAACCGCTGCGTGCCCGAGCCGGCCATGATCTGGCCGTCTGGGGGACGTGCGCCGGGGCGATTTTGCTGGCGCGTACGATTCTGGATCAGAAGCAGGGTGGGCAACCAACCCTTGCGCTCATGGATCTGAGCGTACGCCGCAATGCCTTTGGGGCCCAACTCGATAGCTTCGAGGCCCCGCTGGAAACTCCGGGTCTGGGCGCTGAACCGCTCCCTGGGGTGTTTATTCGGGCGCCGCGGATTGTAGCGCTTGGCCCTGGCCTCGAAGTTGTGGCGCGCCTCGCCGATGGCGAGGTTGTGGCGGCCCGCCAGGGCCGATTACTCGCCTCGACCTTCCACCCTGAACTCACGTCTGATGAGCGTATGCATCGGTTCTTTCTGCAACTCTAGGTGCTCGCGACAACCCAAGATCACAGTATGATCCGTTCTGTCGCCCCCGGCGATCTGTGGTCGCTACGGCGTAAGCCGCGTAATCAAGTAGTGCTGTATACCGAGGGCTTGCTGACCGAGCCGCATCGGCCGGCTTGGTTTGGCTTGCGCTGCTTGCTACGTGGCAATGGGCGCGAGTTTAGTACGGCGGTGTATCACGAACGCGGCGGGAGCGCAACGGTACAGGCCCAGGGCCGCCACGGGCGTCCCGAGCAAGAGGTGATCTATCTGGCGACGCAGGGCAATCCGCCAAGCCGTGATTACGAACTCTGGTACCGTTTACTTGAACGGATCTGCCTCAACGCTGGCTACCATCAAGTGCAACGGGTCTATGCCGCTCCGCCGAGCGAGCATCCCGAACTGCGCGAGATCTTTCGCCAGACCGGGTTCCAGATCTTTGCCCACCACACCCTGCTTCACCTTTCGGGGCCGGATTGGGATCAGGGCACGAGCCTGGCCCCGATGCGCTTCCAGTCCCGCCGTGACCATTGGGCCATTCATAAACTCTATGGCGCAACTACCCCCCACCTGGTGCAACTCGCCGAGGTGCGCAATGCGCGGCAGTGGGCACTGAGCCTGAACCATCCCCTTGGTGGCCCGCATCGTGCAGCCTGGGTGCTTGGCCCCGATGATGATCTTACGGCCTATCTGCGCCTGACCAGTGGCAGTGCCGGCCACGTCTTTTCGTTGCTGATTCGCCCCGATGCCCGTGAACGCGCCGTCGAGGTGCTGCGGTTTGGCTTGGCGCAACTGAGTGATACCCGTCCGGTCTATTTGCTGCTGCGCGAGTATCAAGCAGAACTGCTGATCCCGGCTCAGGATCTTGGCTTTCAACCGATTGGGGAACAGGCCCTGTTGGTCAAGCATACGGTTGTGGCTGTGCGCCGCCCGTTGCTGGTACCATCGCTCGAACCGGGGCTTGAACCACGTGTGCCCGCCCCCCAGATCGCCACGTCGAGAGAGGATGCTACACTTTATGTCAGATCGACCTGAGCTTTCAAATGATATTGCGCTGTTGCTGGCGGCCTTGCCAGCCCATATTACCGATGCGATCACGTCAAGTGAGGATGATCCCGCTGATCTGCTCGAGATTGTGATGGATCTGGGGCGCTTGCCCGAGGCGCGCTACCGCGAGAAAGAGCGCTTCTTGAGCGAGCGTGAAGTGACCCAAGCCGAAATTGATGGGGTGATTGCGCGGATCGGTGAGTTTGGCGAGGATAATCGGGCCGGGATTCCCCGTACGCTGCATCGGATTTCGGGGATTCGCAACCGTAAAGGCATGGTCATCGGCTTGACCTGCCGCGTCGGACGGGCGGTTTTCGGCACGGTTGAGATTATTCGTGACCTGGTTGAGAGTGGCCAGAGTATTCTGCTGCTCGGCAAGCCTGGAACCGGCAAAACGACCCTCTTGCGCGAAACGGCTCGCGTGCTCGCCGAAGAGTTGCGCAAGCGGGTGGTGATTGTGGATACCTCGAACGAGATTGCTGGCGACGGTGATATTCCCCACCCCGGGATTGGTCGCGCCCGCCGTATGCAGGTGCCCCGCCCCGCCGAACAGCACGGCGTCATGATCGAGGCGGTCGAAAACCATATGCCTGAAGTGATTGTGATTGACGAGATTGGTACTGAGCTTGAGGCCATGGCGGCCCGCACGATTGCCGAACGTGGAGTGCAACTAGTTGGCACGGCCCACGGCAATACGCTTGATAATCTGATGGTCAATCCGACGCTCTCGGATCTGGTGGGTGGCATCCAGGCGGTAACCCTCGGTGATGATGAGGCCCGGCGGCGTGGAACCCAGAAGACCGTACTGGAACGCAAGGCTCCGCCGACGTTCCATGTGCTGGTCGAGATCCAGAGTTGGGATCAGGTGACGGTCTATGATGATGTGGCCGCTGCCGTAGACGCGATTTTGCGGGGCGAAGATCCCCCGGCTGAAGAGCGTACCCGTGATGACGAGGGCAATGTGGTGGCGACGGCGGTGCAGCGGGAAGTAATTGATGCGCCAGCCCTCGGACGGCGGACGGCACCGCTTGCGCGGGGCGGGCGCGGCGGACGCGGTGGCATGAGTGGCCCCAGCGAGATGATGGGTACGTCGGGGCCACGGATGCGCGAACGGACTGGCAGTCAGGTGGCGGCCCCCAATGGCAGCAGCACCTCCCCGTCCAACCCAACCCAGCGCATCTTCCCGTTTGGAGTCAGTCGTAATCGGCTCGAAACCGCGATTGAACGGTTGCGGGTGCCAGCGGTGATCGTCCGCGAGATGAAGGATGCGACCCTGGTTATGACGCTCAAGAACTACTATCGCCAGAGTGCCCAGCGGCTGCGCCAGGCCGAAGAACAGGGCGTGCCGGTGTATGTGCTGCGCAACAATACCATCACCCAGATGGAGCGCCAACTGGCCCAGGTGTTTAACCTGCGCGAAATTGATGATGACGTGATGTTCGGCGGGGCGCGGCGGGGTGATGATAGCAGCACCGTCGAAGAAGCCATGCTCGAAGTCGAAAGTGCGATCAGTGCGGTCATGAATGGCGAGAGTGTGGCGGTCGAGTTGGCTCCGCGGAGTAGCTATATTCGCAAACTTCAGCACCAAATGGCGGATCGTTACAATCTACGCTCAGAAAGCCGGGGCGAAGAGACCAACCGACGGGTGAAGATCTTTCGTTAGCTGGATTGTTTAGGCGTCACACAAGCATGGGAATAGGGTATAATGCCTACAATCTGCTGCTCAGATGCGGTCTGAGCAGGTTGAGCATGTGCTAATTAGGCAAGCATGGGCGTTTTTATCACCTTTGAAGGGCCAGAAGGCTGCGGCAAAAGTACTCAGGCTCGGTTGCTCTACGAGCGGCTCGAAGCTATGGGCTATCCGGTCATTCTAACCCGCGAGCCGGGCGGTACCCGCATTGGTGAGATGATTCGCCGTATTTTGGTAGACTTGCGCCATACCGAAATGGCCCCCACAACCGAAACCTTGCTCTTTTCGGCTGCCCGCGCCCAATTAGTGAGCGAACTGGTGCGCCCGTATCTTAAGACCGGTGGGATTGTGCTCTGCGATCGGTATGCCGACTCGACCTTTGCCTACCAGGGCTATGGGCTCGGACGTGATCTTGATGAACTCAAGGCGATCACGGCAGTGGCAACCGGGGGGCTGCAACCCAATCTGACGTTTTACCTCGATCTGGATGTGGAAGTGGGGCTGCGGCGCAAGCGTGCGGCCCGCGATCGGAACAATGACGGGAGTGCGATCGCTACCAACAGTCCGCCCGCTGAGTGGAACCGCCTTGATGCCCGCGATCTGGCGTACCACCAGCGGGTGGCGGCTGGGTTTGCCGAATTGATCCGGCGTGATCCTGAGCGCTGGCGGAGTTTGCCTGCAGAACAGCCGGTTGCAACGCTGGCGGCGCAGATTCTGGACGAGGTTGAACCGTTGTTGCAGCGCGTCGAACGCCTGGAGACACGCCGATGAAACTGGTGCTTGCCATCGTCCAGCATCAGGACGCCAGCAATCTGGTAGACGCACTGAACGAACAGGGCTTCCGGGTCACGCGCCTGAGTAGCCAGGGTGGCTTTTTGCGTGAAGGCAATGTCACCCTGATGATCAGTGTCACCGATGAGCAGGTCAATCTGGTGATCAAGACCGTCCGGGAACATTGTTCAACCCGTACCCGTTATGTCTCGCCCATGCCGCCAATTGCCGAATCGGGCGAGTTCTATCCGCCTGCGCCACTGGAAGTCCAGGTTGGTGGGGCGACGATTTTTGTACTTAAGGCTGAAACGGCCAAGTTATGATCGAAACTATTCAGAATCTGCTTGCCAACCTGGTGCCCCTGCTCCAGTTGGGCGGGATCTTCCTGGGTGGCTACCTTGTGCTGCTCTGGGCCGCCTCGGTGCTGTGGGCCTACCGTGATATTCGCCGCCGCAGCGAAGATGCTTCGGTCCAGGTGCTTGCGGTGGGGTTGGTGCTGCTGCTGCCGTTTGCGGGGATCCCTATCCATATGATCCTGCGCCCGCCCCAGACCCTCGCCGAGAAGTATGAGCGTGAACTGGAACAAGAGTATCTGCGGCGTGACATCGAGGAGAAGTTCATCTGTCCCGAATGTCAGCGGCCGGTCGAACCCGATTTTGTACTCTGTCCGCATTGCCATACCCATCTGCGTCGTCGCTGTTCGAGTTGCGAGCGGGTGGTTGATCTTACCTGGAGCATCTGCCCGTTCTGTGGCGATGATGGCACGGCGGGCCGCCACGCTCCAACCCTCAAAGCCAGCGTCTATCCGGCTCTGCCGCCGCAACGCGAAGAAGCCGTGCGCTCACCGTAAGCCCATTTTGGGTTTTAGCTTTTGGATTTTGGATTGCACCGCAGCGCAGCCCAAAGCCAAATATCGTGTTACATGACTCCTGCAATCACTGATGTGGCCGGGATTACGGTAGGCCATGCCCACGATGACGTTGCTCTCACCGGGGTGACGGTGGTGCTTTGCCCCGAGGGGGCCGTGGCGTCGGTGGATGTGCGCGGCGGTGGCCCGGCTACCCGCGAAACCGATCTGCTGGCCCCCGAGGCGATGGTGCAACAGGTGCATGCCGTGGCCCTCTGTGGGGGCAGTGCCATGGGCCTGGATGCTGCCGCCGGGGTAGTGCAATGGCTGCGTGAGCATAACTATGGCTTTGATACCCGCATCACGCGGGTGCCGATTGTGCCGGGAGCCGCGCTGTTTGACCTGGGGATCGGTCAGGCTGATCGTTTCCCTGATCCGGTGATGGGGTATGCGGCCTGCCAGGCCGCTGGTACAGCTGTAGCCGAGGGCAATCTTGGGGCCGGGATTGGGGCGACGATTGGCAAGATCCTTGGCCCTGCGTCGGCCATGAAGGCCGGGGTGGGCACCTGGAGCGAACGCTTGCCTGATGGCACGACGGTCGGGGCGTTGGTGGTGGTGAATGCCTTTGGTGATGTGCGTGATCTTGATGGCACCCGCCTGGCCGGGGCACGCAATCCGCTCACGGGTGAACCCGGCGACACCATGGCCCTGCTGCGCGACCCGCGGATGCTGCCCGCCTTTGGTGGGGTCAGCCCCGAAGCGTTGACCAATACGACCCTGGCGGTGGTAGCGACCGATGCGACCCTGGACAAAGCTGCGGCCCGCAAATTGGCCCAGATGGCCCAGGTGGGCCTGGCCCGCACGATCAACCCCATCCACACACCTTTTGATGGTGATGCTGTCTTTGCGCTGGCAACCGGGCGGCGCCCGGCCCCGCCGATGATCATCATGGGGAGCATTGCCGCCGAAGTGTTGGCCCGTGCCGTGACCCGCGCCGTCCTGGCAGCAACGAGCCTTGGTGGCCTGCCGGGGGCCGGGTCGGCGTGAGTCACGGCCCAGGTAGGGTTAGCTACTTGCCCGTAACCAGGCCAGGCCACCAACAAAGAGCACGGTGATCAGCAAACCCAGACAGGCCGGACGCCCCAGTTGGGCCAGGCTGGTGACGCGGCGACTGTAGCCCATGGCGACGGCGGCGACCATGGTGTACATCATAAAAAGTTGACTGACAATCCCGATCACGCCAAAAAGGGCTAGTGGCCAGAATAGCAAGGCCAGCCCGCTCTGGCTGAGCAGCAAAAAGATCGCGCCGAGCCCAAGTAGCAGCGCATAGTCAGGCCAGCCGATGACCGGACGCTCGAATTGGGCCTGCACCCGCAAGGCGCGGTTGAAGATCAGGATGATGATCGGGGTTAGGCCAAAGGCAAACAGCAGCCCAGTAAGCGTGCGTAGATCGTTGCGGGGCATGTACAGGTAGGCCCGCCCGGTATCTTCGAGTACCGAGTTGATCCCGTCGAAGACCATCAGGCCCATGCCAATCAGCAGGGTGATCAGCAGGGGGCGCGCCGGTAGGGCTGCGGCCAAGCCGCGCCCGCGCGCCCCCAACAAGCCCAAACTGAGTACAAAGCCACTATAGAGCCCAAGATTGCGGGCACATAAGGGCAGCGGGCGCTCACCCATAAACACCAGGTGCTTCTGAGCCACCAGCCCACTTACCGCCACGAACAACTTTTGCTCCAGGTCGGCTCCGGGCCAGAAGACGAAGCTGAGGATCAGGCTTGCCAATACAGCCAGAAAGATCAGGCCCCAGCGTTGTTCGTTGGCCGAGATGCCGGCCTGGCGGGTGGCCCGTTGTGCCTCCCGCTGCTCGGCCATGCGTTCGCGGGCCATCGCCAGAATCTCGTCGGGATTGGGTTCTTGCATGACTAGCGCTCCGCCTGCTCCTCCAGACCAACCCGGTCTACCACCTCAATGACGCCCCGATCAATGCGAATTAAGCCCTGGGCTTCGAAGCCTTTCAGGGTACGGCCCACCATTTCGCGAACGGTGCCAAGTCGGGTTGCCATTTCGGCCTGCGTGAGTGCAGCGACCAATTTGCTGCAAAAATGGGCTTTACGTAACGCATTCAGAGTCTCGATCATGGTTCTTGGGACGTCTCGGCTAGAGGAAGCAAAGATCGCCTGCGCGGGCTAGACCCGAATGAATGCTTCAAACTCATCAGCCCGGCGCTAGGGTGGCGCTACACATGCGCCGGGGCCTGATTGCCCGCCTCTTCGGCGGCACGACGAATATTGACGAAGCTGAGCAGGATTAAGCCAGCGATAAAGAAGATCATCAACGAGACGAGGGCAATTCGGTAGCTGCCAGTGTACTGGAGGGCTAAGCCGAAAAAGAGCGGGGCCAGCCAACTGGTGCCGCGTTCGCCAATCTCGTAGAGGCTAAAATATTCGGCTTCTTTGCCCTCGGGGATCATCAGCGAAAAGACCGAGCGGCTGATCGCCTGGCTGCCACCGAGGACTACTGCGATCACGGCTGCCAGGGCAAAGAACTGGGCTGGCACCCCCGCAGGCATAAAGTAGCCGTAGATCACCACGGCAGTCCAGATCACCAGGCTGATCATGATCGCTCGTTTCGAGCCAATCCGTTGGGCGAGGATGCCGAAGCCAAGCGCCCCAAAGAAGGCGACGAACTGCACCATCAGGATCGCCGGAATCAACACCCCTTGCGGCAAGCCTAACTCTTCGGCTCCAAAGACGGCTGCCAGCGCAATCACGGCCTGAATCCCATCATTGTAGAGCAGATAGGCTGCGAGGAAGAGCAAGGTCTGGGGATAGTTACGCAATTCGCGAAAGGTCTCGGCTAGTTGCTTGAAGCCGACGGTGATGTACCGTTCACCGGGTGGCAAGGGACGCAAGGCCCGGCGTACCCGCAGCGTGAGCATTGGAATGATCGTGAAGATCGCCCACCACATGCCAGCCGATGTCAGACTGATCCGCACGGCGGTACTCTCGGGAATGCCCAGGGCTTCGGCACTGTTGAACAAGATCAGGTTGAGCAGGAGCAGCAGGCCGCCACCCAAATAGCCCATCGCCCATCCTTGTGACGAGACCTTATCGCGCTGATCGGGGCTGGCGATCTCGGGCAAAAAGGCGTTGTAGAAGACAATCGAAGCCCCAAAGGTCAGGTTGGCAATCAAAAAGAGCACACCCCCGAGCAGGTAGTTGTCACCCTGCAAGAAGTACATGCCCATCGTCGCAAAGGCCCCGATATAGGCAAAGATCCCTAGGAGCAGCTTCTTGGCTCCCGAATAGTCGGCGATGGCCCCCAGAATGGGCAGAAAGAAGACCTGCAGCAATACCGAGAGCGAGACCATGTAGGGGAAGAACGAGCCAGCCGCAACCGGGATGCCCAGCGGATAGACGAAACCGGCCTCATCGGCGGCCGCACGGGTGACGGCGGTCAGATACGGCCCCAGAAAAACCGTGACAACCGTAGTTGAGAAGGCCGAGTTGGCCCAATCGTAGAAGTACCAACCAATCTGCTCACGACGATCATTGATCGGATACGCCGGGGTGGTCGGCTCGGCGGCCATCAGGAGTACTCCTTACGCTCGTTTGTTGCTTGCTCCGGGATCAACGTTCCTGGGAAAATGATGTTCTCCCAGACCCACATCGTGAACAAGTTGGTAGTTGCGAAGCGATCCAAAACCCAAAAGCTAAAACCCAAGTTGGGAGAGCACCCATACGATCAAGCCATGAGTCACAGCGGCAGCGGTGGTTTTGCCACTGCGTAGGTAAACCCAGCCCCCGGCCAGGCCAATCATTGCGCCCTTCAGGAGGCCGAGCCAGCCGCCGCTGAGCATTCCCAAGCCAGCCCAGAGGGTCGCGGTGGTGATCAGGGCGAATACGTTGCCCATCTGGCCCATTCCAGGGGTGAGGGCACGGGCCAGGCCGTTCTGGATGCCACCGCGCAGCAGGAGTTCGGTCGGAATTGCCACAAAGAAATAGGTCGTGATTGCACTGCTGATCAGACTGCCAGCGGTGGGGGTGAGACCAACGCTGCGGTTATTGGTGAGGAGCGTAACCAGCACGAGCACAGCCAGCGCCGCGAGCGCCGCGAGCAGGGCGTCGCGGAGATCGGGCCCGCGTAAATGCCAACTGTAGCCGACGCCGGGCCAGCCGCGCCAGGCAAACAGCAACAACAAGAGCGGGACACTCGCTAGAGGCAAAAAGCCCACCAGGCCACCCTGTTCGGGTAGGGTCAGATTGGGCAGCAGTCCGATCCAGAGCGAGACGGCCAGGTAGCTCAGGGCCAGGGCATCGAAGATCGTGGGTTGGCGCGAGCGCCCGGCGCGCCAGAAGGCCATGGCTGGCACACCCGCAAAGAAGAGCGCCGCCAGCGCATCATTCAGGCGGAACTCGTTCACCGCCAGGGCGTACGCGTTGTAGAGGGCGGGTACGAGGGCCAGCAGGGTCACGGCGGCGCGCCAATCCTGGCGCACCGCCCGCCCAAGTGCATCGTAGATCGCGGCACACCCCGGCAAGGTCACGGCGACCGCCAACAAACTGATCGTGGTTAGGGCGGCCCAGCGTTCGGTGGCGGGCATGGCGGTGGCAGCGCTGGTGAGGACAAAGGCCCCCACCAGCAGCAGCGCCCCCACAATCGCCGCCAACAAGCCTTCAGGCAGGCCAAAGGCATCAGTAGGATAGTTGCGGTCACGACCCCGGTTCATAATACCTTCACCGGGGTGAGCAACCCGGGTTTGCTCTGGTTTGCGTTGGCGATGGCCTCTTCGGAGCCAACCACTGCCACCACGCCATGATCACGGGCCAGGTCGGCGAGATCGGCAAAGGCCCTGAAATCGGCGGCGGTCGCATCAAGCAATTGTTCTCGCAACTCTTGCCGCCAACTGTCGGTCACGCCAGTCAGGTGGCGCACCAGGGCGGTATAGCCCTTGGCATCGGGTAGTTGGTAGCCGTCAATATCACCAATCGTGCCGATGATGCTGCGCTCGACGGTCACGCCATCGAGGTCGGCGTTGCGCAAGAAGGCCCCGGTCTCATCGTAGACCTTGAGCGTCGCCAGCAGGTTCGGGTCGCGGTACGAGGTTGCGCCGAGCAGCCCGGTCGCCCGGTCATAACTGATGCCTGCCCCGTAGGCCCCACCCTGTACCCGGATCTTCTCCAGGTAGTACGAGATATTCAGGAAGCGGGTGATCGCACTGGTCGCGCCGCTGGCCTCGACCCCAAGGGCGCGCAAATTGGCGACCCGGGCCACATAATTGACCTTGGCCGGGATGATCAGCCCTTCGCCGGCCCCGGCAGGGGCCACGAACCATGCGGCGGGCGTATAATCGGCCTCGGGCAAGGCAGCGACAAACTCGTTCAGGGCCGGGGCGATCTGTTGGTAGCCTGCTTCATCGAGGGTCAGGTTGGCCACGAGTGAGCGCCGGTTGACCAGGTGGCTGTGCATGGCTTCGAGTTGGGCCTGTACGGCGGGCCAATCTTCGGCGATCTGGCGTTCGAGTTGGCGCAGGAAGAACAGGTTGTCAATCCCGCCCATCTGCTCATCGGCCCATTCGGCAGCATCGAGGCGGGCGGCGGCACGTTTGCGGGCATAGGCATTGCCACTCGGCACCAGACTGGCCTCTTTGCCGGCCCGGGCGCGGGTCACAATTTGGCGGAAGCGCTCCTGATCATCAAGCCGCACGTCCAGCAAAATGTCACGCATAATCGCCAGCAGTTTGGGGGCCTGGGCCACGGTCGCTTTGCCACGCATCGTAAAGCGCCCCAGGTAATCGTAGCTGCTGACGTGGGTTGCGGTCATGGCCGAGGCCCCGATGCCGCCGGTATCGCGTCCGATGCGCTGCACCAGGCGCACAAAATCTTCCTTGCCGGTACCCATTTCGGTGAGGGCACGCGCAAAAAGTGGGGCGAGTGGCAACAGATTGGTGGGTAGGGCGCGCAGGTCAAAGGTCAGATCCAGATAGACGATCCCGTTCGTGAACAGATCATGGTAGAGCAAGGGCGAGCCACCTACGGTGCGGAGTTCACTCGGGATGGTTTTGCCCTGGCGCGGTAGATCATTCAGGCGCAAGGTCGGGATCTTCGCCAACTCGGCGGGATCGTCGGGCGTCTCCTGCAACGCCTTCAACTCCTCGGTCTCGGCGATAATCCGCTCCAGATCGGCCTCGCTCATCGCGGCGCGGGCCGCATCAAGGCGGGCCTGCTCCTCGGCGGCATCACGGCTGGCCTGGTCGGGATCGGGGCGCAGCAGCACGCGCACCCGGTGCTGATTGTCGAGCAACGTCGTACGGATCAGATCCTCGAAGATCCACTCGCCCCGTTCAAACGCGGCGCGAATTTCTGCTAGGGGGGCTTCGTAGCGCAGGGCCGCGAGCGGATCGCCATCGTACAGCCAGGTTCCCATACTGCGCAGCATCAGGCTGAGGCCACGCGGGAACGAGCCAGTATTGTTCTCGCGCAGGGCAAACTCGACCGTATTGAGCGCCGACTCGATCTGTTCGCGGTCGATCCCGTGTTCGGCCAGTTCGGTCAGGGTTGTCAGCACCAATTCTTCGACCTTGGGCGCATCGGCAGGGTCAATCCCCTTGAGGCCGACGGCAAAGGTGTGCTGCAATTGCCCATCGTTGTAGCCACCGCCGGTCAGGCTCTCGCCGAGGCGCGAGTCCAGCAGAGTCTTATAGAGCGGCGCGGCGGCGGTGCCCAGCAGAATGAAACTGAGCATATCCAGCGCCAAAACGCGGGTCGCATCGGTCTCTTCGCCGAGCATCCAGCCGACCGTGACCATCCCCTTTTTGCCGCCCTCCTCGACCGGAGCGGTATAGCTCTGCTCAACGGTACGTGGTGCGGTAAAGCGGGGCTGAAGCGCGATCTGCGAGGGGCTGGTCAGGGGCTCGAACTGATCGAGATACGCGGCCAGTATTTCGAGCCGACGGGCGGGGTCATCATCGCCATAGAAAAAGAGGCGGGCGTTGGAAGGATGGTAGAGCGTGGCGTGAAACTGTTGGAATGCCTCGTAGGTGAGGTCGGGAATATACTTGGGATCGCCGCCCGAACTGACGCCATAGGTACTTTCGGGGAAGAGCGCCGCTTGCACGCTGCGATAAAGTTGATAATCTGGCGACGAATACTGGCCCTTCATCTCGTTGAAGACCACGCCTCGGAAGGTCAGGGGCGCATCTTTGGCGGTCAACTCGTAATGCCAGCCCTCTTGCTTCAGGATTTCGGGCGTAATATGGGGGAAGAAGACCGCATCGAGGTAGACATCAACCAGATTGTAGAAATCGGCCAGATTGGTCGAAGCGACCGGATAGGTCGTCTTATCGGGATAGGTCATGGCGTTCAAGAAGGTCTTGACCGAACTCTTGACCAGTTCGAAAAAGGGCTTCTTGACCGGGTATTTACGCGAACCACAGAGCACCGAATGTTCGAGGATGTGAGCGATGCCAGTATGGTCAGCGGGCGGGGTCCGAAAGGTCACACCGAAGCACTTATTTTCATCATCGGTGACGAGTGAGAGCAGTTCGGCCCCGGTTTTGGTATGGCGATAGAGCAGCGCCCGGGTATTCAATTCGCTAATCACTTCGTCGCGCAGCAACTCGAAGCCATGAGTCATGGGGTTCCTCCGCGTGGTACAAAGGCAAAGGGGGCTGCGGGTATTGTACCA
>JBLWKA010000010.1:0-72705 GCA_048381555.1 Oscillochloridaceae bacterium umkhey_bin13
TCCGCGGCCATCCGCACGCAACTTATTGAGCCGGGGGGGCGCCGGTTGGGGCCCAACCGGCAGGAATTTAAGGTCGGGGGGCGATACAGGTTTGGGGGGGTGCCGCGAGCTTGGCTGGCTCCACCAGCCCGCATTAGTCCATTAACGGAGTCTTACGTGTTTCAAATAACCGACATCCCGCGGCTCCTGCCCGAGATTCTGCTGCTGGTGCTGGCCTTGCTGGTGCTGGGCTCCGATATTTTCGAGAAATGGGGCCGCTCGCCCGAGGCCCAACTCGAACGGGTGCGTTCGTCGGCCTCGCTGGCCGCAATTGGCCTGGGCCTGATCTTTGTGATTGCCCTGGTGCAAAGCGGCTATCTGCCCTTTACGCGGCTGGCCGATGATGCGCCGAGCAACTTTCTGACCAATATTTTGCGCAATTTGCAGGCCGGTGGCCCTATCGGCGAACCCATTCTGGGCGCTTTCGCCACCGACGATCTGACCATGATTGCGCGGCTGGCCCTGATTGGCGCAGCACTCTTGACCTGTTTGCTCTGCCTAGATTATCGCCCGAGTGCCCATCCGGCCGAGTTTTATGCCCTGATTTTATTTGCAACCCTGGGTATGTGTTTGATGGTCGGGGCGACCGAGTTGATTATTGCCTACCTGGCGATTGAACTGACCAGTATTCCGCTTTACATTCTGGCCGGTTACTTCCGCAATGATACCCGCTCGTCTGAAGCGGGCATGAAATACTTCCTGTTCGGAGCGCTCTCGTCGGGCATTCTGCTCTATGGTATGAGCCTGGCCTATGCCTATGCGGCCAGTACTCTCGGTGGCGCGGTCACAGCCAATGACCTGACCCAGTTTGGGCGGATTGCTGCTCTCGCCCAGAGTGGCGGCCCGGATACGGCGCTCTTAACCCTGGCCATGATCTTCATTATTGCTGGAATTGGTTATAAAGTTGCCGTCGTACCTTTCCACGGCTGGTCGCCCGATGTCTACCAGGGTGCCCCAACCCCGATCACGGCGTTTGTTTCGACCGCCTCGAAGCTAGCGGGCTTTATCCTACTCTTCCGCCTGCTGACCACCGCCTTCCCGAGTCTGGCGGGCAGCGCCACGCTGGAGGCGCTGAGCGGCTGGACGGCCCTGCTGGCCTTCCTGGCGCTGCTGACCCTGATCGTCGGCAACCTGGCGGCCCTACCCCAGACCAACGCCAAACGGCTGCTGGCCTGGTCGAGCATCGCCCACGCCGGGTTCTTGTTGCTGGGCCTGATCGCCTGGGCCGCGCCCCAGGGCTTTGATCGCGACCAGGGGACTGCCGCGCTGATCTACTATCTGATCGTCTACACCCTGACCAACCTCGGTGCTTTCGGGGCGCTCGCGGCGATCAGTTTGGCGACCGGCGGCGACGAGATTGCCGACCTGAACGGGCTGGCGCGGCGCAATCTGCCCCTGGCAACCCTGCTGGCGGTCTGCGTCCTCTCGCTGGCGGGCATTCCGCCCCTAGCGGGCTTCTTCGCCAAATTCTATGTCTTTATGGTTGGTTGGCAAGGCGGTGCGCAGTGGCTCGTCGTGATTGCCGTCATCAGCACGATTGTGAGTCTCTACTACTATCTGCGGCTGCTCAAGGCCATGTTTATCCTGCCACCGCTCAGCGACGAACCAGTGTATGCGCCCCCGGCGATCACCGCAGCGGTCGCCATTGCGGCGGCGGGCCTGATCCTGATTGGCCTCTTCCCCAACCTGGTGCTGAGCGTGATCAGTCAAGTGCAGTCGGTGGCGGGGATGTAACAGCGAAAGGCAAGGCCCCCATGTCCCTACGCACCATCATTGCCATGTTCGTGACGATCGCCCTGCTGAGTGCCTGTTCTGCGGCAGAAATGCCGAACCTGCCCCAACTTGGTGAACCCGGCGAAGGTGATGCAGCCCATACCAATCAGCCGCATCTGTACAAGGGCGAGGACGGGCCAGCGCATTGGGAGGGCGAGTGCCAAGTGGGCACGGCGCAGTCTCCGATCAACCTTACCAATGCCCAAGCCGAAGATCTGGCCAACATTGGCTTTTATTACGGAACCAGTCCGGTGGGCATCGTCAATAATGGGCATACGGTTCAGGCGAAGTATCCCGATGGCTACGATGGATATATCGAAGTCCCCAGCCCAGAGGGCAACGCCCGCTACAATGTGTTGCAGTTCCACTATCACGCGCCCAGCGAACACACCCTAGACGGCAAAGCTTTTGCGGCCGAGTTGCATATTGTGCATTACCGTGCCGAAGATCTCGCCAAAACCCCAGCCCTGGTGATTGGACTCTTGCTTGAGCAAGGGGCCGAAAATGCGGCCTACGCACCCTTTACCACCTATGCGCCCCGTGAAGCAGGCGCCGAAGTCACTGGCGTTGAACTTGATTTGGCGGCGCTCTTGCCCAGCTAACAGACCTCGTTGCGTTACGCTGGCTCGCTGACCACCCCGCCCTGCACCGAAGGTATCACCTGGGTCGTGCTGAATACGCCGGTTCAGCTTTCGGCTGATCAGTTGGGCACGCTGACCGCGATCTGGGAAAACAACAACCGACCAGTTCAGGCCTTGAACGAGCGCGTACCGCTTGAGGATACGACGCCGTAAGCCTACTGAAATCACCTGAGAACTAACCATGGGCGTAAGCGCGCAGGAGTTGCGTCAGGCGTTTCGTGACCGCGTCAAGCAGATCCATTGCCCACATTGTGATGTCGCATACTCTGATCCGGCGCTCGATTGGGCTGAAGCCTGGCAGGAAGGGCGGCGTGATCTGATGGAAGAACATGGTTGGCAGGAGCGCGATGGGCCCTACAAACTTCGCTGCGAACTGTGCGGTCACCGCGTCTGGTTGGACCACTTCGGATGGACGGTGCGTAGCGTCGAGCGGCAAGTGCCTGAGCCACAATAAGTTGACCGTGCGGGGTTGGCGGGAGCAGCAAGTGCTCCCGCCAACCCTTCTGGTTTTAGCGCCGTACTAGTGGCAAGTAGACCGGCTGCCGGGGTGCTTCTAGGGCGGTGAAGTTCCAGCGGTAGACCAGGTCGGTGCCATCCTGTGGATTGCGAGCGGTGATTGTGGCCTGGTACATGCCAGGGGACAGGATGCCGCTGTCGGGGGCAAAGTTTGCCCCGAGGGTGACCGTTTGGGTGATGCTGAGTTCGCCGGTCAAGGGCGTTACGCTACCCGCCACAGGGTTGCCGTCCGCCGTAGTCACCACCAAACCGAGTAGGGTGATTGGCCCATTAAAGCTTGCGCCAACCTCGCTAATCGCACTGACCTGGCCGGTATGACGCGGCCAGGCCGCCGTTACCCCGAGTTGCGGTACGCCGACCGTAACAGTTGCGGCTGGCCCCAGATTGTTACTCAGATCATAGGCTGCCACCTTGATCGTATGGGTCGCACCTGGGATCAAGCCGTAGACGATATGCTGGTTGATTGGCCCATTGACCGTGATCGTATCGCCAGCATCTACGGTGATCTGGTAGCCTGCCACATCAGCTTCGGCAACCGTAGCGTCCCAACTGACGGTCGCGATGCTGCCGCCGTCAGTCGTTGCGGTCAGGTCGCTCGGGAGCGTCGGGGCTGTTGTATCGTTAATGATGAAGCGACCGGCAGTGTGCTGCTCCGGCGCAAAGCCATCACTCTCAACCTGCGCAGTCAGGGTGTAGCTTCCACTCGACAGGGCCAACATCCAGTTGAGCGTACCATCGAGTTGGCCCGCACTTGTGGTTGCCTGACCCACCACCGGGAAGCGCTGCCCATTGGCATCTTCAGCAAAGATCTGAAGGGCCAGATCAGGTTGGCTCACATTGGCCGTCCAGCTTAGGGTCAGGGGCTGATTGTTGGTCAACTCCACAGCGGTATCCGGGTGCAGACAGTTGTCTGCGCTGGTACAAGCCGCGAGTTGACTGATCTGCGGAGCCAGGGTTGCACCAAGAAGTGCCACCATATTGCCCTGTCGCACATCGATCATCCACTGGCCTACAGCATCGGCAGGATTGACAAAATCGAGTCGATACAGGCGGGCGATAGCGACGGGGGAGAGCGGGTCGGACTCGTCGCGTTCGGTATACACCAACGTGCGGGTGAATTGCGCACCAGACGGCCCGTTGATCTGGATCTCCTCGGGTTGATTTCGATTGCCATCACCAATCGATTCGACCACGATCAGGTATTCTGCTGGCGCACCCACCGTAATCCGATAGGGATCTGCGTTTGCCGCAAATTCCGCCGCATTCACACCCGCGGGCTTGACTGGTGTGTAGGATTGCAGCCGATCACCAAGGCCGAATTCAGTGCCACCAGGGGCAAACTTGGCCCAGACGTAGATTTTGAGGCCAAAAGCCTCAGTGGAGCCGCGAGCGCCCCAGATGATATTGTTGTCCTTCCGGAACTTGCCACCGTCTAGCTTGGCTGAGCCAATATTGGTATTGGATTTCGGGATGTACTTCCCGAAGCACCACCAGGAGCCAGCGCAAACATAACCACGCGGCACCACTACATCTGCCTGCACCGCCCCATAGAAGGTGAACTGCCGCTGAGCATCAAGCCCAAAGGTCAGTTCGAGACTAGCCTTGACAATCGCCACTTGGATCTGGCCCTTGAGCGAGAAGGAGCTTTCAGTGATCTGCAGGTGGACACTGGCAACTTCAATGCCGATCAGTTTGGCATTCGCATAGGCATCAAGTTGGAAGCGCGGTTTGATCTGGAGTGTAATTTCGCCATCGATGGATAGCACGGGTGCGGTTCCGACCGACATCATCGTCGCAGCCCCGATCCGCATCGAAATAATGGTGCTGCCATCGCTCAGATCAAAGGCAGCACTGATTTTGTAGATCGCAAAACCGGTGGTGCCTAAAGGTATTTGCAGCGCCGACGATGTGCTCTCGAAGTTGATCGAAACAGCTTTTAACGAAGCTCCGCTACCAGGGGTATAGGCCAGCTTAAAACTGCCGTCTACCTTGAACTGGGTAAAGACAAATTTGGCCGCTCCGGCGACCTGGAAATCGCCATTGTTTAGGCGCTGGAACTCGATGGTGGCACCCTGCACACCAACCGTGCCAATCGCAAAATCGGGGAGTGCGACCCGTGCGCCTTGCATCCGAAAACCAGCTCCGCCACCGAGTTCGATCCCGTAGACGGTTGCCGTAAGCGAACGCCCGCCAATCGCCAAACTAAGCGTCATCTGTTCGGCACTCAGCCGATCATCAACGAAGGTCATACTGGCGGCACGGAAGTCGACACCGCTCATATTGAAGGCAACGTTGCTGACCGAACCATCAATGCGGCCCCCCTGAATTGCCAAGCGTCCGGCAAGACTCAGGGTGCCGCCACTGCTGGACTGCACTTTATTGACCGTTATGGTCGCGTTGATGCTGATCTGATAATCACCGTTGGTAGCCATCTCGAGTGAACCACGCATGCCGGTCATGGCGAGCACGCCGGCGGCCCCTAGCGTCATATCGGGAATGGGGAAACTCGTCCCCGCTGAGCCGAACCGAAAACGGCTACCATCAATGCTTAACTCATTGACCTGCACCGGGAGACTCTGCCAGATGGAGGGCAACGTGATCACGGCACTGGCAGCCCGAAAGGTGCCCGCTGCATAACTGAGCTGCTCGGCCACCACATCAAGCCCGGCAATCTTCAGGTTGACCCGCCCCAGGGTCGCACTGGCCGCTCCATTGGCAAGGGTAAAACTGATCGGTGTGCTGGTTGGAGGGCTGGTGCCCGCCGTGAAACTTACCGTGCCATTTACGCTGATCAGGTAGCGCCCATTACCGTCGATCTGGACTGTGCCGACCAACCCGCTCAGTTTAAAGCTCTGACCGAAGGAACGATCCGCTAGCGGGAAACTGGCACCGGCCCCACCCAGGCGTACCCCCACCGAACTGATGCGCAGCTCGCCCACATTGACGCTGCCACCGCCCCAGTCACTGGGCAGGCTCAGACTAGCCTGGCTACTGGTAAAAACATCTTCCTGGTAATGCATCGGGCCGGTGGTCAGGATGAAGCCAGCCAGGTTGAGTTGCTGGCTCGCGATACTGCCACTGACCCGCCCGCCGCTGACCCGCAGACTGACTCCGTTGATCACGGTTGGTTCGTTGCCGAAGACGAAGATCAGGCGCGTGGTCAGTTCCATGCTCCAGCGAGCCGGGTTGGTCTGGTACCCTAATTGCCCACTGATCTGATCAAAGCGCATCCGGGTCGCCGTCCCTTCGCCCAGCGTAAAACTGCTGGTGGTTGTAAAGCGCTGATTCGTCCCGATGCTGAGGAAAGGCGCACTGGTCGTGATCGCGACCGCCGGAATGGTCGTACTGCCGCCGCCCCATGCTGCGGGCCAATACCAGACGGCGCTGCCCGCCGCGAGGCGGTAGCCAGCGGCATTGCGTTGCAGGCTCAGGTTACTGAGTTGCATAAACGGTGCGCCATTGGCACTCAGGCTGATCGCGCTGATACTACCGCCCACACTGCCCTGGGCAATCCGTAGATTGGTGATCGTTGGCTGGATCGGCTGACTGGTTTCAGGCAGATTATGCAGGCTCAGGTTGCCCGTCAAGTCAATCACGTAGGCATCACCACTGACGCTCAGTGTCCCCCGCAGATTGCTGAGTTGGATAACCCCATTGCCCAGATCGAGGTTGGGCAGGGCAAAACTGCTCTCGCTGCCGAACCGCATCCGGGTTGTAGCTTTGCCATCAATCAGCAGACTGGGCAGGTTGATCGTAGCGAGACCCGGCAAGAGGTACTGGGTACTGTCAGCAAGCAGCCCCTGCGAGGTCGCCCGGATCGTCGCACGTAGTTCGCCTCCAGCCAGATTCAATTGGAGGTTTACGGGTTGGCCGCCACTGATCGCACCACCCTTGCCGAGTGTATAACTTACCGTGGCGGTCGTGCCAGGATTGCCGGGCAGGCTCAGATTGATCACCGCGCTAACCTGCACGGTTGTCTGGCGCAGATTCACCGTGAGCGTAGCCGCACTGATCGCGAGTTCACTCGCCCCAAGTTTGAGCAAGGTTGCCTGACTGCCACTCTGCCAGGTGAGCGCACCACTCGTACGATCCACACTGGCCCCACCGCTGGCAAAAAGCGCCTCGCCCACAAAGCCGATCCCGCCACTCAGCGTTAAGGCACCACTGCTGCCCCAACTGATCGTGGTACCCACCCGATAGATCGGTGCCGTTGCGGTACGCGGGCCGAGCCCCAGATTACCGCTGGCGGTGGTTTGGCTGCCACTGGTGACAAAACTATCGGCCCAGACGCGCAGTTCACCAACATCACGGTAGGACAACGCCGGCGTCTCGCCTAACGTATAGATTGCCAGGCCGCCCTGACTGTCGGCAACACTTTCATTACGGTACACCGTGACATAAGCCAGCCCATTCTGAACACTGACCCGCCCGCCGAGCACCGACCCAAAATTAGCCGGGAGGGCACGGGTACGTTCGAGCGTCGGACTCGCTGGGTTGGTGATGTTGATGCTATAAAGGCTACTGCGGCCAACCACATAGGCATAATTGCCATCGAGGGTCAGGCTTGCACCACGCCAGGGCACAGCTGCCGCATTTGGCAGGGCCAGACTGGCTGCGAGAGTTGGTGCATTTGGCGTGCGGGCATCAACCACCACCAAACGCCCAGTGGGGGTTGCAGTGGCACTGGTCGCGATGTAGACATACCCATCGCGCACGCGCAAATCACCGTTGTTGCCATAGGTCTCATACGGCAGATTGAATCGCCCGAGCAGCGTTGGAGTTAAGGGCGTCGTCAGATCAAGGATCTCAAGGAAATTGGCTCCCTCGCCGTCACCAAAGAGGACATAACCCCGCCCGCTATCAACCTGGATGTTATGGGCATCGCGGGTGTAATCAAGATTGGGCGGTGTATAGTAACTAGGAGCGCGACTCATAAAAAAGGCCATTTGATGAGTCGCAAAGGCCTGGTTGGGAGCATACAGCTGGCCGGAATACAGATACGGTCCCCCGCTGTAAAAGATGGCATTGGTATAACCAAAGCTTGATGACGGCTTAGCAGCAACAAAGAAGGGGTTACTTGGTTGGCTTACATCATAGATTGCCACCCCATTGCCATCATTCGCCAGATAAGCGTTGCCATTCACTACGACCAGATCCCCGAGCTCGTGGGAGGCGGGATTGTTGGCGGCAATTGCGCTCCGTTGACTCGGAAGGCACGGGTCACTCACATCAAAGATATGCAGAATCCCCGCACCCTGTGCCGAATTCCAATCACCAACATAGGCATAGTTCCCCTGCACCGCAAGGCCATAGGCCATGCCGCTCGTGCTGGTAGTCGCACTCAGCAGACCATCAGCATTCGGGTTGCAGTTGAACGTAGGCCCAGCCGCCTGACCGATCCAGCGGGAGCTTGGGTCAGCGGCGATCATCGTATGGGCCGGACCGATGAGCAGTAGGCCACCGAGCAAAAGCAGGGTGGCGAACATCACAAAACGGAGCGAGCGAGCTATCGACCACATCGCGGTGCCTCCATTGGCGCTACAATGATGGGGCGGGGCGTAACAGGCCCTGCCCACCGCAGATCGAGACTGCCCGCATGTTGATCCAGGAGATCGTGAACGGAGTGCAATCTTCAGTTCGCTAACAAAAGAGGTGGGCCGGGTGCGGGTAGGGTCTCGCCCAGGTCACACCTGCGTCGTTGCGACTATGGATCGCGCTACGCAGGTCACGGTCACCAGAGTCACGAGGCGGCACAGGAGATGAGGGGAGTAGGAACAGGGTGGGAAGCAGGAGTAGAGAAGTTAGTTCAAGTATAAAGCCTATAGTTTAAACACAAGCACAAGCTTCTTTCTTGTTAGTAAATGAAATATAACTACAGACTAAAACATGATTTATGCGTAAAAAATAACACAAAGAATAGGTAAACAAAAACCATGTTCCAACAAGCCACCCTCACGCTCATCGGTCTGATTCTCCTAATTGCCCTGGTCTTCGGCCAGAGCGGTCTGGCCTTGATCTGCGCCTTGCTGCTGGTAACCGCGGGCGTAGCATGGCTCTGGAGCCGCTGGTCATTGGTGCGGGTCGGCTACGAGCGCAGTCTGAGCCAGCAACGGGCTTTTCCGGGTGATGAACTTGAGCTAAAAATCCGGATCATCAACCGCAAGCTGCTGCCACTGGCGAGCCTTGAGATTTTTGACGGCTTGCCCGCCAAACTTCAGCTTGAAGGCAAGATCCTGGCGGGTGGGCCGCGGCGCGGTGGGGCCTTGCATCGGCGCACCAGTTTGCGCTGGTACGAGAGTGTAGTCTGGCGCTATCGGGTGCGGCCGCAGGCGCGGGGAGCGTATCGGATTGGCCCGGTGCAATTACGCAGTGGCGATCCATTTGGGCTGTACACTAGTGACGGCGAGCACGAGTTGTACAGCACCCTGCTGGTCTACCCGCAACCGTTGCCGCTGGCCGAACTGGGCTTACCGGCGCGCAACCCAATTGGCGACGTGCGGGCCTCGGCCCTATTGCGCGACCCAATGCGCGTGATTGGCGTGCGCGACTACGCGCCCTCCGATCCGCTCAAGGATGTGCATTGGGGGGCCACGGCCCGCACCGGTACCCTGCAAAGTCGGGTCTACGAGCCAACCACCAGCCGTGTCCTGACGATCTTTCTGGATCTGGATACCTTCGAATACTACTACGAAGGGATCGATCCCGAACTGGTCGAACGCATGATCAGTGCCACAGCGACGGTGGCCCAATTGGGGCTGAACACGGGGCAAGCGGTGGGCCTATATGTGAACGGTGCCCCCGCCGAACACGAACATCTGGCGCGCCTACCGGCCGGCCGCAGCCCCGCCCAACTCAGTCTGATCATGGAAACGCTAGCCCGCCTGACGGCCTATTCGGTCACACCCATCGCCCGCCTGCTACGCCTAAGCACCAGCGAACTACATCCCGGCGCAACCGTCCTGTTGATCAGCGCGGTCAACAGTAGTGCCAACCGGGCCGCGTTGTTACGCCTACGCGATCCGGGCTACCAGGTCGCCTGGTTGTACATGGGCCAGGGCGCGACCCCGCAAGTGCCAGGGGTGCATGTCTATCGGGCGGGGTAATACCATTTTGGATTTTAGCTTTTGGATTTTGGATTGTGCCGTAGGGCAGTCCAAAGCCACCTATCGCGTTCCGTAAGGCAGTATCTTCAACGGTAATTGGTATAAAGGGGACTTCTGCTGCATCATCGAGGCACCTAAGAAGCAAATCGCAGCGTCACGCAGAGCGGCTCGCTGTCATTCCAAACGGAGCGTAGCGCCCCCAGTGTCATTCCGAACGAAGAGAGGAATCTGCACGGATCCGCACGGAAAACCCCTCGCTGCCGCTTCTAAGGCGTCGTTCAAATCAGCTTGACCGTTTGGCAACCGCCCTACTGCCGGGCTGAAGCCCTTGCTGATAGACCAAGCCCTTCGGGCTCATCAGAACGCGTTGGACTGACAGCCCGCAGGGCTTCGGGTTTCAGGCAGGGCTTGAGCCCGACGCAATGAAGGAGCGCAGACTGTCAAGCTGAAATGGCCGATGTTGAACGATGCCTAAGAAACAAATCCCCTGATCACGTCGAACGAAACACTGCGCCCCCATTGTCATGCCGAACGAAGCGGAGCGCAGTGAGGCATCTTCACTGATAAGCAGTGCAGACCCCTCGCTGACGCTCCTAAGAAACAAACCGATATCGTTACGTCGAAGGAATCGCAGCGCTCCCGCTGTTATTCCGAACGGAGCCGCAGGCGCAGTGCGGACGCGGCGTTCAGCGGTGGCTCGGCGTCGCTGCGGTAGTTCAGGCGCAAGTCATAGCTCCGTCGGTCGTAGCGATCGTGGAGGACGCGGTTAAGATCGACCGCTGGTTCGGGATCGCCGGGATAGAGCGGTAGGTGAAAGACTGGGATGGCTTGCTGGAGGTTGAATGTCAGTAATACTGCACGAGGGCGTTGGGTCGCACGGCTAATCATGAGCTGATAGTCGCTTGTAATTGTTCGGCCTTGGAGCGGCATCGCCTCGCCGCCGCGCAGCAAATCGATCTCAACCAGATGGGTGAGCGAACTGAGAATCACCCGTCGTTTGCGCAGATATTGGTCGCGTCCCTCACCAAACGAATCAAAAACGGCAAGACTCAAGATGGCATCCAGTTTGCGAAGGAGATCGCCGAGTATCTCAATACCACCTATGCACCGTTTTCACGGATGCTTGCCTTTAGGCGCGGAAGCCCAGGAGCTTCAGCCCTGGGAGGAATAGCCCTGCTTCAGCGGCTTGAGCCCATCATTGACACGTGCGAACGTTTGTATTACACTGCATCGTGTATGAAGCTCATCGCGCAGATCAAGCTAAATCCCACACCTGAGCAGCACGCAGCCCTGCTGGCAACGCTGCGAGAAGCCAACGCCGCGTGTGATGCGTTCAGCGTGATCGCGTGGGAGGCGGGGGTGTTTCGCCGGAAGCCGCTTCAGCAGATCGCCTATCATCAGGTCAAGGACTCGTTCCGGCTTGGGGCGCAGATACTCATTCGCTGTATTGCGAAGGTGGCTGATGCCTACGCGAAGGATCGCCAGACCCAGCGCAGGTTTCGCCCACACGGGGCCATCGCCTTTGATGACCGCAACCTGTCCTGATATACCGACAAGGAGGCCGTGTCGATCTGGACGATGGAAGGGCGGCAGTATATCCCCTATTGCCTGGGCGATCATCAACGGGCTCTGTTGCCCTATCGCAAGGGCGAGAGCGATCTTGCCTACCACAAGGGGGTGTTCTATCTGTTGGCGGTCTGTGACGTGCCGGAGCCAGCTGCGCAACCGATGGACGGGGTCCTCGGTGTGGATGTCGGCATCGTCAATCTGGCAACCGATAGTGATGGCGAAACGCATACGGGCCGGCAGATCGACCACAAACGGGAGTGGTACGCCCGACGACGAGCCGCACTCCAAGCGGTTGGCACGCGGTCGGCCAAACGACGACTGCGCCATCTGGCAGGGCGGCAGTACCGCTTTCAGAAGCACACGAACCACACGATCAGTAAACGGATTGTTGCCAAGGCCGAACGCACGAAGCGCGCGATTGCCGCCTGCGAATTGACGGGGATGCGCCAGCGGACAAGGGCTCGCGGGCCAGCGCAACGAGCGCGACACAGCAATTGGGCCTTCCGCTGCCGCTGCAACTGCAGCATCACTCGTTTGCGGTACTGATGAATGTGCTGGCGCAGCTACCGGGCCGGCACATTCCTCCCAGGTGATATTCGCCGGCACAATCAAGGTCGCAATCCGACCGGGTGACTGACGTGCGGCGGCAATTGTAGCCGCGGTATCTCCGGCGTGGACTTCAAGATCTGGCAAGGTTTGATTGCTGCAATCCAGGCGGTGTCCCAACTTTTATGTGATGACGAAGAGCTCGAACGGGCGCTTGAATATGCGGCCCTGTTTGCCCGTGAAAAACGCGATGATCCGCAAACCCGTAGCCCGGTTGATCAAGCGATCTTTTGGGATTCGCTCGAACCGGCGTTTGCCCTGCTCCCGCCTGAGGTGATCGCCGCCGCCCGCGCCCGCGGCCAGCAGCGTGATCTCTGGGCCACCGCCCGCGCGTTGTTGGCAGAGTTAGAGGCGGCAGGTTGGGGCGCGGGAGATACCCCCGGGGGGTAATCTAGCTTACAGCCAGAACCAGTATCAGCGTGTTATACTGGCGCGAGTACGTGACCTATTCAGGAGTAACAACGATGCATAGCAAGGTTGTGATTATTGGTTCAGGGCCAGCCGGACTGACCGCCGCCCTTTACGCCGCGCGGGCTAATCTGGAGCCGTTGGTGGTGCGTGGTTTGCAGCCCGGTGGCCTGATTGCGACCACTTCGGAGGTCGAAAACTACCCCGGTTTTGTCGAGGGGATTGGCGGCTTCGAACTGGCCGAGAATATGGAGAAGCAGGCCGCTCGTTTTGGTGCTCAGTTCAAGGAGACCCTGGTCACCAAGATTGATACCGACGTGCGCCCGTTTGTTTTGCACCTTGACAGTGACGACCCGATCACTGCCGATACGATCATTGTTTCGACCGGAGCCTCGCCGCGCAAACTTGGCGTTCCCGGCGAAGAGCAACTGGCTAACCGGGGCGTGAGCTACTGCGCCACCTGTGACGGTTTCTTCTTCCGCAACAAGAAGGTCGTAGTTGTCGGCGGCGGCAACAGTGCGCTCGATGAAGGGCTGTTCCTGACCCGTTACGTAGACGAGTTGATCATCGTGCATCGCCGCGACCAGTTGCGGGCCGACCCGATCCTGCAAGAGCGGGCCTTCAGTAACGAGAAGGTGCGTTTTGTCTGGGATAGCACCGTAGACGAGATCATGGGCGATGGCAAGGTGCAGGCGGTGCGGTTGCGCAACCTGAAGACTGACGAGGCGAGCGAACTCGCCGTGGACGGGGTCTTCCCCTACATCGGCCATGTGCCCAATACCAGTCTCTTCGAGGGCATGCTCACGCTTGATGAGAGCGGCTATATCGTGACCGACCCGCGCCAGCGCACCAACATTCCGGGCATCTTTGCGGCCGGTGATGTGGTTGATCACGTCTATCGTCAGGCGATCACCGCCGCTGGCGAAGGCTGCCGCGCCGCAATGGAAGCGACCTGGTACCTCGCCGAGCAGGAACACGCCACCAAGAAGGCGCTGGAGGCTGCGCCTGCAGTATAAATGATCTGCGAGACGCCAGCGGGCCATAGGCCCGCTGGCGTCTCGCAGATCTTACGCCCCCAACCGCTCCAGCAATTTACAATAGCCGCTCTGGCCTTTGCGGAAGCTACTCAGGCGAAAGAATTCGTCGGGCGAGTGCTGGCGCTCGTCATCAAGCCCAAAACCGAAACTGGCCGTGTAGACACCCAGGTGCTGCTGAAACAGGGTACAGACCGGGATTGATCCACCGCTCCGCACATAGTAGGGATCGCGGCCATACATTTCACGCAGCACATCACGCACCGCCACATTGCCCGGAAAATCCTCGGGGGCCAGGTAGGGGTAGGCGTGCGAATCCAGTACCGTCACCGTGGCCGTAACCCCAGGCGGGGTATGGCGCTCGACATGGGCGCGGAGCAAGCCCGCAATCTGTTCGGGGTCTTGATCGGCGACCAGGCGGCAGGTGATTTTGGCGTGGGCCTCGCTGGGCAGCACGGTTTTGGTGCCAGGGTCCTGGAAGCCCCCCCAGATCCCGTTGACCTCAAGCGTCGGTCTGGCCCAACTGGCCTCTAGCGGGCTAAACCCGGCTTCCCCGAACAACCCCGGCACTTCCAGTTTCTCCATCACCTCCTCGGCGTCAAACGGAATGCTGGCCATACGCGCCCGATCCTCGGCAGTCAGCGGGCGTACCTGGTCGTAAAACCCATCCACCGTGATCACGCCGTCGGTCGAGCGCATTGAGGCCAGCAGCATAACCAGGGCGTGGATCGGGTTCATGATCACGCCGCCATACAAGCCGCTGTGCAGATCCATTTTGGCGGCTTTTACATCGATCTGGAGGCCACAGAGCCCGCGCAGGCCAACCAGAATCGCCGGTTCGCTTTCGCTGAACTGACCACCGTCGGCACTAAGCACCATATCGCAGGCGAAGCGCTCTTTGTGCTGGGGCAAGAAACTGCCGATCTGCGGACTGCCGATCTCTTCCTGGCCTTCAAAAAAGAGCTTGACATTGATGGGCAGGTTGCCCGTTGTCTTGAGCATCGCTTCGAGGGCGAGGATCGGCACGAGCATATTGCCCTTATCGTCGCTGGCCCCCCGCGCATAGACCTTGCCATCCTCGATGTGGGGCTCGAAGGGCGGATGGCTCCACAGGCTGACCGGATCAACCGGCTGGACATCAAAATGGCCGTAGATCAGCACGGTGGGCTTGCCGGGGGCGTGCAACCAGTCGGCGTAGACGACAGGGTGGCCGCCGGTCGGCAGGATTTCGACATGTTCCATGCCGGCGGCCTGTACGCGCTCGGCTACCCATGTGGCGGCCTGCTGCACATCAGCGGCATAGGTCGGGAGGGCCGAAATACTGGGGATGCGCAAGAACGTAAGCAGTTCGTCGGTGAAACGGGTCTGATGGGCGTCAAGATAGCTCTGCCATGCCATGGATCGTTTCGCTCCTTATACTTGACAGGTCAAAAATTAAGGACGAAAATAGTATAATCGAAAGGACTAAATCATGACAAATCTTGCTACCAGGGCCAGTGCGGCCCCGAATGATCTGACCCGCCAAGGTGTGGTGATCGCGGCCCTCTCCGCCACCATCGCCGTAAACGCCGCCGCCAATTTGTTGCCGCTCAATGGGCAGACCACCGCCGAGATCTCGGATCGTTTTCCGGTGTTGATCACCCCACCGGGGTACGTGTTCGGGATTTGGGGCGTAATCTACACGGGATTGTTGGGCTATGCGGTCTATCAAGCCTTGCCGTCCCAGCGCGACAACGAACGGCTACGGCGCATCGCCTGGCCCTTTGTGCTGAGCTGTGCGGCCAACAGTTTGTGGTTGCTGCTCTGGCACTACAACCAGTTTGGGTTGACCCTGGGGGCCATGATTGGTGTTTTGCTTTCGTTGATTGTGATTGACCGTCGCCTGGGCCGGGCCGATCAACTGGCTGTGGCCGACCGGATCTTTGCGCGCCTGCCCTTTAGCATTTACCTGGGCTGGATCAGCGTGGCAACGATTGTGAACGCGACGGTCGTGCTCTACGATCTGGGCTGGGACGGTTTTGGGGCACCGCCGGAAGCCTGGACGGCTGGCTTGCTGGGTGTAGGTGCAGGACTCGCCGCGACAATGGGCCTGCGCGAGCGTGACGCGGCCTTTCCGCTGGTCTTGGCCTGGGCCTTCAGCGGGATCGCCAACAACAGTGCCGACATCCCCCTGGTGGGGCCAGCGGCCTGGGCGGCAACGGCGGTTGCGTTGATCGGTGCGGTAGGGGCGTTGGTGCGGCGCAAATAGCGGAGGTAAGTTGTGGCGGCTCTGCCGCCACAACCTCTCTCCAACCGTACCCCATCACCAGCGATCAATCTGATCAACCGTAGCCGAGGCGGTATTCAAGAGTGCCGAGCCACCCAGCGTGCCCAGGGCCGGGGCGGCGAGTTCGAGGGCGCGCAGGGCTTCTTCGCGGCCCACAGTAGCGGCGCGCAGGGTGGCCCCGAGCACGGCGCGAGCCAGTTCGGGGGTGGCAGGTGCCAGCGCACGGGCCAGGGCGGCCCCGGCGCGGGCGCGGTCGGCAGGGCGGCGAATGCTCGCCACAACAGTTGCGGCCTGCTCGGTCTGCCCCTGATCGGCGAGGGCCGCCGCGACGGCCGCGAGGTAGCGACCGCGCGCTTCGGCCCCTGGCAAGGCGTCAGGATGGTGGGCCACGGCTAGCGCTTGCGCGGCGTGGCCCGCAGTAACCAGTTCAGGGGCCACGATCGTCAGGGCACGAGCCCGTTCACCGGGGAGGTCTACCGCCAGGGCCTGGGCCAGGGCCGCAACCGGATCGTGGCTGCGTGCCCGTTCAATCGCCAGATCAGCCGCTGCCCGGGCACGCTGCTCGTTGCCACCAATCCGTTCACACAGGGTCTGGGCCTCGTCCCAGCGTCCGGCCGCGGCCAGAAGCCGGGCAAACTCATCGTAGGCCCAGGCTTGTTCATCCTCATCGTCAATCTGGGCCATCAGAGTGATGGCGGCCTCATGCTCACCTCGTTGCGCCAGCGCAATCGCGACCCGGGCCAGGGCGCGATCCCGCTCTTCCCCTACGGGCAGGCTCTCGGCCAGATCAAGCGCACGGTCGCCCCGCCCCAGCGCGGCCAGTGCGGCCGCCAGTGCCCCTACCAGCGGGGCGCGGTCATCACCGGTAACGGCCCCAATATCACGGGTGGCCCGCTCCAGCGCCAGCATGGCAACCAGTCCTTCCAGGCTCAGACGCAGTTCGATCAGCGCGGCAACCCGTACCTCGACAGCTGCAATCTGTTCAGCCGCCGCCAATGCGCCGCCATCATCACCCGCTGCCGCTAAAGCGCGGGCAATCGCTGCCAACCCCCGGTCACGCTGGCTTTGGCTGGGCAGGGCCATGATCCGTTGGAGCGCAGCCTGTTCACTGATCGCGGCCGCATCACAGGCCAGTTCAATCTGAACCCAGGCTAGCACCGTTTCGCTACTGATCTCATCAAGCAACATGCTGCCCAGCGGATCGCCAGCCCGGATCAGGGCCACCCCCACTTCGGCCCTGGCCCAGGCCCCCATGCTTTCGTGGAGAATAGCCCGGGCCTGGCGCTGCGCCCGGGCATGATCGCCCTGTGCCAGCAGATGCCGTACGACCTGGGTCTCGACCATAGCGCGTCGTTCCAGATGCTCAATCCGTTCAGCGATAGTCAGGGCGATCTCGGCATCACCCAGATCGAGGGCCGCCGTCGCCAGGGCGGCATGGAGCGCTTCGCGGCTATCGCGCCAGGCCCGCGAGGTGGGGGTTGCTTCGAGATCCAAGGCCCGTGACAGCAGGCGCATCGCCGACGAGCGCATCCGCGAGTTGTAGCAGATCTCGCCCAGGCGGCGCAGAATCGCGGCCTTCTCGGAGCCGTCAGGTAGATGTTCAACCAGATCAAGCACCCGTTTGAGCGACGGTTCACGGCCACCACGTTCCAGCCCGATCAGGAGGGCCTCGGCGGCGGCGTCGGGACTCATCGTGCGTGCGCGGGTGGCGATCAAACCCGCCATGGTTGTGGCCTGCACCAAGCGCAGCAACGCCTCGCTCGAGGCGCGCATGGTCGCCGGTTCGGCCGCTGCCCGTAGTTCCCAGCGCACTTCTTCGAGGGCGGCTGCCAGTCCGGCGCGGCGATCATGGTCACGCAGCCGTTCGCGGCTGGCGAGGGTTTGCAGGGTTGCGTCGCGTTGCTCACGCGGGCCAAGGCTGGCATGGCGGGCTAAGTGGCGCTCGACATAACGATCCGCAGGCGCTTCGCTGGGTTGGGAACTGCGACTGGCTCGCCGCGCCGTAAGCACCCGCAGGCCATAGTTGGCCAGATCGCCGTGGGCGCGCACCAGATCCGGGGCCGAGATGCGGGCGATCAGGTGGGCCGGGGCACGATGGGCCAGGGCGGCTAACAGGGTTGGCCGGCCATGGGGGGTGTCGGGTGGGGCATCGGGCGGCGGTGGGCTGGCCTGCATCGTCAGATCAACCAGGCCCAGTCGCTCCCAACGGGCGATGGTTGGCTCGGGGTTGGATCCCAGCAGCTCAGCCGCCAAACCTACCGGTAGCGGCTCGTCGGCGGCCGCCAACAGGGCTGCGAGGCGGCGCTCATTGGTACTGAGCCGTTGCCACCAGGCCAAAAGCAAGGCATCAAGCCCGGGGGGCAGCTTGCCGAGATCAAGTGCGGCTTCACGTAGCGCAGCCAGGGCTAGTTTGAGGTAGAGAAAATTGCCGCCGGCGGCGCTCACCAGGGGTGCCTGCCAGTTTGTGGGGCAGTCCAGCTGGGCCAGCGTGCGCAGTTGCACCGCTTCAAGTTCGGGGTCATCAACCGGTAAGCGCAGGCGGGCTACGGGTGGGTAGGGGGTGGGACTATCCGGCACGCCCCCTAGTAGCAGGCTCACTCCGGGCGGCAACTCGGCGGGCAGCGGGATCGGCCCGGGCCGGAGCGGCGCATCGGGTGGATAGAGTTCATCAATCAGCAGCGTGATCATCTGACCGGGCGGACGATTGGCTGCGGCTTCGTTGAGCAAGCGTTCGAGCGCAGCGGGATCGGTCAGCACCGCCGGATCAAGCAGGGGCACATTGGGACGGTAGCGGGCCGCCAGTTGGGCATAGAGCGCGGCAGGCCCACCAGGACCAGCCGGGCCAACCAACCAGAGTGGCATCGCATTGCGGGCTGCCAACGCGTCGATCAGACTGCTTACCCCGCTGCCGGGCGGCCCTTCGAGCACGACAAGCCCGCCATGGGCCTGTTGCAGTGCCGCTTCGAGGGTCGCCAACAAACGAGGGCGTAGCTGAATGTGGGCCAGGACGGCATAGGTACGGGCGGCCTGTGCACGCAGACTTGGCCCGACCGCAGACCGCAAGGCCGGAAATGGCTCCAGGGCAGCAAAGGCCCGGGGCAGCAACTGCTTGAAATTCTCCATACCCTCTATGGTAGCGCATGAATACGATGAATACGATGGATGATACGTGTTCGAAGGCGCGCCGTAATGGTTCGCCACTCAGCAGCATCTGCTTGAGCGCGACGGTATTGTTCAAGCGCAGATCGGTAGCTTCGTAGACCGAACCCATGCCACCCTGCCCAATTTGCCGCACAACTCGGTAACGATCAAGAATGACAGTACCTGGTGCAATCATACGTGGGCCGCCAATCAGGTAGGGTGGCTATGAATTCATGGGCTTATTCTACCAGAGCACTTTCCCGTGGGGCAAGAATTTCGCCCAGAGCCGTTGCGGGATCGGGCCGCAACGCCGTTGCCAGAACTTCGTCAAGGGTCTCGACGGCCACGAAGGTTAGTTCGGCGCGCACTTCAGCCGGGAAGTCGTCCAGGTCGGCCATGTTGCGTTTGGGCAGGATGATCGTGCGAATCCCGGCCCGATGGGCACCCAGGGCCTTCTCTTTGATCCCGCCGATCGGCAAGACCCGCCCGCGCAACGAGATCTCGCCGGTCATCGCTACATCTTCGCGCACCAGCCGACCGGTTGCGGCTGAAGCGAGGGCGGTCGCAATCGTGATCCCGGCCGAGGGGCCATCTTTCGGGACGGCTCCGGCGGGTACGTGAATATGGATGGCATGGCGCTCAAAGAAACTCGGTTCGATCCCCAGCGTGCGTGCCCGCGACCGCACATAACTCAGGGCGGCTTCGGCACTCTCGCGCATGACTTCGCCAAGTTGGCCGGTGATCTTTAGTTCGCGGTTGCCTTCGACCGCCAGAGCCTCGACAAAGACAATGTCACCACCTACGGGCGTCCAGACCATGCCCGTGGCAACCCCCGGCTGATCAATCCGTTCCTGGGCCTCGTTATAAAAGCGCGGGCGACCCAGGGCTTCGCGCACGAAGCTCGCATCAACCGCAAACGGTGCAGGGGCAGGAGCCTCGTCGGGGTTCGGTGCCGCGGGCGTGTTGGCAGGGGTGGCTTCGGCCAGTTGGCGCACGACTTTGCGTAGCACGCCACCGATCGTGCGTTCCAGGTTGCGAACCCCGGCTTCGCGGGTATAGCCATTGATGATCGCCCGCAAGGCCGCTTCGTTGATCGCCACTTCGTTGGGCCGCAGGC
Organism: Oscillochloridaceae bacterium umkhey_bin13; assembly: GCA_048381555.1. Classification (GTDB taxonomy): domain Bacteria; phylum Chloroflexota; class Chloroflexia; order Chloroflexales; family Chloroflexaceae; genus Viridilinea. The sequence continues at coordinate 20,214 of JBLWKA010000010.1, forward strand.
CATTGGCCCGCTCCTGGCGTGGTACCAGGTGGCTCTGGGCAATCTGGACTTTTTCATCCTCGATATAGCCCGAAAGCTCGATCACCTCCATCCGATCCCGCAAGGCGGGTGGCACGGTATCCCAGTTGTTGGCGGTGGCGATAAACAGCACCTGCGACAGATCGAAGGGGAGGTTCAGATAGTGGTCGGTAAAGCTATTGTTCTGCTCAGGATCAAGCACTTCGAGCAGCGCAGCGGCAGGGTCGCCCCGATAATCACTGCCGAGCTTATCAATTTCGTCGAGCAGCACGACCGGATCGGCCGTTCCGGCGCGGCGCAGTTCTTGAATGATGCGGCCGGGCTGCGAGCCAATATAGGTGCGCCGGAAGCCGCGCAGTTCGGCCTCATCCCGCACCCCGCCCAGGCTCATGCGCACGAAGCTACGGCCCAGGGCGCGGGCGATGCTCTGGCCCAGGCTGGTTTTGCCTACCCCAGGCGGGCCAACAAAGGCCAGGATCGGCTCGCGGCCAGCGCGTCCGTTATCTTCGCCGAGGGCCGTCCGGCGCTGTTTGACGGCCAGATATTCGAGCAGGCGCTCTTTAATCGTTTCGAGGCCATGGTGATCTTCATCAAGCACCTGGTGGGCATAGGCAATATCAATTGGCTGGCCGGTCAGTTTGCCCCAGGGCAACTCGGCCACCCATTCCAGGTAGGTGCGCACCATCTGGTACTCGGGTGAACTGCCATTGATTCGGCGCAAGCGCCCCAATTCGCGGTCAGCCTCTTTGCGCGCCACTTCGAGCAGGTTGGCTGCGGCCAGTTTTTCGCGCAGATCTTCGAGTTCGGCCACTTCATCGCCATCCTCGCCCAACTCCTTCTGGATCGCCCGCATCTGCTGGCGCAGATAAAATTCGCGTTGCTGCTTGGCCGAACTGTCCTGCACCTCCTGGCGCAAGCGGGTCTGGACTTCGAGCAGTGCCAACTGCTTGCGGTAGAAGTCACGCACTTTGCCTAGCCGGGTGGGCAGATCAAAGGTCTGGAGCAGATCGAGCCGCTCTTCGAAGGTGTAATCGGGCGAGTAGCCGGTATTGTCGGCCAGGTGGCCGGGATCTTCGATCGAGCGCACGAAGTTGCGGATCTCCTGGGTAATCCCGGGGCGCAACTCGAGGACTGCGTCAATGACGGCGCGCACTTCGACGATCAGCCCGTCCAGTTCAGGGGTCAGTTCAACGTCATCGGGGCGGCGGGTAAATGTGAAGCGGGGGTAGGGTTCGATCTGTTCTGGCTCGCCCAACTCGGCGCGCACCAGGCCCCGCACAATAATGCCGCTGGCTCCGCCAGGCAGTACGCCTGATTGCTCGATTCGCCCAACTACCGCAATCGGAAAGAGTTGTTCGGCCAGCGGTTGCTCTTCGTCGGTTTCGAGGCGCTTTGGGGCCAGCAAGATCAGCCGCCCTTGCTTCAGGGCTGCTTCGGTGGCAGCCAGATTGGCATCGTCCAGGGTTAAACTAATGACAGTATAGGGAAAGACAACCGCGCCCTCAAGCGTGATCAAGGGCAAACTTTCGCGATTGACCGTAGGAATTTCGGAATCAGATAACTCAGTCATAGAATGGATTCTCCTGCATCTTCGGAAGCATTCTTCCGTGACCTGTGGGCATTATCAAACGGTGCTCTAGTGGTGTCAATGGCTGGAGGGGCTACGTGGGCATGTTCTAGCAGAACGTTTATGTTTGGGCGAAGGCTCGTGTTACAATACAAAGCGCAAACTGAGCTAAAACGGCGTTTATGCACTAAGGGCTCAATTGGACAACGCGAAAGGCGATTGTGGGACTGCCACAGAGCGACATTTGGCGGATCAGTGCCTTTGCGATTGCCGCCGGTCTGGCGCTGGGGGTGTTGTTAGTTGGCATGCTCAGCTTGCTTGGCGGTGGTCCAGCCCTTCCCTGGCCCGAAGCGGTACTACTTGGCCTCGTAAGTGGGCTGGTGATTGGTCTGGCCCTAGTAGCGGCGATCCGGATTGCGTTGCGCCATACGGCCCACGAACTGCACCATTACGCCCAAAAACTCACCGACGCCTATCTGCCGCCGCCAGCCGCGCTCCGTGGTGATGAACTCGCCACGATGCGAACGACCATCCGCGAGGCCGTCGCTGCGGTGCCTCGCCCCGAGGATTTGCCGCTGCTGGCCCGCGATCTGGTGGCCGCTAGCGATGCTATGCAGGCCCTCGATCTGGCCGCGCTCCGTCTTGCCACCCATCTGCCGATCCAGGGTGCCGTCTTGCTGACCCTCGATCCCGAACGCGAGGTCTTGCTTCCGGCGGCAACCTGGGGCCTGGCGAGTCTGGCTCCCGGTTTGGCTCTGGATCTTGATGCTACTGCGATTGGGCGTGCCCTGCGTGAACAGCGGGCCAGTGAATATAGTGGGTTGCAGGTGCGCGAATTGTTGCCCTTGCAACGCGGCCCCGAAGCCCTGACCCTCTTCTGTTTGCCGTTGCTGGTCGAAGGCCGACCTTTCGGCACGCTCTGTCTGCTGGCCGCTGGCGATGAGGTGCGGCTCAGTGATGCGCAGCGCGATTTTGCCCGTGGTGTCGCCGATCTGCTCACCCTGGCGACCCAGAGTGGCATTCATCGCCGCCTACTGGCCCGTGAGGTCGAGCGGCTCGGGGGGTTCGAGCAGATCGGCCATCTGTTGAGCGGGGGCGAGCGGATCGAACGCGCCCTCGAACAGGTGTTGCGGGTTGCAGCTCATATCACCGATTCGCCCCACGGCTCGTTGCTGCTGCTCGATCCCGATGAGAGTGAAGTGCGGGTCAAGATTACCCTTGAAGAGCATCAGGTGCTGCCGATCAGCATTGCAACTGGGCCGATCCTGCGCCACGGGCTGGCCGGGTGGGTCTTGCGCGAACGACGGGCCGATCTGATCGAAGATACCACCCGCGACGCGCGCTGGTTGCCCGTGCCGGGCCTCAACGAAATGCGTTCGGCCCAGATTGCGCCTTTGCTCTATGGCGAGCGAGTCTTGGGCCTGTTGACCCTGGCCCATCCCCATCCCCACCACTACTCGCCCCGGAGCCTGACCCTGACCTCGGCCCTGGCCGCCTATGCGGTGACGGTCATGGCTCGTCTGCCCTACGAAGAGTTGACCGCACCGAGTCATGTGGCCCTCGGTCGCCGCTTACTCGAACCCCACGTGCCGGCTTCCAGTCTAATGGCGCTGCTCGCCGACCCCGAGGCGGTGGCCCGGACGCTCGAACCGCGCCGCCGTGATGTGGTTGCGCTCTGGGTTGGCTTGCGTGGGCTGGATAGTCTTGGCGCGCAAGTGGCCCCTGACCAGGTGCTGAGCCAAGTGCTCAGTCCGTATCTGGATCTGCTCGGCATGATCGCCGAAACGCACCATGCCTATGTCTGCCCGCGTGATGCCGGCGAGGTCGTGCTGATCTTTGGCTTTCCGGCGGCCCCCGGCGATCCCCGTGTGCGGGCGCTGCACGCGGCTCAGGATCTGCAACGCGAGGCCCCGCGCTTGCGGTTACGGTGGCGGAACCAGTTCCGGGCCGAGTTGTCGCTCAGTGCGGGGTTGGCGGCTGGCCCGGTGATCTGTGGTGTGATCGGAGAACGTACCCTGCGCATGCTCACCCTGCTCGGTGATGCTGTCCGTGATGCCGGGCTGATCCAGGGGCTGGCCCGCCCCGATGAAGTGCTGGTCGCCGCTTCGCTGGTTGATCAGCTTGGTCATGAATTAGGGGTGCCGTTCGAACCCCTGGCACCACTGAGCCTTGATGACCTGAGTATGCCCCGGCCGATCTTCAAGCTTGTGCCTGCTACGAGTTAAGCGACGCCCATGCTTCAGCCACGCTCCAATCCGCTCAGTTCTGATGAACAGCGCACCGCTGCCTTGCTGCGGATTGCGGCGGCGATCGAGACGGCTGCAACGCTCGATGAACTGTTGATGCTGGGCCTGAACGAGTTTACCCAGTTGCTCGGGATTGCCAATAGCGGGGTGATCCTGCTAAACGAAACTGATCAAACCGCCCGCCTGGTCAGCACCTCGCCGCCGCGCACCGTCTTGCCCCCGCCGTTTGCGCTGCACGACACCCTCTTTTTGGCGCAAGTGGTGGCTCAGCGCGAGCCAGTCCAGATCAACGATGTGACGGTTGAGTTGGATCGGCCTGAGGCGAAGGCGGCAACCCGTCAATTGTTGCCCTTGCTAAGCGCCGAGCAGATCCGTTCACTGCTGCTGCTGCCGCTGGTGGCCCAGGATCGCTGTATCGGGCTGCTCCTGTTTGCCAGTGTGACCGTGCCGCGCCAGTTCAGCGAACTCGAAGTGGCCCAGGCGCGCCTGCTGGCCGGGCAACTCGCCGCCGCGATCACCTCGTTCCGGATTACCGAACAGGCCCAGCGCCGCTCCGCCGAACTGGCAACCCTTAACGAGATTGCGGCAGTCGTGACCTCCTCGCTGAATACCCGCGAAGTCTACCATCTGGTGATGGAGAAGCTGAACGAGTATTTCCGCGTCGACGCTGGCTCATTGCTGATGCTCGACGAAGATACTAACGAACTGGTTTTTGTGATGACGCTCGAAGCGGGCGAAGAGAAACTGTTTGGCGTACGGGTGCCCTATGGCAAGGGGATTGTCTGGAGTGTGGCCTCGAGCCAGAGCTACGCCATCGTGAATGATGTGCAGAACGACCCGCGTTTTCTGCGCACGGTCAGCGACTCGGTGGGCTACCTGGTCGAAACCTTGCTCTGTGTGCCGATTGTGGTCAAAGGACGCACCATCGGCGTGATCGAACTGCTGAATAAGCGTGACGGTCCCTTTAACGAAGCCGAAGCCATGCGCCTGACCCGTATGGCGGCCACGATTGGCGTGGCAATCGAGAATGCCCGGCTCTTCCAGACGGTGACGACAGTGCGGGATCGGTTCGAGGCGATCCTGAACTCGACCAATGACGGCATCATCATGGCCGATATGCGGGATAGCGTGGTGACGGCCAACTCCGAAGCGGCGCGCCTATTTCAGCTTGAGCGTGATCAACTGATTGGGCAACCGCTCACCGAGGTGCTGGCGACCCTACGGAACGCCGCGAGTGCAGTCAATCTGCCGTCGTGGCTCAATCCCGAAGATGACGAACAGGTGGTTGAGTTAGAACTCGATGCCCCAGCCCGGCGTTTCATTCGCCAGTATCTGCTGCCGGTGCGCGAAACGAATGGGGCCGAGATTGGGCGCTTGGCGCTGTTCCAGGATATTTCGAAAGAGCGGGAACTGGCCCAACTGCGCGAAGACTATACCGGGATGCTGGTGCATGATCTGCGCGCCCCGCTTACGGCGATCATGAATGGTATTCTGATGGTCCAGCGGGGCCTGGGCGGCCCGATCTCGCCCGAGCAGCGCGAACTGCTTGGGATTGCGCATCAGGGCAGCCAATCCATGCTCGAAATGGTCAATACCCTGCTCGACATTGCTCGGCTTGAACAGGGCCATATGCAACTCGAACGTGGCCCGGTTTCGCCCTATACGTTGGTCGAGCAGACCATCGAGCGCTTACGGGCTTCAGCCCAGGGCCAACGGGTGGCGCTCGAACAGATGCTCGAAGCGAATCTGCCTACCTTCGAGGCCGACCACGAAAAGTTGGTGCGGGTGCTGCAAAACCTGCTCGACAACGCGATCAAGTTCTCGCCATCGGGGGCGGTGGTCACGTTGGGGGGCATGCTGGCCCAGCTGGGGGCGAGCGGCGTAGCCCGGTTGCCCCAGAGCGATCTGCGCTTGCCGCCGCTTCAGCCAGGGGAGTGGATGATCTTCTGGGTACGTGATCATGGGCCTGGTATTCCGCCGCAGTACCATGCCCGGATTTTCGAGAAGTTCGGCCAGGTGGGTAGCGGACGCAAAGTGCGGGGCACGGGTCTAGGCTTGACCTTCTGCAAACTGGCGGTCGAGGCCCACGGCGGCCAGATCTGGCTCCAGAGCATCGAAGGTACAGGCAGTACCTTTGCGCTAGCCTTGCCGCGGCATTAGGTCTGGGGAAACAACCAGCGTGCGCCCAGGTCAATCGCCAATGGCATCATCGCCAACAGGATCGCCGAGACCCAAATTGGGGCACCGACAAGATAGAGGCCAATCGGCGAAATACTCAGGATCGCCGCGAAGATGCCGCGTCCGACACTGCCCCAACCAGTTGCTACTGCGACCGCAATCGTCGTGATGACCACAATCCCCAGATCGCCACAATTGTTGATCGTCGCATTGCGATAACAGGCATTCAGGGCCGAAGGGCCGGCAATCTCGAAGGGGAGACCACCACTTTCAAAGACCGTCGGGGCAAGCAAACGTCGGAGCAGATACAGGCCGATGCCAACTAGCAGCGCCGTAAAAGCATTGATCGTGCGTTGAGCAAACCAACCCATGCGGCAACCTCGCCTGCGGTAACGCGCATCTGCGCGTTACCGCAGGCAACAATCCTACCCCACCACCACATTTACCAACTTACCCGGAACCACGATCACCTTGCGAATGGTTTTGTCGCCGATATGACCCTTGACCCGTTCGCTCGCCATCGCTAGATTTTGCAGGGCCGCTTCATCGGCGTCGGCGGGCACCACCAGCTTATCACGCACCTTGCCATTGACCTGCAAGACGACCTCGACCTCATCTTCGGCGGCGAGGGCCGGGTCGGCTACGGGCCAGGTGGCCCGGTGGACACTGTAGCTGCGACCCATGCGCGCCCAAAGCTCTTCGGACAGATGGGGGGCCACCGGCGCAATCAACAGCACCAGCGTCTCGATCGCCGCGTGCCAGGTCGGGGTCCCAGCCAGCCCAGCATCACGGGCCTTATAGAGCGCGTTGGTGAACTCCATCAAGGCCGCAACCATCGTATTGAACTTGAAGTTGGCGATATCACCCTCGACGCGCATAATCGTCTGGTGGGTGATGCGCTGCAACTGGCGCTCGCTGAAACTCGTATTCTGGCCGGGTTCAGTTTCGGGGCCAAGCACAATCCGCCAGACCCGGTCGAGCCAGCGCCGGATCCCCGGCACGCCATCGGTACTCCAGGGGACAGAAGCCTCGAAGTCCGAGATGAAGCACTCGTAGCCGCGCAGTGCATCGGCCCCGTGCTTAGCGACCACCTCGTCGGGGGTGATCACATTATTCTTCGACTTCGACATCTTCTCGATCACAATCTGGCCGTCCACCTCGCGGGGTGGGGCCAGGATCAAGCCCTGGTTGCGCAGGCTCTTGAAGGGTTCGATAAAGGGCACGACGCCAATATCGTGCAGGAACTTGGTCCAGAAGCGGGCATAGAGCAGATGCATGACGGCGTGTTCGGCTCCACCGACATACATATCTACCGGCAGCCAGTAGGCCAATTCCTGGGGGTCGGCCAACTGCCCAGGGTTCTTGGGGTCAACAAAGCGCAAGAAGTACCACGATGAGCAGGCGAAGGTGCCCATGGTATCAGTTTCGCGGCGACCCTGCACCCCAGCGGGCAGACTAACCCGTACCCACTCATCAATCTGGGCCAACGGTGACTCACCGGTCGCGGTTGGCTCGTAGCTCTCGACCCCAGGCAGCGTAATCGGCAGTTCCGTGGTGGGGGCAGGGCGTTCCAGCCCATCATCGCCGTGAATAATCGGAATGGGCGTGCCCCAATAGCGCTGGCGGCTGATCAACCAGTCACGCAGCCGATAGTTGGTGCGCCCCTGGCCCAGGCCCCGTTCCTCCAGCCAGGCCACCGTGCGGCTGATCGCCTCGTCGCCGGGCAAGCCATTGATTGGCCCGGAATGGATGGGTGTACCGGTTTCGGTATGGAAGAGCAGATCCTGATAGGCGGGTACCGTCGCCAGGTAGGCCATCGTGCTCGGCAGGGCATCGATCTGCAGACTGGTGCGCAGGCGATCAACAATCTGGGCCTCGGTGGTCAGACTATCAAAAGGAATGATCGCATCAGGGAAGATAAAGCACCACCCCGCACCAACCACTTCGCTCCAGCCTTCACGCAACTGGGGCTGCACCAAAGCACAATAGGCCGCAACTTGGGCCTCGGGCAGATCCACCGTGAGTTGACCGGCCTCATCGGTGAACGCGAACCCGGCCGCGTGCAGGGCCGCGGGCAACGCCGGGTCGTAGCTCTCGGCGCGCAGCACCGAACGGGCGGTCGCCTCGGGGCGGGCGATCACCGGAATAACCGGCAAGCCATATTTGAGGGCAAAGGCGAAGTCGCGCTCATCGTGGGCGGGCACAGCCATGATCGCCCCGGTGCCATAGCCCATCAGCACATAGTCGGCGACCCAGATCGGGATGGCCGCGCCATTGACCGGATTGATCGCATAGCCACCGGTAAAAACACCCGTCTTGTCTTTCTCCTCGACCGGGGCTGGTTCTGCCGCTTTAGCGCGGGCCGCATTGACATACGCCGTGACCGCAGCCTGTTGACTGGCCGTGGTCACCGTGGCAACCAGCGGGTGATCGGGCGAGAGCACCATAAAGGTTGCGCCCCACAGCGTATCGGGTCGGGTGGTATAGACAATAATCGGGGTATCGTCGGTGGTCTTGAAGATCACCTCGGCCCCGCGTGAAGCCCCGATCCAATTGCGCTGCATGGCAACAATGCGCCCGGGCCAGTCCACCGTATCCAGGTCCTGATCGAGCCGGTCGGCATAGGCGGTGATCCGGAAGAACCACTGGCGCAGCACCTTGCGCTCAACCAGGGCCCCCGAGCGCCAGGCTCGCCCGTCGGGGCCGACCTCTTCGTTGGCGATCACGGTCTTGTCTACGGGATCCCAGTTAACGGCCGCCTCGCCGCGATAGGCCAGCCGGAAGCGACGCAGGAACTCCTGGCGCTCCAACGTACTCATCGCGTTCCAGGTTTCGGCCGACGTTTGCGTTTCCGAGAGCGGCAGGCCCAGGTTGCTCGTCCCGTGGCTTGCCAACTCGGCTTCCAGGTCGCTGATCGGGCGGGCGCGGTCGGCGCGGGGATCGTACCAATGGGTGTACAACTGGACAAAGATCCACTGGGTCCAATGGTAATAATCCGGCTCCGACGACGTGATCTCGCGGCTCCAATCATAGCTCGCGCCGATCAGGTTCATTTGGCGCTTATAGTTGGCCGCATACCGTTTCGTCAGCACCGACGGATTGGTTTTGGTCTTGATCGCCTGATTTTCGGTCGGTAGACCAAAGGCATCCCAACCCATGGGATGCAAGACATTATAGCCACGCATCCGATAGAAGCGGGCGATCACATCAGTCGGCACATAATTGCGGCAGTGCCCAACACTCAACCCCTCGCCCGAGGGATAGGGGTAAAAATCGAGGATAAAATACTTCGGGCGTTCATCGGCGGGGCCAGTCCGATAGAGATCATCAGCGGCCCAACGCGCTTGCCATTTCGCTTCGATGGCAGCAGGATCGTAACGCTCGACAAACGGCTTTTCGGTAGGCGTATCGCTATTCATGGCTTAGCATTTCCTCAAAAGGTGAGGCCAGGAAGTGGCCGTTACGGAAAACAGGAGCAACGACAATGATCCGCTAAGACCACTAAGATCAGGCTCCGACACGGCCCTCACCCCCCTTCCGGGCATGCAGATTGCGGCGCAATCCAAAATCCAAAATCGAAAACCCAAACTCGTTAGCCGCGCCATTATAGCATAGCCGTGCGCCAGAAGGCTCCGTCGCGTGATGGAGGCACAGAGTTGTGGCGGTTGGTGTGGTGGGGCGTAGCCGCACCACACGGTTTTTTGGTATGGTTTGGCGGCGAAGCCGCCAAACCATACCAAAACCTGGGTCTGGCCCAGGATGGAGGCAATTGGTCGTCACCTACCCCTGATACATCTGACGATGACTGGTCGCAATCGCGGGCCAGGTGTACGCCGCCGCGAGGCGCATACCTGCCTGACCGAGGTGGTGGCGCTGGGTTGGGTTGGCAGCCAGTTCGGTCAGGGCGGCCGCGAGCCGTAAAGGGTCGCCGGGGGGCACCAAGAGGGTCGCTGGCTCTAAAACGGTGGCATCGGTTGGATCGGCAGGCGTGGTCGTCACCACCGGGCAGCCGTGCGCCAGCGCGGCCAGCAGGCTCCCACGCCGAAACGAGGCCCCGTCCCGGAAGGGCAGGGCGACACAATCAGCGGCGAGCAGGTGGGCCGAAACGAGGTCGTCGGGCAAGTGGCCGGGGATGATCAGACGGGCCTGTAGCCCAAGCGCACTGATGCGGGCCTGCACCTGGGCCGCGTAGGCCCGATCCTCGGGGGCGGTTGCGGCCCCGCCGATCAGCACCAGTCGCCAGGGCCGCTCAAGCTGGGCCAGGGCTTCAACCAGCACATCAACGCCCTTGCTCGTCGCCAGCAAGCCAAAATAGGCGACCAGCAACTCGTTGGGGGCGACCCCCTGGTCAAGCCGCCAGGCCCTGCGTTCGTAGCCCGGGGGCGGGGTGGGGGCAATATTCGAGCCAATCGGAATGAGGTGCGGTGTCGGGCCACGCGGGGCCAGTTGACGTAAGCCGTTTTGGTCGGCACGGTTGGTTGCCACAACCGCATCACAATCACTGGCTAGACGCCGATTGACCCAGCGACGCAGCGGACCAGCCTTCGGGAATAGGTAGGGTACGAGCAGATCATGGAAGGTAACCGCCATCCGCGGGCGTTCGGCGAGCCCCCGCAGCCGCCAGGGCAACAGATTGATCCCGGGCTGCATCGCATAGGCCCCGGTCTGGTACTGAATGTGCAGCCAGCTTGGGCGCACGTCGTGAAGCACCTTGATCAGGGCGGACCAGCAACGGGGCGACCAGTCGAGATTGCGATGGGTGGGGGCGCACACCTCGCCCTGCAGATCGTCACCGCGCAGCAGCACCAGTTGCCCGGTGCGCATGGTCAGTACCGCCGCCGCAGCACCCTGCGCCCGCAACGCCTCGGTCAGACAACGCGTATAGGCCCCAACCCCGCCAGGATCAGGCGGGTACTCGCCAGTAAGAAACAATACCGTCATCAAACGCCTAACTCTGTCGCCCAATCAGGCTTTCGGCCAGGGCACGCAAGGTGGCCCGGGCAGCTTCGGCCTGGGGATTTCCGTCGGTCGTGACCCGATCAATCGCGGCAAAGGCCGCCTGATGATGACGAGCGGCTACTTCAGCACAGAAGGCGCGGGCCTCGGCGGCATCAAGCGCGGCCAGGATTTCGCGCACGGCGGCTTCGTCGGGGTCGCTGGCATACAGTTCGGCGAGGCGGGCGCGCGCCGGGCTGTGGGCCAGGGCATGCACCACCGGCAGACTGACTTTGCGCCGGTAGAGGTCAGCGGCGGGCGGTTTGCCGGTCACCTCGGGCGCGCCCCAGATCCCTAGAAGATCGTCTTCGATCTGGAAGGCCAGGCCGACGCTCAAGCCAAATTCGGCCAGGGCCGCCAGATTAGCCGGGCTCGCCCCGGCGACCAGTGCGCCCAATTCGCACGAACCGGCGATCAAGGCAGCGGTCTTGCGCTCGATCATCGCCAGATAATCGTCGGCGCTGATCGTCAGGTCGCCCTCGAAACTAATATCAAGGAACTGGCCTTCACAGACATACAGAATGACTTCGTCGAAGCGACGCAAGACATGGAGCGTTCGCTCGGCGGGCACGCCTATTGCATCCAGCTGATGAATAGCGAGGTGGGCCAGCACGAACATGCCATCACCCGCATTGATGCCCTGGGCCAGACCCCAGAGCGACCAGAGTGTCGGGCGGCCGCGACGGGTCGCACTGTCATCCTCAATATCGTCGTGAATGAGCGTAAAGTCGTGCAGCAACTGAATCCCAGCCGCCAGCGGCATCGCCTGGGCAGGATCACCCCCCGCAGCCTGACAGGCGAGCAGCACCAACTGCGGACGGATCAGCTTGCCCGGATCCGACTCGGTCGACTGAAGTTGCGGATCGCGCCACCCGAGATGGTACTCCTGCATCTGATAGAAACGCGCGACACGGGCTTCGGCTTGGGGAAAGGCGGCCCGCATGGCGGCCTGAATTGCAAGGCGTTTGTCAGCTTTTGTCATATGCGTGTCAGGTAAACCTCTTACAGTCAGCGTTTGATGTAGTACGAAGCTTAATAGTACGATTACGGCGTTGTAATCAGCAAATTACGTTCTAAAGGGCGAGGCTATCTGTAACCCCGGTGTAATCCACATCCATTGTAGTAGACCGGGCTGACTAGTACACTGCCCCATATGTAAGGCGGTAGCACAACCGGGCCAGCGCCCGCCCGATCCGGCGCAATGTCCGATCTCACCAGCCTTCGCCACCAGCCTTCGCCCCCGAAAGGAGTGCCGTAATGCCGCTCAACATGCGTTTTCGCTTTAGTCCAACCAAAGACGGCCTGGTCAAAGTGCTTGGCCCACTCGAAACCGAGATTATGGAGATCCTGTGGGAGGATGAGCGCAGCACGGTGAAGAAGGTTCACCGGCGGCTCTCGCAGAAGCGCGAGATCGCCTATACCACGGTGATGACCACCATGAGTCGCCTGGCCGAGAAGGGGGTGCTCAACCGGCACCGCGAGGGCTTGGCCTACGTCTACACTCCGGCGATCTCGTCGGACGATTTTGTGCAGATGGTGGTGCGCCAGGTGCTTGATGGCTTGCTGGATGACTATAGTGATACCGCCATTGATTATATGGTAGATTACCTGGCGCGCAACAACCCAAACGAACTGTTGCGGTTGCAGCGAGCGATTGCGGCGCGCACCGACGGTATCTAAGCGCTTTTGGATTTTAGATTTTGGATTTTGGATTGCAGCACAAGCATCCAAAACCCAAAATCTAGCATGGTATTGCGCGCCTAGACAAGTTCGCCCCAAAGGTCATAACTCGTCGTTTTGGTGATCTGCACCGGGGTTAGCGAGCCAAGCGCAGGTTGGCCCCAAACAAACACCTGGCCGTCCACTTCGGGGGCATCGCGGAACGAGCGGCCCACCGCGAGCGGGCGGCCATCGTCTGCGGTACCATGGCCTTCGATCAGCACGGGGATGGTCTGGCCCTGCCAGCGGGCCGTGCGCTGATGCGAGATCGTCTGTTGTAGCCGCATCAACTCGTGCCAGCGCTTTTCGATCACCTGGGGCCGCACCTGGTCGGGCAGGGTCGCAGCATGCGTGCCGGGCTCCTGCGAATAGCGGAAGGCTCCGACCCGATCAAGCTGCACCTCGGCCAGAAAGTCGAGCAGGAAGCGGAACTCTTCGGTGGTTTCGCCGGGAAAGCCGACAATAAAGGTCGAGCGCAGGGCCATATCGGGCATGGCGGCCCGCAGTTCGCCCAGAATGCGCCGGGTGCGGTCGGTATCGGGGGGCCGGCGCATGCGGCGCAGCGTCGCTGGGTGGGCGTGTTGCAACGGCATGTCCAGATACTTGACGATTTGCGGGCGGGCGGCCATCACACTGATCAACCGTTCGCTGATACCGTGCGGATAGGCGTACATCAGCCGCAGCCAGGTATCTTCGGGCACCACCTGACACAGTTCATCGAGCAGGGTTGCCAGGCCGTCCTTTAGACCGAGATCACGGCCATAGTCGGTAAGGTGTTGGGCAACGAGCACAATTTCGCGCACGCCGCGCTCGACCAGTTCCCGCGCTTCGGCCAGCACGGCGCCCACCGGCTTCGAGGCCATATCACCCTTGAAACTCGGGATCGTGCAGAAGGCACAGCGCAGATTGCAACCGTCCGAGATCTTCAGGTAGGCCGAGGGCGTGCTGCGGGTACGGCGGATCTGGGTCGTGCGCCAATCGGCATAACCTGCGGGCTGAGCCGGGATCACCGGTTCGACCACCAGGGGCATAACTGGCGCAGGGGCGGGTATCGCAGCCCCCAACGTCAGCGGAATGACCTCACGGGCGGGAGCACTCGGGGTACCCTGGGCGGCCACCATTGCCCCGATCTGCATCCACTGGCGGGTCGAAAGCGTCTGATCCACCCCCGGCACCGTTGCAACAGCCTCGGGGTGGGATTGGGCCATACAGCCTGCCGCGATCAACTGTTGCCCTTCACGTTTTTGGGCCCCAAGCTGGCGCAGCACCTCGAGCGTTTCGTCGCGGGCGGCGGCAATAAAGCTACAGGTATTAACGATAATCAGATCGGCGTCGTCGGCACTCGCAGCGGGGCGATGGCCCTGATCCGCCAGAATGCCATCCATGCCCTCGCTATCAACGGCATTCTTGGGGCAGCCAAGGGTGACAATATGGTATTTCATCAGCGGTAGTTGGTATATTGCAAAGGTACATCAAGGGTCGCTTCTTGCTCACGCAGAAACTTGATCACGGCCTGCAAATCATCGCGGCTCTTGGAAGCGATACGTAGACTATCACCCTGGATGCGAGGCTGAATTTTGGGAAACTGGTCACGGATGAGCTTAGCGATCTTCTTGGCAAGCTCACTCGTAAGACCTTTGCGCAGGGTTACAACCTGGCGCACCCGAAGACTGCCGACCTCTTCGACTTTGCCGTAATCGAAGATCTTGAGCGAGAGTTGACGGCGCTGGGCCTTGGTTTCGAGCAGATCACGCACACTGCGCAGCGTGAGTTCATTATCGGTGGTGATCGTCAACTCAGTTTTGGTCAACTCAAGGGTCGTCTTCGAGTCTTTGAGGTCGAAGCGGGTCTGAATATCGCGGTTGGCCTGATCAACCGCATTGACTAATTCTTGATGGTCAAAATCCGACACAATATCGAAACTGCTCTCGGCTGGCATGTTCTTCCTCTAATTCGGTGGCCATGACCAGTTTACGGGTTGACCAGCATTCTGGCCAACCGAACCCTGTTGCAGCCCATTGACCGTAACCAGCACATCAGGGGGATTGCCGGCCCGCACGATCACACGGCGCTGGGCGGTAAACGAGCGGGTTTCACCGGCGCGCATAATGCCTTCGTAGATGGTATTGCCATCGGCCTGAACCCGCACCCACGAATTTTCGTTGCCACGGGCATTCGGGATGCGCAACTCAAGCACAATTGGGGCTTCGGGTGCTGGGGTTGGCCGGTTTGGCTCAACTGGTTCAGTGGTTGGCACGATCCCCCCGGCGGCCCCAGGCTGGAGGGTGCTGGCCGTCGGCATGGTACGGGTTGGCACTGGGATGGTGGGGGCAAGCCCAGCGGTGGCGGTTGGCAGCGGCGGTGGTGGCGGCACGGTAGCAGTTATGGTGGCCGCTGCGGCTTCGGTACGATCCCCAAGCCGTCCAACCGCATTCAGGGTAATATAGGTCATGCCCACCAGGGCGACGGTGACGATAAAAACGCCAAAGAAACTGGGCAAGACATAGGATCGGGTACGCGGTGGAATCGTCGCTGGCACGATCCGAATCTGATCCGTGACCCCCCGCTCACGCCGATAGCTCTCGATCAACTCATCAGCGGCAAGGCCAAGGTATTGCGCGTAATTGCGAATAAACCCCCGGATCACCACATCACCCGGCAACCGTTGATAGGCTCCCTCTTCGAGGGCAACCAACGACGATTGAAGGATGCGGGTATCACTGGCGGCTTGGGCCAACGAGAGCCCCTGGCGCTCACGGGCCTCACGCAGACGCGCCCCTAACTCACTCATGGCAACGGACTTTCCCTTGGGTAATGGTGAGCGTAGACCCAGGCAGATTGCACGCAAGGCGGGTCAAACGCGTACAATAGTAAAACTTATTATACCATATCGCTTCTAACAACTCTGCGTGCGCGATCTAAGTTTATTAGGCATGTGAGTCAAGAACCTTTGAGCGGGATCGTGGGCCTGAGGCTGAGCCTGGTACGATCAACGGTTCTAAGCATAGGCATAGGGAGGACAGTGTGATGAATCCAGCAACAAACGTTCGGGTCGGTGGTTATGATTGGTTGACAACTTGGCGATTGATGTACGATGCCGAACGGGCGCAAGGCGAAGCCGCCACCGATCCGGCGTTTGGGCGGAGCGAGGATGCCTGGGCCGGGCGGGCCCAACGGTATGCCAGTGCCATGCGCCAACAGACCCAGCCTGATCCGTTTATGCGCTGGTTGCTGCCGCAGTTGCGCCTGAGTGACCGGGTGCTCGATGTCGGGGCTGGCACCGGGCGCTATCTGCCCTTTTTGGCCCAGCACGTGCGTCAGGTGATTGCGGTTGAGCCATCACCCGCTATGCGGGCCGAACTGGCCCACACGCTCCACGAAGCCGGGGTTCAGAATGTCCAGGTCATTCCCGGCACCTGGCCGCTCGCTGAACCAATCCAGGCTGATGTCCTGATTTCGGCCCACGTGGTCTACGGGGTGCGCGAGATTGGCCCCTTCCTGGAGGGTTGTGCCACAGCGGCACGGCGACTCTGTGCGCTGTGGTTGGGCCTCCAGCACCCAACTTCAACGCTGGCCCCGTTTTGGGAACGGGTGCATGGCGAGCCACGCCTGCCGCTGCCGGGTGCGCTCGAAGCGCTGGCCGCCTGTTATCAACTGGGCCTGCCCGCCAACCTCGCATTGCTCGAAGCGGGGCGTTCGTTCCGTTTCCCAAGCCTAGAGGTAGCCCTCGAAGAGATCCGTATGCGCTTGCGGTTGACCCCTGAGCCAAGCCGTGATGCAGCAATTCTGGCGGCGATCACCGAGTTGCTTGAGCCAACCGCTGACGGGGCCTTGATGCCACGGGGGCCACAATTGCCCCACGCCGTCGTCTGGTGGACGAACCAGGAACAGAGCTAAGCCGTTTCGAGGCTCCCACTCGGGGCGTTGCGGAAGGCCGGGGGCAGATCGGTGCCTAATTGGAGGCGCAGGCTCCGCAGATCCTGCGCAATGCGCAGCGCCTCGGCTGAGAAACGGCCCTCGACGGCGAGCAAAAAACCGGTATTGATACGGCGGAGGCGCAGTAGATCGATCAAATCATGCACATCCGCAGCTAGGATCAGTGGGCGACGTTGGGCCAACACCAGCAGCGTCGTCCCATCAGGCGTACGTAACGTGAGCAACCAACGATTTGATCGTAGCTGTTCTACGGATGAGGAATCGTAACCAAGGGCACGCGCCTGGATTACAAGCTGAGCACCGGTGACGCTCATGGTCATGCTCCCGTCGCAGGGCACGGATCTGGGGCGCTGAAGTGGGTAGAATGGTGGGTGAAACACCAGCAGAATGGGATATTCGTCCTTATTATAGCATATACTTTGGAACCCGTACTACTGACCTTTTAACCAATTTGGATAGTAACCACATAACAAATGCGGGATCAAGCGTAATCAGGGCCAGCGCAGCATGTTATAATCCCAACACTAGCAGCTTTGCTCTGAATTTCACCCTGAGGAGGCCCTCGCCATGGAGCGAAAGATCCGCGTCCTCGTTGCCAAGCCCGGCCTAGATGGTCATGATCGTGGGGCCAAGGTGATTGCCCGCGCCCTGCGTGATGCCGGGATGGAAGTGATCTACACCGGCCTACAACAGACGCCGTCAATGATCATCGAGGCAGCGTTGCAGGAAGATGTTGATGTGATCGGGCTCTCGATCCTTTCGGGAGCACATATGACCCTGCTGCCCAAGATCATGCATCTGCTGAAAGAGCAGGGCATGGATGATGTGCTGGTCGTAGCGGGCGGGATCATCTCGGACGATGATGCAGCTATCCTCAAAGACGAGCACGGAATCAGTGCGGTCTTTGGTCCTGGGGCTTCGACTCACGATATTATTAAGTTTATTCAGGAACGGGCTGCGATCACCCGTGATTGAGCAGCCGGGGTCGGGCTTGGTGGGCCAAGGCCCAACCGCTTCGCGCAACATGCCTGTCGTGCCTCGCCCTCGTGTGGCGGGGCAGATGTGACGTGCCACGCGGTCAAACTGATTTGAAACCTCCCTAAAGGGTAAACATTCGTGAAGACGCACGATCTGGTAACACGTCTGCGGGCCGGTGAACGGCGTGCGCTGGCGCGGGCAATTACGGTGGTCGAGACCGGTGGGGCACCGGCACGCGAGTTGTTAGCGGCTGTCTACCCGCATGCGGGCCAGGCCCACCTGATTGGGATCACGGGGCCGCCAGGAGCCGGTAAGTCTACTCTGGTAACGGCCCTGGCTCAGGCTTGGCGGCGCAACGGTGCGACGGTGGGCATCATCGCCGTAGACCCTACCTCGCCCTTTACGGGTGGCGCGGTGCTGGGCGATCGCATTCGCATGCAGGTGCTGGGCGGCGATCCGGGGGTCTTCATCCGCAGTATGGCAAGCCGTGGCCGGTTGGGTGGCCTGGGGCGGGCGACGGCGGATGCGGCGGCGCTGCTTGATGCCGCTGGCTTCGAGATTGTCTTGATCGAGACCGTTGGGGCGGGTCAGGGCGAAGTGGATATTGCCCGCGCTGCTCATACCACGATTGTGGTTGAAGTGCCCGGCATGGGCGATGATGTGCAGAGCATCAAAGCGGGGATGCTCGAAATCGCCGATGTGTTTGTGGTCAATAAGGCGGATCGTGAAGGGGCCGACAATGTCGTGCGCCAACTCAAGGCGATGCTGCACCTGGGGGCCTATGACCCGGCCGCCTGGATCCCGCCCGTGCTGACGGCGGTGGCGGTGCAAGGCACGGGCAGTGAGGCGATCATTGCGGCTGCTGCCGAACACGTGACCCACCTGCGCAGTTCGGGCCAGGCCGCGGTTCGGGCGCAGGCCGCCGCCGAACGCGAATTAAGCGCCGCCGTCCAGGAATTGGCCCTCGAACGCCTGCGTGGCCCGGCCTGGGCCGATCTTGTCGCCAAGATTGCCGCCCGGGAACGGGATCCCTATGGGGCTGCCCAGGAACTGTTTGGAGAGTGATCCGACCAATTCTTGGGCAACTAAGCCCGCGAAGAAATCAGATTTGCCGCAGTGTGGCCGAAACTCCGCAAGACGAGGCGCTACAGAGGTTGTAGGTCGGCCAGTCCGAGTGCCTGACGCGCTACCCCATCGCCGAGCACGTGCTTGAGGTGTTCCGCAACCTGCGGCGGGTTGCCTATTCGTCCGAACCACCTCAAGTAATACGCGAGCGGCAAGCCATGAGTTATGCGATTCAGTTGCCGAGTTTCAATGGGCCCCTTGATCTGCTCTTACGTTTGATCGAGCGCGACGAGTTGGATATTACGACGATTGCGCTCGCCCGGGTCGCCGATCAGTACCTGGCCCATGTGCGCTCGCTCGACGCCCCTGAACCACGAGCTATGGCCGAATTTGTCAGCCTCGCGGCCCGGTTGATCTTGATCAAGTCGCGGGCGCTGCTGCCCCAACCTACGCCGCCTACGCCACCGCTCCCGGCTGATCAAGACGCCGAGGCCCTGGCCCACCAGTTGCGCGAGTACCGGCGCTATAAGCAGGCGGCCGCGTTGTTGCGTTCCTGGCACGAGGATGAGCGCCGCACGTTTCTGCGCCTGGCTCCGCTGGCACTTGAGCTTGATCTGGCCCCGCCGCCGGTGAAACATAGTGTTGCCGACCTGATCAATGCACTCCAACGGCGCATGCAACTCGCGCTACCGCTTGATGATCAGCCCGCGCCAATTCGGCTTGGGCCACGCCTGACGGTTGCCCATGTCGCTGAACGGGTGCGCGATCGACTGGCGCACCAAGCCTGGTTCAGCTTCGAGGATCTGTTCGATCTGATCGTCACCCGCGAAGATGTGATCGTCACCTTTTGGGCCGTGCTCGAGCTGTTAAAACGCCAGGCCATTACGCTGAGTCAGGACGAACTGTTTGGTACAATCAGTATTGGACGCGGGACAACCGGGGTCGATCTTGCCACGCTCGATCAAGAGGAGTTGCGATGGTGAGTCAGGCCGATGCTGATCAGCCTTCCCCGCAGGTACGGGGCACGCCGCCTCCGTTGGGCGATTTGCTTGCGCTGGGCACCCATATGCGTACCGACGACAGCCCGGCGAGTCTGTTGCGTGAAGTCGCCGAGGCACTCCATCGGGTCGTCGCCAGCCCCCAGGTCTATGTCCGCTTACGCAATCTCGATACCGATGCCCTAGAGGCGGTCGCGTTTGCTGGCATGGCCCCCGGCGTGATCGAACAACTCCGCACCAACCCGGTCGCGCCGAGCCTCTATCAGACCCTGATGCGCCCTGAACGCCGGGTCGGGGACTCGTTCTTGATCCCAGCCGAGGCGATTCCGTCTGGTCCTGCGCACCATGTGCCACCTGATACCAACCCCTTGCTGGTGCCTTTGCGGGGCCGCGGCGACCGTTTGATCGGGGTGGTCTATGTGGCCCTGCCGACGACGAGTTTGCCCCCCGATCCGGCGCTCGTTACGGCGATCGAGGCGATTGTGCGCCAGGGAGCTATGGCGGTCGACAATGTGCGCCTGGCCGAACGGAGTGCGCGCCTGCTCGCCAAAGAGCAACTGCTCGCCGCGCTTGGGCGTGATGTCAGTGCGACGCTCGATCTGGCCGCTATTTTGCAGCATACGATTGAACGGGTGACGGCTGCGTTTGGTAGTGGGGTGCTGGCGCTGCTTGATCCCGACGGCATGCTCGAAATCGTTGCTACCGCTCCTGCCGATCTGGCCCTGCATGGGCTACGTGACAGTCCTTTGATGGCCATGCTGGTCTGGACGGTCACCCACGGGCGACCATACTTTACCACCGATACCACGAGCGAACCCGATCTGCTGCCACCAGGCCCCAGTGACCGCTCCGTGATTGTGGTGCCATTGCGCAGTGGCGGTCAGGTGCTTGGCACGCTGCATGTCGCTTCGCGTAGCCCCCAAAGCTTCACCTACGATGATGTTGATCTGCTCGAAGCGATTGCGGCCCAGGTTGGCGGCCCGATCAACTCGGCGTGCCTCTATCAACAGGCCCAACGCCTGGCGGCCCAGGTGCAGCGCCGCGCCGATCAACTCGCCGTACTGAACGCAGTCGCCCGCGCCGCTTCGGCCTCGCTTGACCACGAAGGGATTCTGCCTGCGGTGACCAGTCAGGTGCGCCGCGGCTTTGACTATCCCCAGATGGATCTCTTTTTGTTTGATGAGGATAGCCGCGAACTGGTGTTGGCAGCCTCGGAGGGAATCTATCCTACGACGGCGCTTGGACACCGCCAGCATGTGAATCTGGGCATGGTTGGGCGTGCCGCTCGCGAAGGGCGGGCGATCTGTGCGCCTGATGCCCCCGCCGAAACAGGCTTTCTGGCGGTTGCCGAACGGGCTGCCACTCGCTCCGAGTTGGCCGTCCCAATTATCGCCAGTGGCCGCCTGCTTGGTGTGCTCAATCTCGAATCACCAACCCCCAATGCCTTCACCGACGAGGATATCAATTTGCTCGAGACGGTAGCGGATGTGCTGGCTGGTGCGCTGGAAAATGTGCGACTCTATCGCAAGGCTCAGGCGGCGGCCGTGCTCGAAGAGCGCAACCGGTTGGCCCGCGACCTGCACGATAGTGTCACCCAACAACTCTTTAGTATGACCCTGACCGCCCAAGCGGCCCGCACCCAACTCGAACGCAACCCTGGACGGGTCGCAGCGCAACTCGAACGACTGCAAGAGACCGCGACGGCGGCGTTAGCCGAAATGCGCGCCCTGATTTTCCAGTTACGGCCACCGGCCCTGCGGGATCAGGGCCTGGTCGCGGCCCTACAACAACACGCCCAGGTTCTATCTCGGCGCGAAGGGATTGCAATTACTCTTAACGTGATTGGCGATGATCGCCTGGCCCGTGGGGTCGAGCAACCGCTCTATCGGATTGTGCAAGAAGCCCTGAACAATGTCTTCAAACATGCCGCTGCCCAGCAAGTCCAGGTCGCGCTCGAATTTAGCGCCGATCAGATCACTGTGCGCGTCCGCGATGACGGCACTGGCTTCGAGGTCGCCCCAACCCCTAGCGGCGGTCGTCACCTCGGGATGCTCAGTATGCGCGAGCGGGCCGCCGAAATTGGTGGCAGCTTCGAATTGCACTCCAGCCCCGGTTACGGCACCGAAGTACGGGTGGTTGTGCCTCGCTCCGAACGTGGCAGCGGGCCAGGTTAGGGCTGATGCAACGTCCATGCCGTAGGCGTAAACGCCTCGGCTACGCCAAGCAAAGGCCACCTTCGTGGCCTAGCCAGCCCGCGCAGGCGGGCTTTGTGCACCGTAGCCGAGGCGTGAGCCGCCGGGCCAGCTTTGCAACAGCCCTGCGGGCCAGGTTAGGGTGGTGGATCGGCCCGCCCGCTTGATGGTACAATGACCACCAGGGGACTGGCCCTCTCCAGGCTGAGGAGGAGCGCATGGATACGATTACCGTGATGTTAATTGATGATCACCGGGTGGTGCGCCAGGGCTTGCGCGATTTTCTTGAGTTGCAAGGCGACATCGAGATTGTTGGTGAGGCCGCCAGTGGCGAAGAAGGTGCCCAATTGGCCCGCGAACTCCTGCCCGATGTGGTCTTGATGGATCTGGTGATGCCCGGCATTGATGGCGTCGAAACTACTCGTCGCGTCAAAACGGCCAGCCCCTCGACCAAGGTAATTGTCTTAACGAGTTTTGCCGACGACGATAAGGTCTTTCCGGCAATCAAAGCCGGGGCCATTTCGTATCTGCTCAAAGATATTTCGCCCGAGGATCTGGCCCACGCGATTCGCGCCGCCCAACGCAACGAGGCCGTCTTGCATCCCGAAGTGGCTGCCAAATTGATGCAAGAGTTCAGTACCCCGCGCCCGGGCGAAGCTCCAGTTGAACAGCTGACCCCCCGCGAGATGGATGTGTTGCGCCTGATCGCCAAAGGCCGCTCGAATAAAGAGATTGCCGACACCTTGATTGTTTCCGAAAAGACGATTAAGACCCACGTTTCAAATATTCTCTCGAAGTTGCATTTAGCTGATCGTACCCAGGTTGCGATCTATGCGTTGCGGAAACGGCTTGTGCCAATGGAGTAAGTGATGCTGTGCGCAACAAGCGTTAGCGATGTTGCGCACAGCGTGCTTCTGGGAGAACCATGTTCTCCCAGGCCCTGCCGCACGTATTAGTCTGTAAGGCATCGTTCAAAAACGGCCAATCCAGCTTGACAGTTGCGCTCTTCCATTGCGTCGGGCTAAAGCCCTGTCTGAGACCCGAAGCCCTGCGGGCTGCCAGTACAACGCGTTCTGATGAGCCCGAAGGGCTTGGTGTATCAGCAAGGGCTTCAGCCCGACGGTAGGGAAGTTGCCGAACTGTCAAGTTCATTTGAACGATGCCTAAACGAAGTTTTTTGGTACCAACGGGGGCTTCGACCTTTCGACAAGTTCAGGGCTCTGCCTACGTTCCGTCTCCGCTGGCTGAGCCTGGCGAAGCCCCAATGACTCGCCGTTGGCTGAGCCTGCCGAAGCCAAATCCCATATCAGGAAACGTAGTTCACAGACTACATATGGTACTGCCGCTCGTTGCGCACAGCGTATTTCGCGAAGAACGATGTCCTTGCTTAGAAGGAACCATTCATGGCCCGCGTGATTTTGTTGGGCACCGGCACTGGCTTACCGGATCGAGATCGTGGCAATACCCATATGCTTTGGGACGGCCCAGGTGGCCCGCTGCTGATTGATGCGGGCGGCAGCACCTACGAGCGGTTGCTCCGCGCCGAGGTTGATCCGCAAACCCTGGCCGGGGTGTTCTTGACCCATAGCCACTGCGACCATATCAACGGGCTACCCGGCCTGATCTTCAGCATGCGCCTGGCCGGACGTGAGGAACCGCTGCCGATCTATGGGCTGGCCGAAACGCTCGAGATTGTGCAGGCGATGATTACGGCGATGCGGGTCGAGTACCACATTCCCCTGGCGTGGCATCCGCTTGCGGCCGGGGCCAGCCTAGCCCTGGCGGCAGGTTGGCAAATTCGGACGGCGCTCACTGATCACTCGCGGCCCTGTCTGGCGCTGCGGTTCGAGGATGCGCACGGCAAAGCAGCCCTGGTCTGCTCCGCCGATACGGCTCCTTGCCCCGCCGTGCAGGCCCTGGCAACGGGTGCGGCGGTGCTGATCCACGAGGCCACCACCCCCGGGCCATTTGCGAGCCACACCTCGCCGCGCCAGGCCGGTGAAGTGGCCGCGGCAGCCGGGGTTGGGCGGCTGGTGCTGGTACATTACAGCCCGCGTTGGACGATGCCCGAAGCCGAGGCTTTGGCCGAAGTGCAGGCGGGCGGCTTTGCCGGCCTCGCCGAGATCGGGCGCGACGGGCAGGTCATTGAACTACCGTAAGATCGAAGGCCCGTTGTTCAGGTGGTGGGAGCCTTGCCCAACAGTTCGCTGGCCCGCGAGCGCAAACGGTTGGCCGCCTCGCGGGCGCGGGCCGGGTCAAGCACCCGGGTAACACCGCGCTCAAAATGGTCAACGACCGTGAGCATCTCGGTGGTGGTAGCGCGGCTGGGATCGGCTACTCCAGCGAGGCGATAGGCTTCTTCGAGCAAGGCCGAAGCGCCGGCCCCGACATAGCCAGCCGCAATCCGCTCGAACTCGGGGGCGAGCGTTTCGCCGGGACTCGGCTCACGCATCTCGATCAGGCCACCTTGCAACAGTTCGGCAATAATCTCGCAGGTACGAAACTCGCCGAGGCCACTGCGTTGGGCGATCTGGGCAATCGTATTCTTGCCATTGACCATGGTCAAGACCCGCCACTCTTCGGGTTCGAGGTTAATTTCGGCCGAGCCAGTGGTAGGATTGAGCACCAGCCGCGGTACCATCGTCATCGAAGGCACGTGAACATTGATCTGGGCCCAGGCATCTTGGCGCATAATCCCTTCCATAATAATCACCTCATTCGAGGCGGTAATGGTCGGGGTAGCAATACGCTGATCCTCGTGAAACTGAAATGGGCCAGAGGCCAGGGTAAAGAAATTATAGATCGCATCAAGCGGGCTAAAGCCAGGGCTCGCGGCCCCAATAATTTTGCCGTCACGAAAATACAACCAGCCCTCAAAGCTCTGACCGGCCCGTTGACCATGGATATGCACTCCGCCGGTCTGCTTACTGAGTTGCACCAATTGAATAATGTCGGTGAGCGGAAACTCGCTCAGATCGCCTGCAAGGGCCATGACATCACCTTACCCACTGAATCATGGTCAGCTAGAGCTTGCTGATCACTGCCCGGCTAATCGCCCGCAGCGTCTCGAAGACCCCAGTACCGGTGGTTGCCACGGCTTCAATCCGCGGCCAATTCATCTTCGTCACCCCAAGGAAGTGATCCATTGTTTGCACCGACGCAAGCACTTCTTTGGGAAGATCGCGCTTGTTATACTGGATCACAATCGGGAACTCGGCAAACTTCTTGTTCTGGCGGGTAACATTTTGGGCCAACTCTTTGAGCGAGTTTACATTTTCTTGCATCTTGCTCTTATTCGAGTCGGCCACAAATACCACGCCATCGGCTCCATTCAACACCGCAACGCGGGTGCGCTCATAGAGCACCTGACCGGGCACGGTATACAGGTGGAACCGCGTCTGGAAGCCACGTACTTTACCAAGGTCAAGTGGTAAGAAGTCAAAGAAGAGGGTTCGTTCTGTCTCGGTTGCAATCGAGAGCAGATCGCCCTTGACATCCTTAGGTACCTGACTATGGATATACTGCAAATTGGTCGTCTTGCCACACATGCCGGGGCCATAGTAGACGATTTTGCAGTGGATCTCGCGGGCCGCAACATTAATCAGCGCCATAGATCCTCTTGCATGCCTGTTCAGAAGGGGCGTCTGGGTCGCAGGCAGCGGCTGGCTATGGTGGGGGCAGCACAACCAGCGGGAAGCCCGCCAACCCGGCGGCTAATCGCGGAACAGCAGGTCGATCGTATCTTCCATCGAGGTGCGGAACGACGAGCCAAGCACCTCATCACGCGCTTTATGTTGCTGGCGCACCCGTTCGAGAACCGAGGCCAGTTCATCGGTGGCTTTTTTCGTCAACACCTTGACCAGCCCGATATGCGTACCCTTGTTGAAGATGATACACAGGATCCACTGCTCTTCGATCAGCGCGATAAAGATGTTCTCGCGCACTCCTTGCTGAAACGAAGCGCGGAAGTCGCGCTCACGCAGCAGTTTGGCAACCTCACGCGAAGAGGCGAACACGCCTGCGATCAACGCCCCCAGCGCCGTAATGTCTTGACGGTCGCCATCACCCTTGGAAGAGATCACCTGGCCGCTTTTATCAAGCAGCAGGGCATAATCACTCCCGGTGTCCTCGACGAGCCGGATCAGACATTCTTCGATCTGACTCAGTTCTTCGGTGGGGACGATAATACTTGTCAGCTGTGGATCCATCGCGACCTACCTTATAGAGGAGCGACGCGGAGCGCTTCCGGTCGAATGCTCCTCAAAATTATAGCACATAGCAGAGCAAGCTTGGCCTATGGGCGTACCCTAGATTGCACTCAGGGCATCAGCCATTGCGTCACGGTGTTTGGCAACCAAAAAGCGCACATAGCCCAAATCATCACGAGCGTTGGCCAATAAGAGCAGCATGGCATCGTTGTTGATCGGTTCGATCACCACCAGACCGTCTTCATACTCTAACATGGTCTGCAGGGCATTGCCTTTGGCAATTTCGCGCCCGAGCGATTCGGCCATGGCTAACCCATTCGACGCGACCGCGCAGATCGCATCAACATCCACATCAGGACTGGCCACACTCTCGATCAAGAGGCCATCGGTGGCCACAACCGCAGCCAGTTCGATGCTTGACAGAGCGTTGAAGCGGGCCAGTAGACCCTTCAGATTGCGGCTCATCTGGCGCGATCTCCTTGCTTGACGCGGGTGAGGGGTGACGGTAGCATCGCTATTATACACCCCCAGCATACGAGCCTATGACCACCCCAGCACCCTACACCTCGGCTCCATTGCTGCGTTCACGTTCTTTCGGGGGTCGCCCCGTCCGAATGTTGCGTAACGAGAGGATGGTTGCCGCAATTGCCCGATCCGCCCAACCATAAATCGTTGGCCGGCTCTTTTGCAAATCCTCGGCAATCTGGGTTACATTGGTGCGATATTCGGGATCAAAGGTGGCAAGGTTGATCCGCGCTGAGGCCACGATCTGCTGAATCTCTTCTTCGCTCAGGCTGTGTTCGCGGATGAGCTTTTTGGCACGCTTGCTCGATAGGTCAAGCTCCATAATCGTCCGCTCCTTGGCGTCAGCGTTGCCACTGTGGGGCTTACCTATCACCCCTATGCCACCGAAGTGTAAGTATTTATCATCATATCATGTGACCTGATAGCTGTCGAGTCCCAACTGTAAAGCATAACAGTCTTGACGCCAGACTCGGCATTCAGACATGGCCGCTGCCCCTTCAGGCGTAACCTTGACCTTGCTTGCCAACCGTACGATCCAATGACGTAGGATGATCTTGACCCTGAAATCACCATGATAATGTTTAACATGTTATCATCTACATCAAGGATCAGATTGTAAACTCTTGTTGTGGCCTACGAGGGGTTTCTATGGCTGACCACGCCGACTATCGTTTGCGCCAGCGTGAATACCTGCTCCAGATTAGTCGCGCTATGACGGCCCAGCTCGATCTGGGTAGTGTGCTCTCGCTTACGATTCGGTATGCCGTCGAAATGACCGCAGGCACCTCGGGCCTGATTGCACTCTACGAAGACGAGACCAGTGATGAGTTGCGCATTCGGGCCTCGGCACGTCTATCGCGCGAGGATTGGCCCGCCTTTGCCCGTTTGCTTACGCTCCCGATCAATGATTTGCCGCGCCGGGGCGAAGCGATCCTGCGGGAGATTGCGGACGATACTGGTTTGACCCTGCGCCAGATGATCGCGTTACCACTCACGCTACGGGATACGCCCGTCGGCATGATTTTCGTCTTTCGGGCCGCGCTTAATGTGGCCTTCTCGCCCGATGACCGCCAGGTGCTCCAAGATTTTGCCGACCAGGCCGCGATTGCGGTCTCGAATGCGCGGCTGTATCAAAGTGTGCTGCGCGAAAAACAACGCCTCGATGCGCTGATCGAACAATCAGCCGATGGCGTGATGATGATTGATAGCCGCTGGCGGATCACGACCTTCAATCAGACCATGGAGCAACTGACGGGTTGGAGCCGCGAAGAGGCGCTTGGGCGACCCTGTGCCGAGGTACTTGGCATCCAGACGCTGCAAGGGGTCAATATTTGCCTCAGTGATTGCCCATTGCAGCGCATGCCCTTTGCCCCCAATCCGGTGGTCGAAGGGCGGTTGCTGACGCGTGATGGGCGCGAGTTGTATGTGCAGAGCCGGTATGCGCCGCAGCGCGGGCCGCAGGGTCAGTTTCTGGGGGCGATTGCCAATGTGCGCGATATTACGGCCCAGAAACGCGAAGAGGAGTTACAGGGCACCTTTATTTCGGTCATTTCGCACGAACTCAAGACTCCGGTGAGCATTATCAAGGGCTATGCTGGCACGCTGCGCCGCGATGATGTGAACTTCGAGCCGGCCCAGTACCGCGATGGCCTGGCCGTGATCGAGGATGAGGCCGACCGCTTGGCCCGCTTGATCCAGGATCTGCTGGAAGTGTCGCGCCTAGTCGCGGGCGGCATTCGGCTCGAATTGCACGATCTGGCTCTGCCCAAGCTGGCGGCTGATGTGGCCCACAGCTTTGCCCCCGCTGCAGGCGATCAGTTTACTTTCGAGTTGCGTTTTCCTGATGATATGCCGCCGGTCTATGGTGACTACGAGCGCTGCCGCCAGGTGCTCGCCAATCTGGTCTCGAATGCGCTGAAATACAGCCCTGAGGGTGGCATTATTCGGATTGGCGGCTGGCCCGAAGGCGATGTCGCGGTCTGTTATGTGAGTGACCAGGGCGTCGGGATTCCGCCCGAAGAGCACGAGACGATCTTCGGGCGTTTTTACCGGATTGACAACCGCCTACGCCGCGAGACCCAGGGCAGTGGGCTGGGCTTATTTCTAACCCGGGCGATTGTCGAGGCCCACGGCGGGCGGATCTGGGTCGAAAGCCAACTCGGGCGTGGCTCGCGCTTTATTTTTACCCTACCCTTGGGGCGGCGCAAATTGAGTAGCGTGGATGATGAGGCGGTTATGCCATCAATTCACCCATCGCACTGACATCATAGCCACCCAGCGCCTCGACGGCAGTGCGGTAGGCGGGATCGGCCAGGGCTACCCGCAACGGGGCGAGCAGGTCACTTTCCCAGTGGCGACGCGGGATCGCCAGATCGTAGCGCTCGCGGAAGAGGGGTACAAAATCTAGGCCAAGCGCCCGGGCCGCCCCGAGGATGCCCAACCCCACCTGGGCCGCGCCGCTCATCACTGCGGCTGCCACCGCCATATGGGTGAACTCTTCGCGCCCATAGCCCAGAATGTGGCTCGGATCAAGCCCAGCGCGCCGCAATTCGTAATCGAGCAAGACCCGCGTGCCCGAGCCACGTTGGCGATTGGCAAAGCGCACCCCAGGCCGGGTCAGATCAGCCAGACTGGACAGGCCCAACGGATTGCCAGGTGGCACAATGAAGCCCTGGTCGCGGTAGGCCAGATGCACCAGCACGATCTCCTGGTTGGGCAAGAGGCGCTGCACAAAGGGGCGGTTATAGACCCCGCTGGCTTCGTCAAGTAGATGGGTTCCGGCCAGGTGCGCATCACGGCGCTGCAGCGCCAACAGGCCGCCCAGGCTGCCCACATTGGCCGAACTCAGGCGCATCCCTGGACTCAGACGGCGCAGGTGGCTCGCAAGCAGATCGAGGGCCAAGTCATGGCTGCCAATCGCCACCAGGGTCTGGGTGATCTCGGCCTCGGTGCGCAATAATTCCACGCGCACGGCTTCACCAGCGTGCAGGCCCTCGGCGAAACGGGGAATATGCGCGACTCCATCAGCCCGCACCAACGAGGTGATCACGCCGGCCCCGCGATTGAGCGGCGTCGCCACGATCCGTCCGTCCACATTGCCCAAGGCTACGCGCACAAACTCATCTTCGCCCAATGGCGAAAGTAGTTTGCGACTGATCGTGGCTTCGATCCTCGGGCGGGTCGGCGGCTCCAGCCCCTGCAACTGGTAGAGCAAGGGCTGCAGGAACAGTTCGGCGGTGAGGGCGGTCGAAACGGGATAGCCAGGGAGGCCGAAGCATGGTTTGCCTTTGGCCGCACCAAGGATCACCGGGTGACCGGGGCGAATCGCCACCCCGTGGACGGCAACTTCACCCAATTCGGCCAAAATCGTGGCAGTATAATCCTCGGAACCGGCCGACGAGCCAGCATTGATCACTACCACATCGTACTCGGCCAGGGCGGCTTCGACAGCGGCGCGCAACAATTCACGGCGGTCGGGTACCGGGGCCAGGCGCGTGGCGATACCGCCCCACTCTTCGATCATGCCTGCCAGCACCAGCGAATTGAACTCGATGATCTCGCCGGGTCGCACCCCGTGACTGGCCGCATGTTCCACCGTGACCAGTTCGGTGCCAGTCGGAATGATCGCCACCCGTGGTCGGGCGCAGACCAGCACCTCGGCGTGACCAGCGGCTGCCAGGGCACCTAGATCAACTGGACGCAGGCAATGGCGTTCGGGCAAAACCAACTCGGTGGCAACCAGATCTTCGCCGAGGGGCCGCACATGCTGCCACGGGGCCACTGCCGCCCGAATCTCGACCAGATCATCGTCCAGGCTCTGGACGTGTTCGGCCATAATCACCGCATCGGCGTCGGCGGGCAGCGGATCGCCGGTATCAACCCAGCGGGCCTGATCAACCAGGCGCAAGCGTAACGGCGACGAATCGGTGGCCCCGACCGTATCCTCGGCGCGCACGGCAATGCCGTCCATCGCCGCAGCGTGGTAGTGCGGAGCCGAAATAGCCGCCCAGATTGGGGCAGCCGTCACGCGACCGCGGGCCTGACTCACGGCGACCCGTTCGGGGGCAGGCAGGTGCAAACCCCCGGCCCGCGCAAGGGCTGCCGCAAAACGACGGCGGGCCTCATCAAGGGCCAGATCTTCAAGATAGTATTGGCGACGCCCCATAACCTCATATCCTCAAAACAGATATACTTCAACCAGATCGCCTTCATATAGCCCGGCGCGATCAAGCGGAACCCGCAACATGCCATCGGCATTGACCAGCGTATAGATCTGGTTCGACTTGCCAAAGACCGGCTCGGCCCAGAGTTGGCCATCGCGGCGTACCAGGCGGGTTGGCACAAAATCTTCGCGGCCGGTGCGCGAGGCCACATTGCGGGCCAGGCGGGCGCTCACCCCGGCCACCAGTGGTTCGGGGGTCCCTTGCAAGCGGCGCAGCGCCGGGGCGACAAACAGTTCGAAGGCGACCATGGCCGACACCGGGTTGCCGGGCAGGCCAAAAACCGGCTTGCCGTCAGCGACCGCCAGGATCGTTGGCTTACCGGGTTGAATGGCAACCCCATGCACCAGCACACCGGGGGCACCCAGGGCCGCGATCATCTGGGCGGTCATATCGCGGGTACTGACCGAACTACCTGCCGATACAACCAGCACATCGGCCTTGGCTAAGCCGTCCTGGGCCATGCGCTGCAGCGTGGGGTAGTCATCGGGGGCAATCCCGAGGGACAGCGGTTCGCCGCCCGCCCGCCGCACCAACGCAGCCAGGCTCACACTATTGATGTCACGCACCTGACCAGGTACCGGCGTCATAGTCATCGGCACGACCTCATCGCCGGTCGCCAGCAGGGCCACGCGGGGCGGCGCAGCGACGGTGACCTCGGTGAGGCCCAGCCCGGCGAGTCCGCCCAGATCCTGGGGGCGCAAATGTTGACCGATTGGCAAGAGTTGGCTGCCGGCCCGCACATCTTCGCCCACCGGAATGATATGCTCGCCCACCCCAACCGGGCGCACCACCTCGATCAAATTGCCAGCAAGGGCCTGGGTATGCTCTACCATGACCACCGCATCAGCCCCGGGCGGGATCATGCCGCCGGTGTGGACCCGGGCCGCTTCACCCGCACCAACCGTAACGGTCGGTGCCCGCCCCATGGGCACCTCGCCACTGAGGTTCAGGTAGGCGGGCAGACCCTCGCTGGCCCCAAACGTATCAGTGGCTCGCACCGCAAAGCCATCCATCGTCGAACGCGGAAAGGCTGGCAGGTCAGCGGGGGCCAGCAACTCGCTCGCCACGACCCGCCCAAGGGCTGCGTGCAAGGGCAAGGTTTCACGTCGATCCAGCACCTGCAGATAGGGGGCAAGGCGCTGGTTGGCCTCGTCAACCGTGACGACGGTAAACAACTCCGGCATTGGAGGGCTCCAGATAGCTGCAAACAGCGAGATAGGGGTAGCTTACCATGAATATGGAGCGACGTTGGGAGTGCGGTTGCGCGATCAGCCCCCAGCCAGAGCCGCCGCTAGGGCCGGAACTACTTGGAGCTTGCGCGAGACGATCCCGGGCAGGATCAGGCCCTGGTCAGTTGGAACCACACCAAACGCCTGGGCGGCCAGTTGAACCCCAACGGGATTAGCGGCCAGCAAGACACTCGACTGTTCTAGAATATCAGTGAGCAACAAAAACGCAGTTGCGAGGTTTTCAGTTGCGGCTCGTTGGGCCAGGGCGGTCTGCAAATGGGGCAGCGGCGGGGCGACTTCGGCAACATCAACCAATTCGACCTGGGCCACAGCCAGATTAGTAGTTCCGAAGCGGTAGCGTTTCCAATCGCGGCCCAGCCACCAGTCGGCCGGGGGCGGAGGATCAGGCAAACGGGCTCGAAACAACTGCCGTGCCAACTGCGCAGGCGTTTCGCCACAGCGTTCCGCCAGCCATGCCACCGCCGCATGATCGCGAGGCGTGGTCGTGGGCGAACGCAAGCCCAGGGTATCGGAGAGAATAGCCCCCAGCATGGCCCCCGCCATGGCCGGGCCGGGATCCAGGTTGGCCCGTTGATAGCCTTCGGCAATCAGCGTACAGGTACAGCCGACTGGTTCGATCTGGATCTGCAGTGGTTGCAGGGTCTGAAGCCCACCCAGGTTATGGTGGTCAATAATCGCCAGCACTTCGCTTTCGGTCACCCCAGGGGCGGCTTGCTCGGGATGGTTATGGTCAGTCAGGATGACTTGGCGGCGGGCCTGCGGAATCAAATGGCGGCGGAGCACTAGGCCCTGGTAGCGGCCATCTGGCCCGATCACCGGCAGCGCCGCTCGGCGGCCTTCACGCAGCAACTGCTGCACATCACGCAACAGATCGTCGGGGCCAACCGTTACCGGATCGAGTTGCATCAAGGTTGCGACGGCCACACTCTGATCAAGCAACAGCGCTGCCGCCAGCGAACTATGGCGGGTATGGATGATCGCGCTCTTCCGGCTTTGCGCCGTTTGGATCGCAAGCGGATTAACTGGTGCGTTTCGTGCGACAATCAGGCATGCCACGCCTGCTGCCACCGCCGCCTGTTGCAACTCGGCATCATCTTCGACCAGCAACAGATCACCGGGCTGCACCAGCGACTGAGCCGCCGTAGGCGAAAAGGTTCCCAACCAGAGTTGGCCGTCGAGGGCCTGGGTTCGCACACCAGTCACCAGATCGGCTTCCAACGCTTCGATCACCGTCGCCAGCGGGCGCTGCAAGTGCTCGGTCAGATCGAGCCGTTCCAGATAACGGTCGGCGAGCGCTTCGCGGGCCAGCACGCCCACCAGCCGCCCACCTTGATCGAGTACCGCCAGCGCTCCCAACTCGTGGTCGTGCATCAGCAGACCCGCCGTGCGCAGGCTTGTCGCCGGGGTCACAAACGGCACATCACGCACCATCACCTCGGCTACCCGTAGATAGACATCGCTGATGGGACGGGGCGGCTCTAGGCCGAGATGTTGTAACAACCAGAGCGTTTCGGGGCCGAGTTCATCAAGATAACATGCCTGCGTTGGACGAGCATGCAGGCGAGCGATCAGATCCGCATAGGCCAGTGCCGAACAGACCGCATCACTATCGGGATTGCGGTGACCAATTACCAGCACAGGAGGTGCAAGTGCGACCATAGGCCCTCCATTGGTAGGCGTGCTTGCATCGTACCATACGAATGACAGCGCACGAATCGGGACGCGCTGATCACGAGGGTGCGGTATGCTTTTGATAGAGTGCGAGCCAGCAGAAGCCTCCGAACCTGTCTGAAGGAAACTTGATGATGTTGAAGCAAGCAACACCCCACGAACCGAACGCAACCATGCGCTGGGCCGCCGTCACCAGTCGTGACCGCCAGGCCGACGGCACGTTTGTGTATGCAGTCCAGACGACCGGCATCTATTGTCGGCCTTCGTGCCCGTCACGCCAGCCGCGCCGCGAGCATGTCCAGTTTTTTGATGACGCCACTGCCGCCGAAGCGGCCGGTTTCCGGGCCTGCAAACGCTGTCAACCGGCCCAAACGGTGTCGCAACCGGCCCACCAGGCCGCGATTGTACAGGCATGTGCCCTGATCGAAGCCGCTGCGACACCACCGAGGCTGCGCGAACTCGCCGCAGCCGTGGCCCTCAGTCCGGCCTACTTCCAGCGACTGTTCAAGCAGACGATTGGCCTGACACCGCGCCAGTATGCCCACCAGCAACGCTTACGACGCTTGCAATACGAACTAGCCCAGGGGAACGAGGTGGTGGAAGCAGCCTATGCAGCAGGCTTTGGATCGAGTAGTAGCCTATACGCCCATGCCGACGAGTTGGGCATGGCTCCAGCAACGCTGCGGCGGGGTGGGGCGGGCGAGCAGATCTGTTATGCGCTGGCCCCCTGTGATTTGGGCTGGATCCTGGCTGCAACGACCAGCCGGGGGTTGTGTGCGATCGAACTTGATGATGCACCTGAACCCTTGCAGGCACGCTTGCGCCAGCGTTTCCCGGCGGCCAGTTTGCACAAAGCCCCGAACCTGGGTGGTTGGCTCGATGCAGTCGTAGCCCTGGTCAGTCAGCCCGCTGCCGGGCTTGATCTGCCGCTCGACCTGCAAGGCACCGTCTTTCAGCAACGGGTTTGGGCCGTCTTACGAACCATTCCATCCGGCAGCACCCGCAGCTACGCCGAAATTGCCAATCAACTTGGGCAACCAACGGCCACGCGTGCGGTTGCGGCCGCCTGTGCCGCCAACGCCCTGGCGATCGCCATCCCCTGCCACCGGGTCGTGCGCAGCGACGGCGGCCTCAGTGGCTACCGCTGGGGCGTGGAGCGCAAACGGGCCTTGCTCGAACGCGAAGCCGCCCAGCGCGACCATGGTGGGCGGGCCCAAAGCGACGGGTGACGGGGTCGTCGGTGATACCACCGTATCCAAGCAGGTCATTTTTCGGTTATCCTACAGGGGATCAAACCGAGTCAGGCGAAGCGACCTGTTATGCACGCACGCGATCAGATCATTGCCTTGGGCCAGACGTTGGCCGCCGAACATCGCCGGGGCTGCGATGATGCAGCGACCGACAATGGCCTGGAACAGTTTTTGCGGGATTGGCAAGCCCTGGCCGACCCGGCTGCCCTGGCCGAGCC
Organism: Oscillochloridaceae bacterium umkhey_bin13; assembly: GCA_048381555.1. GTDB lineage: Bacteria > Chloroflexota > Chloroflexia > Chloroflexales > Chloroflexaceae > Viridilinea. The sequence goes on from JBLWKA010000010.1 coordinate 55,451, forward strand.
AGCCGTGCAAACGGCCCTGTTGCTGCTCGCCGATTATAGCAGTCAGCACCTGCTCGAACGCCGCACCCGGATGCTCCAGGCCCTTGATGGTTTGCGAGCCTTATTTCGGGCTGTCCCTGCGCCAGCCGAGGTTCCGGCCCCCAAACCTAAAGCCAAACGTCCCGCAAAGCCCAAAGTCGCTGCCGAACCGATCACGCCGCGCCCCGCCGCCGAGTTGACCCTGAACGATCCGCTTGAGGTCGTGCCAGGGATTGCGCGGGCCGATGCGCAAGCCTTCAAACGGATGGGGTTGCGCACGGTTGCCGATCTGCTCTACCATTTTCCGCACCGCTACGACGATTTTTCGAGCCAGCGAGGCATTGCCGATCTGGTGGTGGGCAATGTGGCGACGATTGTGGGCGAGGTCAGCGAAGCACGCTTGGTCGGTGGCCCCAAGCCCCGGGTCGAGGTCACGGTCAGTGACGAGACCGGCTCGATCAAGGCGGTCTATTTCAATCAACCCTGGCTGACCCGCCAACTGACTCCCGGACGCAAGATTACCCTTAGTGGCAAAGTGAGTGCCTTTAACGGCCTGCGCCAGTTCACCTCGCCCACCTGGGAACCGTATGTCCCTGATGCCGAAACCTTGCATACCGGGCGGCTCGTGCCGGTGCATCCTTTGACCAAGGGCCTGATCGAGCGTAATGCGCGCAAGACGATCAAGCTGGTGGTTGACCTGATGGCCCCGCAGGTGGCCGAGTATCTTCCGGCGGCGAGTTTAGCCCGCCGCGGCCTGTTGCCCATCGGCCAGGCCCTGGCCCAGATCCACTACCCCGACAATGGGCAGCATCTCGCCCGTGCCCGCGAGCGGCTTGGCTTCGACGAGTTTCTGCTGATTCAGCTTGGTGTCCTGCAACGCAAACTGCTTTGGCAGGGCGAGCTTGGCTATCAACTGCCGTTATTGCCCGAGCTGCATGCCGAATTGCAGCGCCACCTCCCCTTTCAACTGACGGGTGCCCAGCAGCGGGCGCTCAGCGAAATTTTTGCTGATATGGCCCGCCCCGTCCCCATGGCCCGCCTGTTGCAGGGTGATGTTGGTTCGGGCAAAACCGTGGTCGCCGCTGCCGCGCTGCTCCAGGCGATTGGACACGGCTTTCAGGGGGCGTTGATGGCTCCTACCGAAATTCTGGCTGAACAGCATTACAAAGGGTTAAAACGGCTGCTTAGCCAGGTTGCTGTGCCGCGCCAGCGCCCGGCCCAGGTTGGGGAGGACTGGAAGGATCGGCTTGATCCCGCCGAGGCCGCCCACCTCGCCGAGATCAAGGCCCTACTGGGTATGACCGACGAGGAGGACATGGGCGGGCAGGGGGTGCGCGTCGCGTTGCTGACGGGCGGCTTAGGGGCCAGGGCGCGCCGGGAGGTGCTGGCCGCGATTGCCCAGGGCGAGGTTGACCTGGTGATTGGCACTCACGCCCTGATTGCCGAACGGGTGACCTTTCAGAGCCTGGGGCTAGTAGTGGTGGATGAGCAGCACCGCTTTGGCGTCGAAGAGCGCCAGCGCCTGCGCGACAAGGGTTTCAATCCGCACCTGCTGGTCATGACCGCCACGCCCATTCCGCGGACCCTGACCATGACGATCTATGGTGATCTGGATACCGCCATTCTGGACGAGTTGCCACCCGGACGCCAACCCATCCGCACCCGTTGGATCCGCAAAACCGAACGGGCCAAAGCCTATCGCCACATGCGCAAAGAGATCACGCAGGGCCGGCAGGCGTTTGTGATCTGTCCCCTGGTCGAAGAGAGCGAAAAGATCGATCTGCCCTCGGCCGAAGAGATGTACGAGCAACTTCAGACCGAGATTTTCCCCGATCTGCGGGTGGGTTTGCTGCACGGGCGTATGTTGCCGCGTGAAAAAGACGAGATCATGGTGGCGTTTCGTGAGCACCAATTCGATATTCTAGTTGCCACCGCCGTGATCGAAGTTGGGATTGATATTCCTAACGCCTCGACGATTGTGATTGAGGGGGCCGAACGGTTTGGGCTGGCCCAGTTGCACCAGTTTCGCGGCCGGGTCGGTCGTGGCCAGCATCAGAGTTACTGCATTTTGATTAGTGATAAACACGATAACGAGGTTACGAAACAGCGCTTGGAAGCTATGGAACAGACCACTGATGGCTTTAAGTTGGCCGAAATTGATTTACAATTGCGTGGCCCTGGCGAATTCTTTGGTACCCGCCAGAGTGGCACGCCCGACCTGAAGGTGGCCCGCCTGGCCGATACCCGGTTGTTGCACGCTGCTCGCGCCGAGGCCGAATTGATTCTTGCGACCGACCCTGATCTGGCCCACCCAGAGCATACGTTGCTAAAACAGAAGGTGGATGCCTTCTGGGCTGAGGCAGCGAAAGCAGGGTGATCCGATTTGGGATTTTAGCTTTTGGATTTTGGATTGTGCTAATGTATGTCAAAGCCTAACGCTGCTCAACCTCGGCTCCATATCACGCCGTTAGCGCGGCGGATCGCGCTTGAGCATGGCCTGGATCTGCGCACCCTGGTGGGCAGTGGGCCGCATGGTCGGATCGGGGCCGCCGATGTGCGGGCACACCTGAGGACACCACCCGCGCCGCCGGTTGTGATCAGTCCAGGGCCAGACACGCCCGAGCCGGCCCCGCAGATCTTGCCGCCCGAACCAAGCCCGATGTTCATGATTCCAGGCTACGACCCGCTTGCGACCGCAATGGTCGAGGTTGAACTGGCGGTGCATGATCGGGCTACCTCGCCCATGATCCTGGTGGCGAACCTGGTTGCTAACGCAGCGGCGCTTCTCCCTGCGCACCCCTGGCTTAATGCGGCGTGGGATGTGGACGGCATTGTAGTGCGGCGGCGCATCCACATTGCAGTGGGCCTGCCCGCCAGCGATCCTGCGGCCCCGCCAACACGGCTAGTCTGGCAACTCATCCCCGATGCGGGTGATCTGTTGCCTAAGGGTGTGCAACGCGCCTTGCTGACGCCCAGGCCTACCAGCGCCGAGCCAACCTTTAGTGTGGCTTGTTTGCCGGTTGGGGCGACCTGGCAACTGGCTCAGCCGCCCCTGTTCGGTACCGCCGCCGCCCTCAGTTTAGGGCTCCCAAATTGGCGGCCCGTCGTCCGCAACACCAGCATTGTGATGGGCCTCGTTGCAACCCTGACCCTTTGCTACGACGCCCGGGTGCTTGATCACCGTCAGGCGGCAGCCTTTCTGGGGGCTATGCGGGATTGCACTGGCGGGTAGTTCGCATGCGCCAGCAGGATCGTTGACGCCCACGGGGAACAATGCGCCGCCATGATGGCGAACGATGCGGATCCGTAGGGGCAGCCCGTGTGGCTGCCCCGGGCGACCACGCGGGTTGCCCGGTGCGGGCAACTGCGTATACACAACGTTACGCCTTGCCCATATCCCCTAGGGCGATTGCATCTTCGGTTGATGTGGGGCTTCCGCGCATCACACCGTTCCGTGCTGCCCGTTCCGTCGCCCCGTGAACGGCTCGGCTACGGGAGGCAACGCCGACCTTCGTCGGCTCGATCAGGCCACGCAGGTGGCCTTTGCGTGGCATAGCCGAGGCGTTCACGCTCACGACAGAAAGATACAATCGCCCTAGACCCCTAGGCACTTGCATTGCGACTTCGCTGGCAAGCATGTATACTAGGGTTCGTCCCCACCTGTGACCACAACAATATTATTTTTACCACGGAGGCAATTATTCCATGAGTGAAATATCCTTCGGTGACGTTTGGCTTGCTCCGCTTTCGCCGCGTGACTTTCTGGCTCGCAGCGTTCGCGTTTTCCCTGATCGCGTCGCTGTGATCTATGGCGAGCAGCGCTTGACCTACACGGACCTTGATGAGCGCGTACGACGGTTCGCAGCCGCTTTACGTGGGCTTGGGGTTGGCCCCGGCGACCGCGTAGCCTTCCTGTGTCCCAATACGCCCCCGCTGCTCGAAGCGCACCTGGCGTGTCCGATCCTTGGGGCCGTGCTGGTGGCGATCAATACGCGGCTCTCGACCGATGAGGTTGGCTATATCCTGGGGCATTCTGGGGCCAAGGTCGTCTGTGTTGATACCGAGCTCAGCCACTTGGTTGCACCCCATCTTGGCACATTGCCCGCGCTGGAAACGGTCGTCACCATCGCTGACGAGGTTGCCGGCGCACCGGGCGCACGCCTCGACGGCCCTGACTACGAGGCTCTGGTGGCGAGTGCTACCCCCATGGCCTGGGCCGAGGCCCCCCCGGTGCGTGAAACTGATACCCTGAGTATTAATTACACTTCAGGCACCACCGGCCAACCCAAAGGCGTGATGTACTCGCATCGGGGTGGGGCCTTGAATGCCATGGGCGAGATTATCCACGCCGGGCTTGACACCAATAGTGTTTACCTCTGGACCCTGCCGATGTTCCACTGCAACGGTTGGTGCTTCACATGGGCCGTCACCGCAGCGGGCGGCGCGCACCTCTGCTTGCGGCGCTTTGAACCGGCCGCTGTGGTGCGCCTGATCACCGCCCATCACGCTACCCACCTTTGCGCCGCGCCTACTGTGCTGATCATGCTGCTCAATAATCCGGCGATCAGCGAGCTCCAACTCACGGTTCCGCTACACATTGTCACCGCCGCCGCGCCGCCCTCGCCCACAGTGCTGGCCGCCATCGAGGCGCTGGGGGCGCGGATTACCCACGTGTACGGCCTTACCGAGACCTATGGCCCGCACGTGATCTGCGACTGGCATCCCGAGTGGGACAGCCTGCCCGCCGAGCAGCGCGCCCGCCTTAAGTCGCGCCAGGGAGTGCCCTACCTGAATGCAATGGAACTGCGGGTCGTGGACGATCAGATGAACGATGTGCCCGCCGATGGGGCAACCCTGGGCGAGGTTGTAATGCGTGGGAACAACGTCATGAAGGGCTACTATCTTCAGGATGAGGCCACAGCGCATGCGTTTCGCGGGGGCTGGTTCCACTCCGGCGACGTTGGGGTGATGCACCCAAATGGCTACATCGAGCTACGCGATCGCGCCAAGGACATTATCATCTCGGGCGGCGAAAATATCTCGACGATCGAAGTCGAGCAGACCCTCTACCAGCATGAGGCCGTGCTCGAAGTGGCGGTCGTCGCCCGTCCCGACGAGCTCTGGGGCGAAGTTCCGGTGGCTTTCGTGACCCTCAAGCCGGGCGGCGAGTTGACCGAAGCGGAGTTGATCGCCTTCTGTCGTCAACACCTTGCTGGCTACAAGTGCCCGCGCAGTATCATCTTCGGGGACTTGCCGAAGACCAGCACCGGCAAGGTTCAGAAATTCCGCCTGCGTGAACGCTTCTGGGAGGGCAAGGAGCGTGGGATTAACTAAGCGTGATGGCGTGGCTCTTTAAGGTGTCACGCGGAGCATGAGCCTATGGGCATCCGAGAATTTCGCCCCGAGGATGAGCAAGCAGCCGTATCACTTACTTGGTCGTCGCGCCTGCGTATCAACGCCGTCGGAACTCATGCACGACGTTGCGTGCCGTCTGCGGGCGTTGCTACAACCAGGATGCGGTGATCAGCATCGGTAAACGCCTGGAATACTTAGTATATTTGTACGTAATTTAAGCCCGTGCGAGCAGAACCACGCCATCTGCCGCGATCTCCTTGAGCAACTAGCTGCCTGGCGATAACCTACCCTGCAAGGCCACCACGATGCAAGGTTTCTCGTTTGGATATGCCCTGGTTGTTGGGGTTGGCACCTACCAGGACGCGCGTTTGAATGTGCCGGCTGCGGCCCACGATGCTGCGGTCTTAGCGACAACGCTGCGTGATCCGCAAACGGCGGCCTATCCAGGTCATCAGGTGCAGCAGGTGCTTGATGCCGAGGCCACGCTCCCCGTCGTGCAAGCCGCACTGGCACGGCTGGCGGATCAGACGAATCCCGAAAGTGTTGTGCTGATCAGCTTCACCTGCCATGGGGCCATGGGCGATGATGACTTCTACTATCTGGCAACCCACGAGACCCAGATGGATCCAACGGGGAAGATTGTCGGTGGTACAGGACTGTCGGCGGCAGATCTTGGGCGGGCGCTGCGGGCACTCCGCGCACGACGGGTGCTCATCCTGCTCAATGCCTGTTTTGCGGGGACGCTCAGTACGGTGATGACGAAGGGTGGCATTCCAACGCCGACCATGCCGGTTTTCGGCCAACTCTTGCCCGATAGCGTGGGCAATCAGTTGGTCACCAGTGGCGAGGGCCGGGCGATTATTGCCGCAGGACGGCCCGATCAACGCTCCTATGTGCTCAACGATGAGGGGCACAGTCTCTTTGGGCGCGCCCTGATTAACGCCCTCCAGCATGGACGGGGGGCCGCGATTGGCCTGTTCGATCTCTATGATCAGATCTACCGCGAGGTGAGTGGCGCTGCGGCACGGCGGCTGAACATCACCCAAGAGCCAACCCTTACGTTGCTGCAAGGCGTCGGAACCTTCCCCGTGGCCGCGAGTCGGGGCAGCCTCGGTGATGGAAGCGTGGTTCAACAGCGCCCGCTTGGCCCAATCCGTGAGGTGCCACCAGTTATCAATATCACGCAGAAGAGTTCCGTAATCAGCTTTGATGGCGCAACGATTATGGGTGATGTGCGCACCGGCCATGTGGTGCAGGGTGATGCAACCTTTATCGGCGGACGATCAACTGACCCTGAGCACGAGGCCGACGTTCATGATCCTGGGCGTCGGCTCGCCTTGTTGCGGGCACGGGTTGAAGTTGCCCGCAATGTTGATGAGGATCAGCGTGACGATGCGGTCAATAAACTCAAGCAGGCCGAACGGGCCTTGGCCCAAGGCGATGAGTCCAAAGCCCACCAACGCCTCAGCGATGCCCTGGCGATCTTGCACACCCTCGATAATGGCTATCTCAACAGCGTCACCCGCAAGCTTGACAGCCTCGCCCTAACCCTCAAGCCGCGCTAGGCTTGGCCAACGAGATTTCACCTGCGTCGGGCTGATGCGTGTAAGGCATCTTTTACATTAGCGAACCTTGGGGTAGATTCAGTGAAACAAATCTGACAGGGCACACGTCAGATAGGCAGTAATGGTAACTCGTAGGCCGGGGAGAACATGGTTCTCCCTGCAATCCGCTGCTGGCAAGGCGCATTAGCGCAATTGCCAGCGGCACAGGTCACGCATGAACAAACGCCTACAAATTTACTACAGTTCACTGTTTGGGGCCTTGGGTGGCCTGGCGGGTTGGTGGGTCGTGGGCAGCATCGCCACCCAGGCGTGGGGCGTGTGGGGCGCGGCGCTCTTTGTGGGCGGCGGACTGGGTCTGGCGCTTGGTGCCCTGGTTGCCGCTGCCGATGGCGCGATGGTCAAACGCCGTCCTGTGCGGGCCATGCGTGACGGTATTCTGGGCGGACTGGCCGGACTGTTCGCCGGAGCCGTTGGGATGGTGCTGGCCCAGGCCGCCTTTTTTGCGCTCGCAGGCGGCTGGGAGGGTCGGGCGCTCAGTTGGATGTTGCTCGGCGGGGTGATTGGCGCAGGCGATCTATTGGTGCATCGCCGCCCGCAACGGGCTGCCTACGCCACGCTTGGTGGGTTGCTCGGTGGCCTGATGGGGGGCCTGATCTACGAAGGACTGACCCGCTTATTGCTGGCCCAAAGTGGCCCCAACCAGGTCTGGATTGGTGGCTTGGGCATGGTGATCATCGGGGCCTGCATTGGGGCGTTGATCCCGGTCGCCCGCCAGACCTTCGCCCGGGGCGAGCTACGGGTTTTGGGCGGCGAACAGGCGGGTCTGGTGCGCGAAGTCACCGATAGCGCCACGATTGGGCGCTACGATGGCAATGATCTGTACCTGCCCGATCACGGGGTCGCCTGGCGGCACGCCGTGGTGCGCCGTGCCAACGATGGCTTTGAATTGGCCGTCCTCGACAATATTGATGGCACGGCCCAACTCGGGGAACAGCGCCTCGGTCCGGGGAGCCAGGCCCCCTTGCAACACGGCGACCGAATCAAAATTGGCGGGGCCGAATTGGAGTTCCGGGCACGATAATACCATTTTAGGTTTTGGATTTTGGATTGCGCTGCAGCGCAGCACAAAGCCTAAAACTAGGTTGGGCAATGCTGCATCATCAACAGTAATTGGTATAACGGGGCGTTGGCCGGACGCGCTAACGGGCCCGGGCGCGGGCATAGAACGGACGCAGCACGCTGCGCCCCTGCAAGGTGTCCCTACGGTCGCCGCGCTTCAGGGGTGGTTATTCCGCTCCGCTGAAAGAGCATGGTCTGGGATTCGATCCGATCCAGGCTGAGGGGCGTAATGCTGGTCAGGGCGGCAAGGAGCTCGTCACGCTGCAGCCCCTGGGCTTCGACGATGATCGCACGGCTGGGATCGGCTTGACCTAGGGCATTGGCGAGTTGGCTGGTAGGTCGCAGCAGGGTCGCCCGGTAGCGCTGCGTTAAACCGGGCGTCAGAGTGCCACGCCATGGACCAAGCACTAACGATTCGCCGGGCAGGGGTGTCGCTTCGTCCCGATAGTTGATGATCAAGCGCCGGTTGGGGCCGAGGTAGATCGCGGTCAGACCCCGTGGACTGTCAACCGGCGTCAACACCATTTGATCCCATTCGCCGGGGAGCACCAAAAGGGCCCGATCCAGTTCGTTGGGCAGGGTGGTTGGCAACCAGAGCGGCGCTTGCCAATTGCGCAGCAGATCAGCAGGATTGAAGGTGATGCTCAGCGGAATCAGCGGCAGGGCGTAATCGGCACTCAAGACGGTCCAGGCTTCATCAAGGGTACCAACCCCGGTCCAGGCCCGTTCCGGCGCAAAGAGCACTCGGCTGGGTTCGATCCCCAACAACCACTCGTCTTCGTCCACACTCCAGGTGATCCGGCTAATCTGGGTGGTGCCTGCTGGGCCAACCAGTTCGGTCACCCGTCGCAGCAGGCCGTCTTCACTATCCAGCGCAAGCAGAATCGTGATCCGTGAGGCGGCGGGATCGGTTGTATCTGGCGGTAGGCCCAACGGACTGATACCACTAAAACTGATGATCTGGACGTTGCGTCCGTTCAGTTGCTGGCGGCCCAGCAGGCGCAGATCAGGGGCAGACTGGGCCTGACGCAAATAGTGTTGCGGCAACGCCCACGGCCCACTCGCAAGGCGCGCCTCACGGGCACGCAACTGTTCGGTCGCCGCCAAATTCTGGTCAAGCAGCATGGGTTGATTAGGCAAATCGGGCGGCAACATACTGCCATAGATCGCTCGTGCATAACTCAGATCGAGCGCATATACGAGCCGTTCGGCCCCATCACTAACTTGCAACTCGTAGGGTGCCCCTCCGTCGGCATGGCTGAGTTGCAGGCGATGGCGGGCCGGTTGTTGGGGATCAAACCAGGCTTCGGCCACCAGCGGCGCGTAGACATCATCGGCAAAATACCATATGGTCGAGGCGCGCATCCGCCAGATCCCACCCCGGCGGGGCGGATTGTCCTGGCGGGCAAGCGCCCGTTCGACGACGTCCGCAGGATCAACCGCCGGGGCAGTGCTGCGTTCAACGACCTGGACGGGCCGTTCGAGAAAGCCAGGCAGCACGATTGCCGCAATCAGACCAAGCACCGCCAGCGGGGCCAGGGCCATGCGAGCCTGCGGCCAGTTGGGCAGCATCCGTCGTGGTTCGGTGGCAGCGAGCATGCGGATGCGCAGGTCGTTGGGCAAACTGGCTTCACGCAGACTCTGGCGCATCGCGGCCTCGACCGCAGGCAGAATCTGGCTCCAGGTCTGATCAAAACTGCGACAGAGGCTACAGCCACTCAGGTGGCCGCGCACTTCGGCCCGCTGGCGCGAACCACTGGCGGGATCGGCCAGCACATCGCGCACCGGCAGACACAGGTCGCCGCTGGTGCGATCAGTCAGGGCCGTGCCAACCGCCGGGCCAAGCGTGCGTGCCGCTGTGATCAAGGTTGCTCGGGCCATGGCTGGCTCGCAAGCCATGACCCGCCCAAGTTGCGTGCCATCATAGCCAGCCAAGAGGTGCAAGCCCATGGTGACGCGCTGATCAAATGGCAGGCTCAGCAAACTACGATAGAGCGCAGGCACCGTCGCCGGAGGGCGGCCCGGGCGCATGGGGCGGCGACGGGTCAACTGCTCGCGGGCCAGGGCCACCAGCCGGGTCAGCAGGGCTGGTTCATCAAGCGGTGTCAGCGGTGGGTGGCGCAACAGATCCGCAGCCAACAGCCGCAGCAACCGGGCGGCCCCGCGCTGATCAAAGGCGATCAGGAGGGCCACCTGGTAGATTCGGTCACCATGCGCGCTGAGCAACGCTGCTAAGGTTGAACTGAGATTCATAGGATGCAGGGAGCAACCCGGCGCACGTTACACCAGGTCGGCTTTCCGCTCGAAGCGGCGTCCTGCGCGGGCACCGGGAACCGTAACCCCACTCAGGATCTCTTCGACAACGGCATTCGCACTGACATTGCGCACGCGGGCCGCAGGACTAATGATCATACGGTGGCCAAGGACTGGCCCGGCCAGCGCCTTGACATCATCGGGGGTCACAAAATCCTGGCCCCGAATCGCGGCCCAGGCTTGGGCGGTACGGTAGAGTGCCAACGAGCCACGCGCACTCGCCCCAAGGTAGACATCCTCGTGGTTGCGCGTCGCGGTCGCCAAGGCAACAATATACTCCTCGATCAGATCGTCCACATACACCTGCTTGATCGTCTCTTGCATGGTGAGCAGATCATCAATCGTGGCGACGGTGGGTAGAGCTTCGAGGGGATGGGCCTGGCGCTGCCGTTTAAGGATCGCAATCTCGTCAAGGCGGTCGGGATAGCCCAGGTGCAGACGCAACAGAAAGCGGTCGAGTTGGGCTTCGGGCAGCGGAAAAGTGCCTTCGTACTCGATGGGGTTCTGGGTTGCCAACACAATGAACGGGGCAGGCAGGCGATGAGTCTCGCCATCCACTGTCACCTGGCGCTCCTCCATCGCCTCAAGCAAGGCACTCTGGGTTTTGGGCGTAGCCCGGTTGATTTCGTCGGCCAGCACAATCTGGGCAAACACCGGGCCAGCACGGAACTCGAACTCGTGGCGCTGCTGATTAAAGATCGCCACCCCGGTCACATCGGAGGGTAGCAGATCGGGCGTAAACTGAATGCGCTTAAAGCTCCCACCAATCGAACGAGCAATGCTCTTGGCGAGCACGGTTTTACCGGTGCCGGGCACATCTTCGATCAACACATGGCCCCGACAGAGCAAAGCGACCAGGACTAATTCAACCGCAGCGCGCTTGCCAATAATCACCTGCTCGACATTCTGGCATACGCGCTCGGCAAACTGCTTCACTGTATCCAAACCAGACCTCTAATATAGCTACGTGGGGGGGTACCTTAAGGAGTATACCACTTTGGGCTTGGCGGGGCGAAACAGATCCAAAATCCAAAATCGAAAATGGCTTTATACTGCTTAGAGATCTGGCATCCTGATGTTGGAGATCCGTATGGGTTATGCGCTAGAGCGTTTTACTGACGAGGTGCGGGCCGCGATCATTGCTACCGGGCGCGTACCTGCGGCATTGGTCGAGTTGACCACACCCAAGCCGAATATTCCCGCCGATCTGGCCTTCCCGGCCTTTCGAGCGGCCAAAGAAGCCGGGGTGCCCCCACCCCAACTGGCGGCCGAACTGGCGGCGGCAATCACCTTGACCCCGAACAGCCTGATTGGTGCGGTGCAGGCAACCGGCCCGTTCCTCAATTTTGCCTTGCACCCCGAGCGCATGGCCGCTGCGGTGCTCGACGAGGTGATGGCCGGCGGGGCCGCTTATGGCACCCAGTCCGAGGGTGTCGGGCAGCGCATTGTGGTGGATTATTCGGCCCCGAATATTGCCAAACGCATGCACGTCGGCCATATTCGCTCGACGATCATTGGTCAGGCGCTCGTGAACCTCTATCGGGCGTTGGGTTACACCGTGATCGGTGATAACCATCTGGGCGATTGGGGCAAGCAATTTGGGATTGTGCTGGCCGCAATCGAACACGAGGGCAAGCCAACGACGAGTGGCGAGGTGGCGCTGGCCGAATTAGAGGCCCAGTATGCCCGGTTTGCGGCCGCCGCCAAAGATGATCCGCAACTCGATGCCCGCGCCCGTCATTGGTCGTTGCAACTCGAACAGGGTGACCCCGCAGCCCGGGAACTCTGGCAGTGGTGCGTTGACCTGAGTATGGCCTCGGCCCAACGCAACTATGACCGACTCGGTGTGCATATCGATCATGCCTATGGCGAGAGCTTTTACGAGCCGATGCTGGCTGATGTGATCCAGGAGGCCCTGGACAAGCAGGTGGCCTTCCGCGATGAGGGCGGCGCGGTGGTGGTAGACGAGCTTGAGAAGAACTTGCCAACCTTTTTGCTGCAACGCAGCGATGGCGGCACGCTCTATATGACCCGTGACCTCGCCACGGTCATCTTTCGACTGCGTGAATTCACACCCAGCGCGATCATTTATGTGGTCGGTGAACCCCAGTCACTGCATCTGCGCCAACTGTTTGCCCTGACTCATGCACTGGGTCGCGCCGCAGACGTTACCCTGACCCATGTCGCCTTCGGCACGATCTTCGACACTTCGGGCCAGGCGCTCAGTACCCGCAAGGGCAACATGATCTACCTCGAAGCGCTACTTGATGATGCGGTGGCCCGCGCCCGCGCCGTCGTCGAGCGCAAAAGCCCCGAGTTGCCCGAGGCCGAGAAGAATGCCGTCGCTGATGCGGTGGGGATCGGGGCGGTGATCTATAACGATCTGTACCAGGATCCCAAGCGCAACCTTACCCTCGATTGGGAGCGCATGCTGGCAACTGAGGGCAACAGCGCGACCTATTTGCAGTACAGCCATGCCCGGTGTCGCTCGATCCTGCGCCGGGCGAGTGAAGATGGCGGTGCTGGTCCCGGCGGCGATCCAGCCCTGCTCAGCCATCCCTCCGAACAGCGCTTACTCAAGCATCTGGCTCGCCTGCCCGAAGCGATCCGTGAAGCCGCTGCCCGCTATGCCCCGTTTGTGGTGGCCGATTGGTGTTATACCACCGCCCGCGAGTTCGGGGTCTTCTTCGAACAATGCCCCGTCCTGAAGGCCGAAACCCCGGCCCTACGGGCGAGTCGCCTGCGCCTGGTGGAAGCCACCGCAACCGCTCTGACCAATGGCCTCGCCTTGCTGGGGATCCAAGCCCCCGAACGGATGTAACCATGCTGCACCTTGACCGCATCCGCGCCGTGCTGTTCGATATGGACGGTGTGCTCTATCGGGGCCGCCAAAAACTCGCCGGGGTCGCCGAACTGCTCGCGTTCCTCAATCAGCGCAAGTTCGGCTATGCCTGCATTACCAATAATGCCTCGCTGACCCCGGCCCAGTACGAGGCCAAGTTGACCGCGATGGGGATCGCCATGCCTGCCGCCCGGGTCGTGACATCGGCGATTGCCACCGGGCGTTATCTCCGTGAACGTCACCCCGTGGGCACCCGGGTTTTTATTGTTGGCATGGACGGGCTGCGCGAGGCGCTGTTGGCTGACGGCCATTTTGTGCTTGATGAGCATCTCCCCGAACTGGTGGTGCAGGGGGCCGACTTCAATCTGACCTACGAAACCTTGCGCCGGGCCACCCTGTTTATCCGTGGTGGGGCCACCTATATCGCCACCAACCCCGATACCACCTTTCCCGCCGAAGAGGGCTTGATCCCCGGGGCGGGCGCGGTGATGGCGGCCCTGGTCGCCGCTACCGAAGCCAAGCCCGTGGTGATTGGCAAGCCCGCGCCAACCATGTTCACCGTAGCGGCTGAATTGCTGGGGGTCGATCCCGCCGCAACCCTGGTGATCGGCGATCGGCTCGATACCGATATTGCCGGAGCCAACGCGGCAGGCATGCCTTCGGTGATGGTCTTGACCGGGGTCAGTACCCAGGCCGAAGCAACAGCCGGGCCAGTCCGACCGACAGCGATCTACGCCGATCTGCCCAGTTTGCTTGCGGCCTGGCAGGGGTGAGTTGTGCCGATGCCAACGCTGCTTGTTGCCTATGACCGCCGCGCCGTGTATGCTCTCTTGCGCGTCTGGACGCCTCAGCAACTCGGGGCTGAGTTGCGCACCTGGCGGAGCGAGCGGTGGCTCGATCCCAACCAGGCCAGCGAACTCCAGGTGATTGTCCGAGCCTGGGAGCAACGGGCGCTGGGCATGGTCACGCTGCGTGATGTCCTGCTGATCGATCCGCAACGCGGGCGACGCGCCTTCGATCTGATCTGTGCGGCCCATACCGTCGCACGGCTCGCACTTAGTCCCCGCCTGGCCGCCTACCTGGGGTCACCAGGTCCACTGACCGAACTGCCCGCCCCGCTCTGCGAACGGCACGATCTTGCGGCCCTGAACCAACGGGTTGCCAACGAGGGGCTGGCGCTGGCCGCCCTTACCACTGACGGGGCCTATCCTTTCCCTGACGATCTAAACGCGCTGACGCCACCGCCGACCGGCGATCCGTATGGGGTGGTCAGTTTCGAGCAACCAACCGGCTGGCGCCGCCGCATTGCCATCCTGCTCGCGGGCCTGGGGGTGGTTCTGCTGGTCATCCCAATTTTGTTAGGCCGCATCCCTGACGATCCCGCCAGATTGCCCCTGGCCCTTTTGACCCTGGCCCTCTTGATTGGCATCCGGGCTGGTCGCGCTGGCTGGCTCGGCTCGCTCTGTATCTGGCTGGTCGCCAACCTGCCCGGCTTCCGCCACGGCCTTGCGCCATTGGCAACGCTGTGGCCCGGCTTGCCCATGCTGATCGTTGGGGTCATCCTGCTGACTCTTGATCGGCGCATCCGGGCGATGTGGCGCTGGTTGCGGCAACAGGTGTTTGGCTGATCAGGGCTTGACAAGCCCACCTGAGCCTGTTATACTCCCGCTTAATCGGTTAAGTGCTTAATCGGTTAAGTGCAGCCAAAGGCAGGCAGCGTGGCAACGATCAAAGATGTAGCCGAACGAGCGCGGGTTTCGACCGCAACAGTTTCGTATGTGCTGAATGGCACCGGAACCGTCACCGACGAGACTCGTCAGCGCGTTTTGGCAGCCGTCGCCGATCTGCGGTACCAGCCCAACCATGCCGCCCGCAGCATGCGCAGCCGCTCGCGCACGCTGGGACTTGTCCTTCCGGTGCATACGCCCGGCCTGACCGATCCAGCACTGGCCGAACTGCTCGCCGGTTTGACTGAAGCCGCCGCAAATCACGGCTACTACCTTTTATTGGCGACTAATGCGCAGCAGCCCGAAGCGCACCTGGGCGAGGATTTGGCCCGCACCGGGCGGGTAGATGGCCTAGTGCTGCTTGACCTGTGCCTGGCGGATGAGCGGGTGCCGCAACTGGCTGCGGCCGGGGTGCCCTGTGTTGGGGCTGGGGTGCCCACCAGCGTTCAACCCTGCCCAAGCATCGGCTTTGCCCTTGATAGTGCCGCTGCCGAGGCGACCCGTCACCTGTTGGTACTCGGCCATCGGCGGATCGCGCTGATCAATCTGCCCGCTGAACTGAGTGATAGCGAGCCGTTCTATCAGGGTTTTACAACCACCCTGGCTGCGGCGGGCCTGGCTGATGATCCCGCCCTGGTGGTTGAGGCGGGCCGGAGCCAGAATGATGGCATGACCGCGATGCAAGAGTTGCTGGCCTGCCCTGAACCACCCACCGCTGTCTTGGCCGCCAGCGATGACCTTGCCTTTGGGGCCATGCACGCCCTGCGTGATGCTGGCCTCATCGTTGGCTCCGATCTCTCGCTGGTGGGTTGCGGTGATCTTCCGCTCGCCGCCCATACCCACCCGCCCCTGACCACTCTGCGTGCCCCGCGCCGAAACCTTGGCGCAGCCCTCGCGCAGCATCTGATCGCTCAGGTTGAACGTCGCCCCCTCCCAACCCCGCCAAACCTCAACCTGACCTTGATTATCCGACGTTCTACTGCGCCGCCGCTTCAGCGCACATAGCCGGTTTACGAGTCGAGTAGAAACGTAACCCTACACAGGCCGTCAGGCTATCGGCTATCGCGCTATCGGCTATTCCCACACCAGTGTTGGTTCATAGCTCAAGGAGGAACGACCCCATGGCAGGTATTAAGTTCGAGCAGGTCTGGAAACGCTTCGGTGAGGTGACGGTACTCAAGGATCTGAATATCGAGATTGACGACGGTGAGTTTCTGGTGCTGGTTGGCCCGTCGGGCTGTGGCAAGTCCACCGCACTGCGCTGTCTGGCTGGCCTCGAAGAGATCACCGATGGCAATATTTGGATTGGTGACCGCGTCGTCAACGATGTGCCCCCCAAAGACCGCGATATCGCCATGGTCTTCCAGAGCTACGCGCTCTATCCTCACATGAGCGTCTATGACAATATGGCCTTTGGTCTGAAGTTGCGCAAGGTGCCCAAGCAAGAGATTGACAAGCGGGTGAAAGAAGCCGCCGATATGCTCTCGATTGGTCACTTGCTTGAACGCAAGCCCAAAGCGCTCTCGGGTGGTCAGCGCCAGCGTGTGGCCCTCGGTCGTGCCATCGTGCGTGACCCGGCGGTCTTCTTGATGGACGAGCCGCTCTCGAACCTTGATGCCAAACTTCGCGTGCAGACCCGGGCCGAGATCAGCAAGCTGCATCAGCGCCTCAAGACTACCTTCATCTACGTGACCCACGACCAGACCGAGGCCCTGACCATGGGAACGCGCATTGCCGTCATGCGTGATGGCATTCTGCAGCAGCTCGATACGCCGCAGCACCTCTACGATTCGCCCGGCAATATGTTTGTGGCCGGCTTTATCGGCAGCCCCTCGATGAACTTCTTCGAAGCCAAGATCGAGCGCGTTGATGGGGGCCTGGCCGTTGTTGCAGGCAAGGATTTTGTGGTGCGGGTGCCGGCCAGCAAAGTTGATAAGATCGGTAGTCAAACCGGCAAAGATATCTTCTTCGGGATCCGCCCCGAAGACCTGCACGATGCCAATTATGTGCCCCGTGGCGTAGATGAGACCACCCGCCTCACCACTAGCGTGAACGTGATTGAGCCGATGGGTTCCGAGGTTTACGCCTACGTCGAAAATAGTGGCAAAGAGTTCATTGGGCGGCTCGACCCGCGCACGGGTGCCCGCACCGGCCACTCGATCGAACTGGTGCTCGATATGGAGAAGATGCATATCTTCGACCGCGAGACCGAGAAGGCGTTGGTGTAAGAAAAAAGGAGCGCGGGCGCGCGGTTGGGTGTCGCGGGCGCCGTTTTTTTTTTTTTAGCGAACCCCCCAGGGCCCCCCCCACCACGCG